>JALERS010000046.1 GCA_022763905.1 Prevotellaceae bacterium | reverse complement strand
TGTTAAACGAAATGGTCAATAACAAGAAGAGAGAATTTCCCCAAAAATCCAGGTCAGATACAGACTAAGATTAAGAACTGAAGTAGGACATCACCTGCAAGAAGGAAGAAAAACATAAGAGATTATCCCAGTGTTCGTCGTTCCCATTGACGAGTCAAAATAATATTGGTTGAAATACACAATTCAATCAATATTATTTATGATTGTCCGGTCAAACTTCCGAGAGAACAAATATCCTGCCGAAGTCCTGCATCATCCAACTTAGGGCTTTTGCATTCCCTATTCAGACCCATAAATCGAAATGGGTGAGTTCATGGGCTCAGTAGAAATAAAACTGGGGGTTGTATGGAATGACTCTATCCATACATTGTAGCAATTAGGGTGAATCGGAAAGCACATCCCCTTCCCATGGCATAGATGGCTCAAAGAATGACAGGAGTCCTCATAAGGACACTGAATCTCATCGGAAAAACAAGTATTTTTTCAGAAACCTCCCATTTCTATGGTGTTGCTCCAGATGAATCCACAGACAGGAAGGCAATAGAGAGAAAACTTCACGAAGCCCAAGTGGAAAAACTATGATTATACTATGTTTTTGTCCCGTATTACTGCCTCCCACGACATAGCAGTTAAGTGATATCTGAGAGTATATTGACTGCTACCTTTTAGCATCGTCGATTCTTTTACTTAGCACCGACGACTCTTTTGCTGAGAATCGACGATTCTTTTGGAAAGCACCGACGACTCTTTTTCAAGTCACCGTGGATGCTTGGAGAAGTCAATCAACTTAATTTCCAAAAGGAGTCTTTTCCTTACTTCAATGGACTCTTTTTCTCTTCATCAACTGAATCAGCAGACAACTTGACAGAAGTCATACTACGTCAACAGACACCTCCAACGAGACCCTCCTGTTTTTTTGTTGACAAAACGTTCATTTTGAACATACTGAACCCTGGTAATTTGCAGGGCCGTACCAAGATTAGTGCTTGCTCTCTTGGAGGACGGGCATCAATGAGACGGAGTTTCTTCCTTGACTGGCACCCTGCAAGAAAGAAAAAGATAACGAGTACTTTACCTGTCGCTTTCTGCCCCACTTTAAAATCCACTGACCCGGTGTCTGCTTTCTATGTAATGAAAACCAATGAGACAGATTTCTCCTAAGGCCAGTCCTAACAGGATGGTAGAAAATAGAAGAGTTGACTAAAACTTTCTACCCCACTCGATTTCTGCGAGATTACGCATCACGCCCTGACTATTTGAAAAGCAATTGATCACTACCAGGTTTCTTGCTGATTTTGATTGTATGACCAGCAGGTAGTGAACTATCCATGATAAGAGTACCCAAGCCATTTTCGATGTAATGTTGGATAACACGCTTCAAGGGTCGGGCTCCATACTCAGCACTATATCCCTTCTCTGCCAAAAACGAGAGGACTGCAGGACTGTAATGTAATCCATAGCCCAATTCTTTGATACGATTTTCCAGACGATGCATCTCCAGACGAGCTATCTTTCGGATACTATCCTTGAGAAGTGGACGGAACGTAATGACCTCATCAATTCGATTACGGAATTCAGGTGTGAAATGCTTGCGAAGAGCACGATTAATCTGTTCTGACTCTCTCATGAAAGAATCTACGTTGGCATTGGCTGGAGAAACAAAACCCAAAGGATGGGCGAACTCAGATGCCTCACGCGTACCACAATTGGATGTCATAATGATAACAGTATGACGAAAATCGACAGTCACACCAGCAGAATCTGTGAGCCGTCCTTCATCCATCACCTGCAGGAGAAGATTGAAGATGGAAGAACTGGCTTTTTCTATCTCATCCAACAGCACTACAGAATAAGGACGACGACGCACCTTCTCTGTAAGTTGTCCCCCCTCTTCATAGCCTACATATCCTGGAGGGGCACCTACCAAACGACTGGAAGCATGCTTCTCCATATACTCACTCATATCAATACGAATAAGCGCCTCTTTGCTACCAAAGAGATGCTCTGCAAGACACTGGGCAAGATAGGTCTTACCCACACCTGTAGGACCAGTAAAGAGGAAAGTACCTATAGGACGATGAGGATCTCTCACCCCTATGCGATTACGCATTATAGCCTGTACCAAGCAATCAACTGCCTCATCCTGCTGAATAACATTGGCCAGCAAGGCATTGTGCAATCCCTTGATTCGTACAGACTCTGCACTTGCCATGCGTTGTACGGGAATCCCACTCATCAGCGAAACCGTATTCTCCACATCTGCCAATGTAACGGCATGGTGTTCCTGACGTACTTGGCTCTCCCAACGAGCCTTCTCTTGACTGATGGCTTCCTTGCAAGCAGTAATGGTATCACGTTGACGCATAGCTTCCTCATAATCTTCTCTGGCCACAGCTTCTTCCTTAGCCTGAACAGCTTCTTGAAGACGTTTGTTGAGGACAGAAAGAGAAGGAGGCAACGAAGTGATACCTGCCTGACTACGGGAGCCAGATTCATCAAGGGCATCCAGTGCCTTATCAGGCTGGGAACGGTCGGAGATATAACGGTCTGTAAGATGCACACAAGCCCGCAGAGCCTCATCTGTATAAGTGACATGATGATGTTTCTCATACTTTTCCTTCACAGCGCAAAGAATGGAGAGAGTCTCCTCCGATGTATTCGCCCGTACCATCACCTTTTGAAAACGGCGATCCATTGCGCCGTCCTTCTCTATGGTTTTGCGATACTCCTCAATGGTAGTAGCACCGATACACTGCAGGACGCCACGGCTAAGGAAGGGCTTAAGGATATTGGCAGCATCCATGCTACCCGCTGCAGAACCAGCTCCTATAAGTGTATGAATCTCATCTATAAAAAGAATAAGTTCACTATGAGATTCCAATTCTTTCACCAGATGCATGAGACGTTCCTCAAACTGCCCTCTGAACTTGGTTCCAGCTACCAGAGAAGGCATATCTAGGGAGATAATACGCTTATCCAACAAGGAGACAGGCACCTGCATACTGACAATGCGCGCAGCAAGCCCTTCTACAATGGCTGTCTTGCCCACCCCAGGTTCACCAATAAGGATGGGATTATTCTTGCGGCGACGATTCAATATTTGGGCAATACGTTGTATCTCCTCATCACGCCCTATACAGGAATCCAGTTTACCTTCACGAGCCATTTGTGTAAGGTCATGACCAAACTTGTCCAAATAGGGAGTAGTACTCTTGTCTGAAGTAGTCTCTTCTTCCACACGAGCCGTATTTCCTACATTGGGAGGCACAACATCATCATCATCATCCGAATCATCAAAATGAAGTGAATCCTCATCAAGAGAAGCAACTTCCTGATTAAGCGCTTCTGAAACAACATCATATGTAATACCATTTTCATTGAGAATCTGGCATGCGCCCGATTCTTTATTGCTTAAAATTGCCAATAGCAGATGCTCTACACCTATAGTCTTCCTATTACGGGAAACAGCTTCCTTGATACAATCCCGCATAGCACGCGAAGCAGAACTATCCATTACATATCCATCAGCAACTTGCTGACTGAGAATAACAGTACTCACATGAACCTCTAATTGAAACACTATGGCATCCACCTTGGCACACAACCTGCGGATAAGATCAGATGCCCGATTGTTGTTTTCCTTGATTATACCTAGCACCAAATGTTCAGCCTTGATAACATGGCTGTTGAGACGTTTGGCCTCTTCCCTGCTCCGAATAATACTGCGGGAAAATTCGCTTTCATATTGTGTATTCACGATAGAAATGATATTGCTTAATACTATATTTTAATAGGACTGCAAAAATACGAATTTTTCATCAGTCTACCTACGATCTGACCCAAATGAATCACCTTCTACCATCACCATGTCCAAAAATCAAGAAAAAGACGAATATTTTTCCGAAACATATTGCCAATATATCAAATTTGTATATCTTTGCACCCAAAATTATTCACTTTGTAAAGAATTAACCGTCAAATTAATCAAATCTGTAAATATTATGTGCGGAATAGCTTGTATTTTCAATATATCCGGTTCCACCGACCAACTGCGAAGCAAAGCCTTAAAAATGGCAGCAAAAATCAGACACCGCGGACCTGATTGGAGTGGTGTGTATTGTGGGAAATCTGCCATATTGGCTCATGAACGTCTGAGTATCGTAGACCCCGAATCAGGTGGTCAGCCTCTATTCTCGCCCGACAGACAATTGATATTGGCTGTAAATGGAGAAATATACAATCACCGCGAATTAAGAGAGCGTTATGCAGGAAAATATGACTTTAAGACAGGTTCTGACTGTGAGGTAATACTGGCACTTTATCAAGACAAGGGAACTGATTTATTCGAAGACCTCAATGGTATTTTTGCCTTTGCCCTTTACGATGAAAAGAATGACGATTTCCTTATTGGACGCGATCCCATTGGAGTAATCCCTCTCTACATCGGCAAGGATAGCGACGGCAAAGTCTATGTTGCTTCTGAGCTAAAAGCGCTTGAGGGATTCTGTGAATGGTATGAACCATTTCTGCCAGGTTGTTACTACCGAGGCAAAGAGGGAAAGACCGAAAAATGGTACAAACGGGACTGGATGGAGAAAATGCCTCAAGAATGTAGCGGCAATACTGCCCGCATTGCCTCATTGTCATACAAGGAGAGTGTACAGGCCATCCATGATGCTCTTCAAGCGAGTGTAAAAAGACAATTAATGTCGGATGTGCCTTATGGAGTACTTCTCTCTGGAGGTCTTGACTCATCCGTGACCAGTGCCATTGCAGAGGTATACTCCAGTCATCGTATAGAGTCCGACAGTAAGGAAAAAGCATGGTGGCCTCGCCTTCATTCCTTTGCCGTAGGCCTAAAAGGAGCCCCCGACTTGGCAAAAGCCCGTGAAGTTGCCGACCACATCGGCACTGTACATCACGAAATCAACTATACCATACAGGAAGGTCTGGATGCCATACGAGATGTCATCTACTACATTGAAACCTACGACGTCACCACTGTACGAGCCAGCACACCCATGTACTTGCTCGCTCGTGTCATTAAAAGCATGGGCATCAAGATGGTTCTCTCTGGAGAAGGCGCAGATGAGGTATTTGGTGGATATCTGTATTTCCACAAAGCCCCCAATGCTTGCGAATTCCATGAGGAAACAGTAAGAAAACTCAGCAAACTCTACCAATACGATTGTCTCAGAGCCAACAAGAGTTTGAGTGCCTGGGGTGTAGAAGGCCGTGTACCTTTCCTTGACAAGGAATTTCTGGATATTGCCATGGCACTCAACCCATCCTACAAGATGTGCCCTGGCAATGAAATGGAAAAGAAAGTGGTACGCGAGGCATTTGCCGATATGTTGCCAGCCAGTGTGGCATGGAGACAGAAGGAGCAGTTCAGTGATGGTGTAGGCTACAGTTGGATTGACACACTCAAGGAAGTGACCTCCCAAGCTGTGAGCGATGAACAAATGGCCCATGCTGCCGAACGTTTCCCCATCAATACGCCCATGAACAAAGAGGAATACTACTATCGTTCCATTTTTGAAGAACATTTCCCCAGCGAATCAGCCGCACGGAGTGTACCTCACGAGGCAAGTGTAGCCTGTTCTACAGCCAAAGCCTTGGAATGGGATGAAGCGTGGAAGAACATGAATGAACCTAGTGGACGAGCTGTAGCCGGTGTTCATCAAGCGGCATTATAATCTCCGACAAGCCTCCCCCTTCAGGAGCATCCACAACATTTATTAAATAGGAACTGAATGCTGTGATGGATTGATATTATTTCAATCCCTAGAGAAGTGTGTAAAAAAACTATCAAAAAGGTTGCCCTTCCAAAGGTTTTTGAGTACTTTTGCGGATAATTACTATTTCTAAAATACACATAGAATATGTTTGGATTGCATGGTCAGGAGCTTTTGTTTATTGCTCTTATCGTACTTCTCCTCTTCGGAGGCAAAAAAATTCCCGAAATGATGAAGGGACTGGGTAAAGGTGTACGCAGTTTCAAAGATGGAATCAACGGAAAAGAAGACTCAGACAAGGACAATAACGCATCTGAATCCATCTAACAACCATCCATTCATCAATGGGAGCATCTGGTACTGAACAGGGTGCAGGCACATTTTGGGACCATCTCGACATACTGAGAGGCTGTCTGTTCAAGATAGCCATCGCTGTTGTAGGTTTTTCCATTGTTGTTTTCTGCTTCAAAGAATGGGTTTTCGATATTGTGCTAGCCCCCAGAAATACAGACTTCATCACCTACCGCCTGTTGGGTATCCAGCCTGAAAAAGTCAGTTTGATGAATACTGGACTGACGGAGCAATTCATGATACATATGAAGACCTCTTTTTATGTAGGATTCTTGTTGGCATCACCCTATGTACTTTACGAGATATTCTCTTTCATTTCTCCCGGACTTTATGACAACGAGCGACGCTATGCCATCAAATTGGTAGGAGGCGTATACATTATGTTCATGCTGGGTACAGCCTTGAACTATTTCGCCATCTTTCCCATGACCATCAACTTCCTTGGCAACTATCAGGTAAGTCCAGATGTAGCCAATATGCTCACTCTGCAAAGTTACATGGACACCCTACTGATGATGAACATGGTAATGGGACTGGTTTTTGAACTTCCCATGCTATGCTGGTTGTTAGGAAAACTCGGACTGATCAGTGCGGCATGGATGCGCGACTACCGTCGCCATGCCATAGTTCTCATTCTCATTCTATCGGCCATCATCACCCCTACAGGCGACATTTTCACTCTGTCACTTGTCTCTGTACCCATCATATTGCTGTACGAGGCAAGCATCCTTATTGTAGCTAGAACCAATCGTCCACAATTGGAAGAAAAGGTAGCAGACGAAAACCGTCAAATAGACAACAAGGCATAGACGGAGAAATCCTTATATGATGCCGTTTCTCCTTCTTCTTTCACAAAGCCCCTCTCAACCATGTTGAAAATCATCCGACAGTCATTGGCTCTGATTGTTTTCATCTGCTTTATAGCCCTAATAGCAGACTACACAGGCACACTGCATGCATATTTGGGTTGGATGGCAAGAATGCAACTAGTCCCTGCATTACTCGCCATGAATGTCGCAGTGGTGCTTCTACTCATATTACTGACCTTGCTCATGGGAAGAATCTACTGCTCAGTGATATGCCCACTCGGCATCATGCAGGATATTATCAGCCACTTCCACATTCGGCTACGCAAGAACCGCTTCACTTATTCGCCTGCCCACCCAATTCTGCGCATCAGCTTCTTGATTTTATTTGTGGCATTACTTGTTATTGGCCTCACTTCCTGGGCAGCCCTATTGGCTCCTTATAGTATTTTTACCCGCATCACTACCACTTTGGTACAACCTCTCGTTCAGATGGGAGGCAACATGTTGGCCTGGTGGTCAGAAAGAGCCAACAATTACATGTTCTACTCTGTTGAGGTATGGATGAAAAGCCTCACTGCAGTACTCATCTCAGCCACCATGCTGATTATTCTCATCATATTGGCATGGAGAGGCGGACGCACCTACTGCAACACGCTGTGTCCCGTAGGCACTCTACTAGGATATATATCCCGCTTCTCCCTATTCAAGATTAGAATCAATGAAAACAAATGTGTCAAATGCGGACTCTGCGCCCTCAACTGCAAAGCCTCATGCATTGACCTCTCCAGCGGCAAGATAGACTACAGCCGCTGTGTAACTTGCGGCAACTGTCTTGACACATGCCACACCGATGCCATTTCTTTCTCCCCACGTACCTCCCAAGACAAGTCAGAACCCGATGCCGGAAAGAGAGCATTCTTGACAGGAGTACTGATGATGGCAGGAGGATCCCTATGGGCAAAAGACAGGGAAAAGAGGGATGGCAAATACGTATTCATTCCTCCCAGGAATGCTTCTCCCCGTGATCTCCCCGTCTTACCTCCAGGTGCTGCCAGTCTGAGACATTTCCAACAACATTGCACTGCTTGCCTGTTATGTGTATCCCAATGTCCCAACAACGTACTGCGTCCCTCTACCCGTTTGGACAGACTTCTCCAGCCCGAGATGAGTTTTGACAAGGGATTCTGTCGACCCGAATGCACCAATTGTTCTGATGTATGTCCTACTGGTGCCATCCGTCCTATAACCCGACAGGACAAATCATCTCTACAGAAAGGGCATGCTGTATGGAGGCAAGACATGTGCCTTGTCATAAGCCAAGGAATACCCTGCGGCAACTGCGCTACCCATTGCCCCACAGGAGCCATCGAAATGACACCCCTCAAATCTCACGCCCAATCCGGAAAGCGCATACCAAGGGTGCCCATCGTCAACGAAGAAAGATGTATCGGTTGCGGTGCCTGCGAATATGTATGTCCCTCACGACCTGATGCTGCCATTTATGTAGAAGGACACGAAGACCAACGTTTCATCTGATTCCATCATGAAAACTACCCAACAAGGCAGGAGGGGATTCCTCAAATCTGCAAGTATAGGAGCTCTGACACTGACATCAATACTCAACGGCTGCAGAAACAAGAACACCTCTACCCCCACATCCAAGGGAACAAGCTTAGATTCCCCCAAGGGCAAGATGACCTACCGGACTGATCCACACACAGGAGAAAAAGTGTCACTGCTGGGCTTTGATATGATGAAACTTCCCACTCAAAACAATGATTCGCCTTCAGACAGTAATGCCCCCATTGACCAAGAGAGAGTCAACCAGCTCGTAGACTATGCACTAGACCACGGAGTGAACCTCTATGCCACATCACCCGCATACTGCAACGGACAATCTGAAACTGCTACAGGCAATGCTCTCAGTCGTCATCCAAGAAACAGCTACCTACTGTCCACACAACTTTCCAATTTCAATCCTGCAACATGGTCGCGGAAAGCTTCACAGGAAATGTTTAGAAAATCCTTGAAATGCCTGCAAACCGAGTATGTTGATTACCTTTTCCTACATGAGGTCGGAATGGGCGACGACCCGCTTAAAGTTTTCAATAAAAGATATATTGAAAATGGTATTCTCGACTGGCTCGTAGAACAACGTAAGAAAGGAATCATTAAGCATTTAGGATTCTCCTTTCATGGCGATATCAGTCTTTTTGACCTGTTACTCCAATGGCATGACGAAGGAAAATACCACTTTGATTGTGTCCTAATCGAACTCAACTATTTGGAGTGGGACTATGCCAACGAAATCAACCCAAGAAATACTGATGCCCGATATCTGTATGGAGAATTAGAAAAAAGACAGATTCCCGCCTTCGTCATGGAGCCTTTGTTGGGCGGATGCTTAGCAAGTCTGCCTCAGTCGGTAGCCATGGAGCTCAAGCGCAAAGACTCTCAAAAATCGATTACATCATGGGCTTTCCGCTATGCAGGCACACGTTCAGGCATTCTATCAGTGCTGAGTGACCTGACCTACATGGAACAACTCAAAGACGCCCTTCTTTCCTACTGTCCGTTGGTACCTCTTTCTGAGAGTGAAATGCGTTTTCTCCATAAAGACATTGCAGAAGAAATGGTTGGTTTTGAAGCCATTCCCTGCATTGACTGCAAATACTGCATGCCTTGTCCCTATGGTTTGGATATCCCTGCCATCTTCACCCATTACAACAAGATGAAGAATGAAGGACGCATACCCGTTTTTAGCCAAGATAAAGATTATGCCCGCTACCGCAGGGAATTTCTCATTGGTTACAACAGAAGCGTTCCTTCCCTACGGCAAGCTGACCACTGCATAGGTTGCGGAGAATGTGTAGGCCATTGTCCCCAACGCATCGCCATTCCACAAGAAATGAAAAAAATAGACCGCTTTGTGGAAAAACTCAAGCAGGGCATGTCATAACACTTGTTCTCAAATCCGAAAAACGACTCCACGCCCTCACTGGCAAGCCTCTCTTACCTCCACAGAGAGAAGAGACTTGATAAAGAAGAACAAGGATTTCTGTCAAATTTCCTTCATCTACTTGGCCCCTGGGCTTTTCAGCCCTTGCAGCCCTCCTTGTATTCACACACCAATTGCACAAAATCGGAACCATAATGACTACATTTGTATTCCCCTACTCCTGGCAACTGACCAAAGGCTTCCAGGGAAGTAGGCTGCAAGCGGGAAATGTCATGCAACACCTTGTCGGAGAATATCACATATGGTGGTACCTTTTTGGCTCGAGCCAGTTGCATTCTCAGTGTTTTGAGATGCTGAAAGAGGGTGAGGTCCTCTTCCAATGAAGCTTCCCATCCAGGCATGACAGGTAACGCCTGCTTACGTCTTCTCTGCCTGACGACTTTTTCTTCCTCTTTCTGTTGAAGGATAACGAGTCTTACTTTTTCTCCTCCCAGCAGAACTCGCCTGCCCATACCCGTAACAACCAATCTATTAGATTCATCATACACGATTTCCAAATAACCCATCTGCAACAACTGGAGAGCATAGTCCTGCCATTGACTCCAAGTACAGTCGCGCCCTACTCCAAAGGTTCGGATAGTGTCCAAACGGTCTCTCTTGACCACAGGTGAATAACGTCCCATGAGGACATCTATAATAGGGAACAGTCCGTATTTTTCGCCAGTACGGACGATGGCACTGAACAGTTTTTGAGCGACAATGGTACCATCAAACTCTTGGGGCTGGCTGCGACATACATCACAATGCCCACAATGTCCATCATAGGGTTCACCAAAATAGTTGAGTAGAATACGAGTACGGCATATGCTCGCTTCAGCGTATTGCTGCATGCTTTCCAAGCGCTTGGTTAACATATCACGCTGAGAACTTTGTGCCGCCATTTTTCCCCACTGCACTACATCGGAATAACTGTAGAAGAGAATTGTTTCTGCAGGCAATCCATCTCTGCCTGAGCGTCCAATTTCCTGATAATAGGCTTCCAGACTAGAAGGCATATTGTAATGGATAACCCATCGTACATTGCTCTTATCGATGCCCATGCCGAAAGCAACAGTGGCACAGACGATACTGATACGGTCATTGACAAAAGCCTCCTGTACCTGTTGCCGTTCGTCAGGCAACATCCCTGCATGATAGGCAGCAGCCGAATGCCCCATGAGGCGGAGCATAGCAGCCACCTTATCAGTTGTATTACGACTCAAACAGTAGATAATGCCGCTTTGGTGAGGATGGAGTGCAAGAAAGGTGTGTATCATCTGGTCTTTCTCCCTCTTTTTCAATCCTTTCACTACGGACAAGTGCAGATTGGGGCGATGGAACGAAGCAATAAAGACAGAGGGATCTCTCATCTTCAACTGACGGATAATGTCTTTGCGCGTCACCTTGTCGGCTGTAGCAGTGAGTCCTAACAAGGGCACATGCGGGAAAGCCTCTCTGAGTTGGGCGAGCCGTGAATATTCAGGACGGAAATCAGGTCCCCATTGACTGATGCAATGAGCTTCATCAATAGCAAAGAGAGCGATAGGGATGTGGCTCAACCAACTATCCTTGAGGGAAAGAGCTGTTTCAGGCGACATGTAGAGCAGACGTATTTCCTTATTTCTACAACGGCGTTCAATAGCATTGAGCTCACTGAAGCTGATTGTACTATTGTAGGCAGCAGCAGGAATGCCGGAGGCGATGAGGTTGTCCACCTGGTCCTTCATGAGGGAGATGAGAGGAGAAATGACTATTGTAACTCCATCCATCATCATGGCAGGAAGTTGGTAGCAGATACTCTTCCCACCACCAGTAGGCATCAGTACCACCACGTCATGTCCTCCCAAGACAGCCGTTACAATTTCCTTCTGCAAGGGTCGGAAAGATGTAAAGCCGAAGTATCTTTTCAATTCGGAATATATGCGGTCTTCTTCCATTTGGAAGCAAAAATAACCATTTTGGAACAATTTCCTGCATGCATGCTTGCGAGAAAGCGGGGAATAATGTAATTTTGTTTACAAGAAACCATTTTCCATAGGTGCCGACGTGGAACAGTCTATGTCTCTGCGTCGGTTTTGGCAGGGCTATTCCTCTCCTGCTACCTACTGAAACGAATATCTTACCAACAAAAAACAAGAATTATGAATTATAAAAAACTACTCATTGCTATGACTCTATGCACTGCTTCTCTCTCCATGAACGCAAGCACCGATGACTTCAAATACACTGACGAGAAGTTTGCAGACATCCAAATGCTCCGCTACAAGGTAACAGATTTTGAGAAGCTGACCCTACGTCAGAAGATACTGGTTTACTATCTGTCAGAAGCTGCCTTATATGGACGTGACATTCTGTTTGACCAAAACGGGGCGTACAATCTGCGCATTCGCAAAATGTTGGAGACAGTCTACTGCGAATACAAAGGTAACCGCAACACGGATGACTTCCAAGCCATGACCACCTACCTCAAACGTGTATGGTTCAGCAACGGCATCCATCATCATTACGGATGCGAGAAATTCGTACCGGGATTTTCACAGGAGTTCTTCCGCAATGCTCTCAAAAGTGTCAGCCGCAAAAACCTGCCACTGCAATCCGGCCAGACCGTAGACAAGCTTTGTGATGAGATATTTCCTATTATCTTTGACCCTACCATCATGCCGATGCGTGTCAACCTCAAAGCAGGAGATGACCTTATTAAGACATCAGCTGCCAACTATTACGGCACAGACATCAGCCAGCAGGAAGTAGAGGCCTTCTATGCCGACATGCGTCAAAAAGGTGACCCTGAGCATCCTGTCATGTATGGTCTCAACAGCCAACTGGTGAAGAAGGATGGTCAGTTACAAGAACGTGTGTGGTCTACTACAGGCATGTATGGTGCTGCCCTTTCCAAAATCGTCAGCCAGTTGCAAAAAGCACTGCCCTACGCAGAAAGCGAGGCACAAGCCAGTGTGATACGTCGCCTTATTGACTACTACATATCCGGCAACTTGAAGGATTTTGACCAATATTGCATTGAATGGGTGAAGAATACAGACGACCTCATTGATTTCACGAATGGTTTCACCGAAGTGTATGGTGACCCTCTCGGTATGAAAGGCAGTTGGGAAGGTTTCGCCAACTTCAAGAATCTCGAGACAACGGCACGAACTGAAAAACTGAGTCAGAACGCCCAGTGGTTTGAAGACAATTCTCCCGTTGCCCCGCAATTCAAAAAGAAAGAATGCAAAGGCATTTCCGCCAAGGTCATCACTGCTACCATCCTTGCTGGAGACCTCTACCCATCTACGGCTATCGGCATCAACCTGCCCAATTCAAACTGGATACGGAAAGAATATGGTTCCAAGAGTGTTACCATTGGCAATCTGACCGATGCTTACAACAAGGCAGCCCACGGCAACGGCTTCGAAGAAGAATTTATCGCTGACGAGAATGTTCGTTCCCTCATACAGAATTACGGTGACATCTGCGATGACCTGCATACCGACCTGCATGAATGCTTGGGTCATGGTAGCGGAAAAATGCTTCCAGGTATCTCTGACGATTCACTTAGAGCATATGGTTCTACCATTGAGGAAGCTCGTGCCGACCTGTTTGCCCTGTACTATCTGGCAGATGCCAAACTACTGGAAATGGGTCTGACTCCGAGCAAGGATGCGTACAAGTCGGAATATTACAGTTACATGCTCAATGGTCTTCTGACCCAATTGGTAAGAATCAAACCAGGCAACAACATTGAAGAGGCCCATATGCGTAATCGTGCGTTGATTGCCCGATGGGCTTACGAAAAAGGGAAGGAAAAGAATGTAGTAGAACTCTATCAACAGAACGGCAAGACCTACTTGCGTATCAACGACTATGAGGCTCTTCGCCAACTTTTTGGTCGTCTGTTAGCAGAAGTACAGAGAGTGAAGAGCGAAGGAGACTACAAGGCAGCCCATGACTTGGTAGAAGGATATGGTGTCAAAGTAGACCCTGTTCTTCACGCAGAGATGATTGCTCGCTACAACCAACTCAATATCGCCCCTTACAAGGGTTTCATCAATCCCGTCTACACAGCCGTAACCGACAGAAACGGACATATCACCGACGTGAAGATTGATTACAAGGAGAGCTATGAGCACCAAATGCTCCGCTACAGCAAGGAGTACGCTCCGCTCCCATTCATCAACTGATTCTGTGCTTCTTCTTTCATTATCTACCCAGCATGAACAATTCGCCGGCAGCAACCATTCGCCTCATCAAGCAACAACTCCATGCGCTCATGAATGGCCCTGTGAGTCAGTCTCTCAGAGAGAAGGGTTTGCAGTATCGTGTAATATATGGAGTGGAATGGAACAGGCTTATCCAATTGGCGTCCACCTTAGAGAAAGACAGCACACTGGCATGCGCGTTATGGAAAGAGGATATCCGCGAATGCCGCTTGCTGGCACTGCTGCTCCAGCCTGCCGATGAGTTTCTTGAAGACATGGCAGAGATATGGATAGAAGACATGCATTATCCGGAAGAGGCACAGTATGCAGTACTGGCCCTGTTCTGTCGTTTGCCCTATGCCAAACGTGCGATGTTCCAATGGATAGCCCGCCAAGAAACGATGTACCAACTTTGTGGATATCTGCTGGCAGCACGTCTGTTCATGAACGAATCAGACAATTTGGTAGATGACCGCAGTGCATCCGAATTTCTCGACCAAGCCTCCAGTGTACTGGATACCCCTCATCAAGCACTGCGCTCTGCAGTAATGAATGCTCTGAACAAATATGCCCTTTTGGGAGAAATAGAGACGCTCCGTGTGGAACGTCTTCTTAAGCCTTACCAGCCATGAGCCAAAAAGAATCCACCGAAACCCAGCAGGCCTGCATGGTCCTCACCAGTTATCTCAGTTCTCATAGGATGCGGAAAACTCCCGAACGCTATGAGATTCTCAAGGCTGTTCATCAGTTTGCAGAACCCTTTGATATCAACCAGATACAAGAGAAATTGAAAGACAGCACCATTTCCATCAGTCTTTCCACTATTTATAACACTTTCACCCTTTTGGAAAACGCACAACTGCTGGTACGTACCAAGCCCAACGGGCGCTACAATAAATACATGGCACGCTCCCTCACACAGGACCGCCGCTATGTAATATGCTCTGGATGCGGCCAAATATGGCCCAGCCAATGGCGTGCCCCCAAGACGAGCAATAACAAGACACTCCCCCATGGTTTCAAACCCATCCGTTACACACTCTTTATCTACGGACAATGCAGGCAGTGTCAGCAGAGAGAACAAAAAGAATGATAATATATATACTATACACAAATATTACCACACATGAAACAAGGTAAAATCGACGCCCTGCTGGGCATTGTCTTCGGAGACGAAGGCAAGGGGAAAGTAGTGGACTATTTCACCCCACAATACGATGTAGTGGCCCGCTTTGCCGGTGGCCCCAATGCTGGACACACCATCATATTCGACGGCAAGAAGTTTGTGCTTCGCTCCATTCCTTCAGGTATCTTCAATGACAACACTCTCAATATTATCGGCAACGGCTGTGTCATTGCCCCTGACCTCTTCTGTCAGGAAGCAAGGGAACTGGAGAAAGCCGGATATATCATGAAGGACCGTTTGCACATCAGCAAGCGTGCCCAACTCATTCTCCCCACCCACCGTGCCTTGGACCGTGCCTACGAGGCACTGAAGGGAAAAGCCAAGATTGGTACCACAGGCAAAGGTATCGGTCCAGCCTACAGCGACAAGGCAGCGCGTATAGGTCTGCGCGTTGGTGACATACTTGATGATTTCGATGCCAAATACAAGCAGTTGAAAGAGCGTCATGAACAGATTCTGAAGGATTTAGGATATGAATATGATATCACCGAAGAAGAAAAATCATGGTTAGAAGGTGTGGACTACATGCGTAGTCTGCATCTCACAGATACAGAGATTGAGATCAACCGTCTGCTGTCGGAAGGCAAATCAGTGTTGGCAGAAGGTGCACAGGGTTCCCTGTTAGACTTGGATCATGGTACATATCCCATGGTAAGTTCCTCCAGCACCACCTGTGGCGGTGTATGTACGGGACTGGGAGTAGCTCCTGGCAAGATTGACCAAGTATTTGGCATTTTCAAGGCCTACAGCACCCGTGTAGGTTCTGGTCCATTCCCTGTAGAGCTATTTGACAGTGTAGGCGACACTATCCGGGAAATAGGCCATGAATATGGAGCTGTCACTGGTCGCAACCGCCGTTGCGGATGGGTGGACCTGGTAGCTTTGAAATATGCAGCCATGATTAATGGTGTCACCCAATTGGTGATGATGAAAAGCGACGTACTCGACTCTTTTGCTCACATCAAGGTCTGCACTGCCTACACCAAGGATGGCGTTGTGACTACCGACATGCCCTATGACCTCAATGGTTGGCAACCCGTCTATGACGAACTCCCCGGATGGAAATGCGACCTCACTGCTATGACTTCAGAAGAAGAATTTCCCCAGGCTCTGAATGACTACATCAGCTACATTGAGCGCTACATGGGCATCCCTATCACTATTGTATCTGTAGGTCCTGACCGCCGTGCTACCATTGTACGATCCTGACCTTCTCAACCGTAGCATTTAACGTGTGTCATACCATCATCACATGATATTCATCAGAAGAGTCGCCGCATTTCCTTGTGGCGGCTTTTCTGTATGATTTTTTTATTGGAGATTCCATTTCAAAACAGGCATTCACGACAGCCTTCCCCTATTAGCAATCTGTTTTCTTCTTACCATCAGTAACCTACCATGCCCATCATTGAAATCACACGCACTGACGACCCGGCAGTTATTCCCTACACCCTCCTCACCGAGCATCAGCTTCGTCAGCAAACTGATGGTCCACAAGGACTGTTTATTGCCGAAAGCCCCAAAGTGATTCGTACTGCATTGCAAGCTGGTTACCTCCCTGTTTCCTTGCTTTGCGAGCGGAAGCATCTGCAGGGTGATGCCTCTTTCTTTGTAGAAGAATGGGGACATCGTATTCCCATCTACACGGGAGAACGCTCTCTGTTGTCCCATATCACAGGCTACACACTCACACGCGGTGTGCTCTGCGCCATGCAGAGACAGCCGGAACCCTTGTTACGGGACATATGCCAACATGCGAAGCGCATCGTCGTCATCGACCATGTAGTAGACACTACTAATATCGGTGCCATCTTCCGGTCTGCCACCGCCTTGGGCATGGATGCCGTTCTCCTTACCCGTACCTCATGCGACCCTTTGAACAGGCGTTCCATCCGTGTATCCATGGGCACAGTATTCCAAATCCCTTGGACATGGATTGAGGATGCAGTCGATGATGTAAAAGAAGAAGGTTTCACCACTGTGGCCATGGCCCTATCCCCTCAGGCATTGCCACTTGATGCTCCCCAGCTTCAGTGCATTGACCGTATGGCTATCCTCATGGGCAATGAAGGAGACGGTCTTCCCCCACAGACTGTGAACAAGGCTGACCATGTAGCCATGATTCCCATGTTCCATCAAGTGGATTCATTGAATGTAGCCGCTGCGACTGCGGTGGCCTGTTGGCAATTCAGAAGACCTTCCCGTCCCTGAATCCTGTTACACGCTACCCTCTGCATTATAAGAGGAGAAGGGGGCGAAGAGATGGCTCCCCCTACTACGTCATGCCTCATTGGCAGGAATCACCACCCAACAAGGCAAAGGGACAAAAGGCGCATTTCTTATCATCAGAAGGAAGGAAACTGTAAGCTTCCGTCTGCATCTTTTCCACCACTGCTTTCAATTGTGGGAAGAATTGTTCATGCACTTGTTGGCGGTAGTCGGTAATGATTTCTTCTTCTTTGTCATGTACCAGCACAAGGTAAGGATTGAAGCCTTCCTCCAATGCGTTTTCTGTTGGAGAATTGCCTGTTTTCTGCACAAACAGCAGAACAGGAGCAATAGGCCGTTCGTGACCTGCATTCTGTTCCTTCACCATGCATGCATGACAGTAGATGAAGGTCTGTAAGGCATATACATTCGATTTCCCCTCGAAGAGTTGGTCCAGATTGACGGTCAGGGAGTCATTATGGAACGACCCCGTCTTGTAGTCTACCACACGCAGGGACATGGTTCCTTCAATCTCAGCCACATCCAATCGGTCAACGAATCCCCCGATGGCCCATTGTCCCACCTGCGTATCATGTCTTGTTTCCATGTCTACAATATGGAGTCCTTTCCATCGGGTATCAAATCGGAGCGTATTGACGAGATATCGGTGAACGACAGCCTTTTCCATCGCATGTTCATTTGTAAGAAACATATTTTCAGATTCGATGCCCAAGTACTTTCGTTCAGCGGCGGAGAGCTGTCGGTACTGCATTTTTCCTGTCACCTCAAAAGCCTCATTGATAGTTTTATCAATCAGCAAGGGATTGTCCAGGAGGTTGAGGATATCGGCAGGGCTTACAGGGTATCCGTATTCATCCCTTTTCTTTCCCTGTATCATGAGTTGAAAGCATCTTTGGATGGCTTCATGGAAGATAGACCCAAGCGTATTGGCAGCCAGTACCATTTCCTTGGTGTAAGGAGTTTGCAGACGTGCTACATCTTGAAAATAGAACGCCATAGGGCATCCGAGGTAATGGCTCAAGGCAGTAGGCGAGAGTTTGTCACGTTCTTCCCTCAGTTGTTTCACCTCCTCTTCAGCAATGCCTTCATACTCAAACGGCACAATTTTGCCAGCCGCTTTGAGGGAGCGCATGTCCACCTTGAGTTCTGTATTGACCAGAATTTGTTGCAGGAAGCGTGATTTTTCGGCATGTGAGTCATCAGCACTGTTGTAGACATATGTGATACTCTTGGCCCTGTGCATCAATCGGAAGAAATTGTAGGCATAGACCTCGCTCTCCTGTTCAGAAGTCACCAGATGGAAAGCCTTTCTCAGGTCGTAGGGCAGGAAGGAATGGTCTACACTTTTACGAGGAACATATCCCTCGCTCACGGAAAGCATCAGGATGTGGTCGAAGTCCAGATTGCGAGTCTCAAGCATCCCCATGATTTGCAATCCCGTAGAAGGTTCTCCTTTGAAGGGCACTTGTTGGGCACGGAGCGTTTGCATGAGGAGGTTGTCCAGTACCTCAGCGATATCAGGCAGCGGATATTCCCTTACAATCATTGCCATGGTTGTGACCACAGAGTGGCATCTGAAGAAAGATTCGGCATAGAGATGTCCCTCCCATGTGTCAGGAGCATGATGGGAGAGCACGTCATAGGCTTCTTTTCGTATGTCTTCAGCCAGTTGGTTGAGCAGTTCCATCGGTTGGCTGAGCAGTTGTTTTCGGTAGCGGGCGAGATAGGATGCCACAAAACTGTAGGCGGGAGTATTGCCTAGAGGATATCCTTTGGTGACATTGATTTCCTTCACCCCTGTTCCCTCTGGCGACCTTTGGGCAGGAATAGCATGCAGCACAGATTCCAGCAGTGCCTCATTACAGAGGACGATGGCAGTCCGGTGTTCCTCTTCTCCGAGATTGTCGGGTTGGCTCAGCCATTGTGTAACAAAGGAAGCTTGTGCGTTATCGGAGGTAGTTGACACGAATTCTATCTGTTGCAGGTTCACATGCGTCTGCTCCCAGGTAGGAATCTCACCGGGAAACTCCTTGATATTTCTTTCCAGTGTGTGCGTGAAATGGAAGCAATCGGAGCGGTTCATGAAGAAGGCATCACAATCCCAGTAGAAGAGCGCTTTTTTCTCTTTGTAGAGAAATTTCATGAGCCTGTATTCTGTTGTCATGAGTTGGTTGAACCCTATGAAAGCATAAGCGTCGTATTGGTCAGGCAGACTCATGGAGCCATCTTCGAGATGCTCCACCACGTATCTGCTTCTCATTCCCGCTGTAGCCTCTCCCCGTTTCTGGAGTTGCTGTGTAAAGTTGCAGTAGATGGGATAGAGGTGATTCCACACTGTAGTGAATTCCTGTCGTGCTGCCGACACGGCCATTGTGTCATCTGTTGGATTTCCCGCGCCCGGAGCACCTGCATGGATAAAAATATTCTGCAGTCTTTCCTTCACCTCCTTATCGGTGAGTTCTTCGAGTTGCCATATCTCTGAGGCATTGGTAAGAATTTGCTTAGGGTCAGCCATGTTCTTGTCGATATTGTTGAAATCGTCAAGCAGTTGTTGTCCCCAAGAGTAGAAGAAACTGATATCCTGTTGCCCGTTCTGTTTGTTCTGCAGTTCTTGGTAATAAGCCTGAAAGAGTAGGATGACCGATACGATAGGATTGTCTGGGCGCAATGGGCAGAGCCAGTCAAAGAAGTCATTGATACTGTAGTAGGCAGGTGCCCATATAGGTTGTGAGCCTGCCGTTCGTCCCAGATATCCATCCATGAAAACGCCTGCCCTTCTATTGGGGAAGATCAGGGCGATGCGACTCATGTCTCGTCCGTACTTTTTCTGCAGGTCTTCAGCAATGGTTTCCAAGAATGATTTCATAATTGCACCTCCTTCACACAACTGCCGTCATTGGCAATATACCAAAGATATCCTTTCACACGGGTGTAGTTCATGGCATGCATCAGTCGCATGTACCGCCTCACTTGTTCGTCGTAGGCAGAATGCTCCTTACCGAATTTGAAGTCGATGACCACTGCCGTTCCGTCCTTGACCATCACTCGGTCGGGACGGAATTTTACCACCTCGTCGTGTACTGTCTGCAAAATAGAGCACTCGCGAAATAGCGTCCACGTACCGTCAAACCAAGTAGAAGCCAGCGGATGGTTCCACGACATGGCAATTGTCTGTCGCACCTCTTCCTCCTGTTGCAAGGAATCGAAATATCCCTCTGTACGAAACCGTCTTATCACCTCCTCCGTCTCCTCTTGGGTAGCTATCTCACTGTAGATAAGGTGGAGCAACGTACCGTGTTTGACAGCTTCTTCGTCATATTCCTGTTGATCCGGGTAGAAGAATCGGTAGGCTTCTGAAGATTGTCGGAAAGCCATTCTCCCTTCCAGATGCATCATCGGGACGGTCGTTTCTCTCACAGGCAAATGCATACGGTCTGCTGTTGTAGGTTTGTCAGATGCCTCTTTCTGTTCCCATTGTTTTTCTCCCCTACGGAACACGAGCGGTCCTTTCTCCTCTTCCACCGCCTCACGGATGGATTGTTCGTTAAAGGTATCCGGATCCATCTCCTGCAAGAAAGGCATTAGATAGCCCGTCATATCAGAAGGGATTTGTTCTGCCGCTTTCTTGCTGTCTTTCAATACAGGCAACTGACAGGTCAGGTAGAGGCGGTTCTTCGCTCTGGTACATGCCACATAAAGTACATTGAGGCTATCCACATGAAGCATCAGAATTTCTCTCAGATATTCATCGGCATAGACCGATTCCGCCATACTTTTGAGAGGCGTAACAGGCACCCATTCCATCTCGGTGAAAGGTTGTACCTGAGGGTGACACCATAGGAGTCCATCTTTGAGTTTCTCTGTGAATTTGAATGAGACAAAAGGCAGGAACACATTGTCAAATTCCAGTCCCTTCGATTTATGAATGGTCATGATGCGTATGCCCTCCAGTGCACCTGTGATGGATTTGTTTCTGAGATGGTTTTCCCAATATTCCAGGAAGTCCATATGGCGTTGTTTATCGGAGTTCACATATTTCGCCACTTCATCGAAGAAGCAGAACACGTAGTTGTCATCTTCCAGTGTTCGTTTTCCGTGCGTATCATAGAGGAACATTCGGGCGATGGTTTCCATCAATTCGTAGAGCGGCATGTCCTGCCAGTTATTGTCCTCAACCATTCCCTTGGGCAGTAGCTGTGCCAAGTTATTGTCCTTGACAGCCCGTCTGATCGTTTCCCATCCTACTCTATTGCCCAGCACCTCATTCTGATAGCGGGAGATAATGTAGAAGAGCGACCTGTTGTTGTTTGTCATCAAGTACCTGAGCACTTCCACCAGCAGATTCACCGACACCGATGCCCCTAGCAGCAGTGCTTCGGCTGAGGTGACATCCAGTCCTTCGTATTGCTGGTGGTGGCGTTTCAAGAAGTCAATGATTTGGCGGGCTTCCCCCTTGGTGCGCACCAGAATAGCAATGGATGACTGGTTTTGTCCCCCTTCCACCAAGCATTTTATTTCATTCATCATATCAGCCAGTGCCATTTCCGTTTTGGGCTGGCGGGCGGAATGGGGATAGACATTCACCTGTACATATCCTCCCTCATGCTTGCCATGGAGATAGTAGTCATTGAGACGATCCTCCTGATAGTGTTCTTCATAGATTTGCTGTATGAGATGATGCCCGTCAGGGTTCATTGCGCGTGATATATATTGGAAGAGGGATAGGTTGAATCGTATGATTTCCCTGCGACTGCGGAAATTTTTGTTTTTGGAGACAATACAAGCGTTTTGTTCTTTGAAATAGCGCTTGATGTGTTCTTGAGAGTCGATGGAGTGCAGCAATTCCCAGTTGCCGTTTCTCCATCGGTAGATGCTTTGCTTGACATCACCCACAATAAGCACCGTACCTCCTTCGTCCATCATTTCGCATACCAAGGGTTTGAACAGTTCCCATTGAAGGGCAGAAGTGTCTTGAAATTCGTCTATCATAATATGGCGAAAGCGCACACCCGCTTTCTCCAGCAGAAACAAGGCATCCCCGGTGGCGAGTTCCTTTCTTAGGGTGATGGGTGTCCAACTGAGCAAAGAAGCATTCTTTTCTTTCTCTATTCTCCGCACCATCTCCTGCACCTTGTTCAGCAGACAGAGTCCACTGAGATGTTGTTCCGTGAGAATGATACTGTTCACTTGAGCAATGAGTTCCAATGCCACCTCATCCATTTCTATGAGCAGATGAGCGGCAGCAGGTGCATCACTGTCATCCACGCAACACGCTCTCCATTTTTCCTCGTCCACAACAAGTTGCCTTTTCGTTTCAGTCAAGCTGTTGGTTTTCTGGGCATAGAGATAGAGTTCGTCCACATTGTCAGAAACGAGCAGTCCGCTTACTTTCTCATAGTACGAATTAAAATATTTTGCATGTTTCTTCAGATATCCCTTATCGTGCAAGGGCGCATATTGGCGACAGATATTTTCCAGTCTCTGTCGTGCCTGCAGGTAGTTGCGATTGTGGCGAAGCCTGTGTCTGAAGGCGTCAATTTTGTTTTTGTCATCCATCTGCATGGAGATGGTCTCTTGGTTGAGTAGGTATGCCTCCTTACTGAGCTGTTTGCATATATTGCGGATATCCACGCGGATGTCCCAGTTTTTTTCCTTTTGGAAATGTTCATTCACGAGGGAATAGACCTTCTCCTGTACCTCTTTATCCTCCTGTCCTATTCCCGAAAGAAGTTGGTCCACTGCATTCTCCACCGCCATTTCCTCCTCAAGATCCACTTCAAAGTTAGCTCTCAGGTGCAGATGTCTGGCGAGTCCGGCAAGAATCATTTGGAAAAACGAGTCGATGGTGTTAACCGCCATTCTGTCATAACGGTTAAGCATATCCGTCAGGATACTGTACGCTCTTCTGCGGAAGTCCTTGGGCAGTTCTCCTTCCATGTACTCCTCCACTGTATGCAAGAAGGCATCATCTTCCTTCATGGTTCCCGTACCGATGGCGTACAGGTAAGCCATGATGCGTTGTTTCATCTCAGCTGTGGCTTTCTGGGTGAATGTCACCGCCAGTATGCGGTCAAAAGACTCTCCCTCCATCAAGAGAGCAATGTAACGTGCGGCCAGAGTGAAGGTCTTTCCCGACCCGGCAGAGGCGCTGTAAACCAGCATTCTGTGTGATATGCTCATAGAGGAAACAATAGTAGAACAGTAGACAGCTTGTCAACAGGAAGAAGAGTCACTCACCCGCATTGACCCAAGAAGTACAAACACTACATCTTTCCTTTCAGTCATAGGAGAACCATTCCCCTTTAGGATGCTTTAGCGGGCCATCATCAGCGAGGAGGAGTCACCGGCAGCATTTCCCCTTCATTATTTTCAGGTTGTTATTCTGTCAGCTTCTCCCGACAAGTTATGTGTATATATATAATATGTATAGTTGTCGCATCATGCGCTATCATTGAAGCGCCTTTTCGATGGCAGCCTTCATGATGTCGTCGCCTGGGTATCCACCCGTTGCTATGTTGTCATAGACAATATTGCCTTTGCGGTCAAGCACCATGTAGGTAGGAATACCCATGATGCCCAGTTGGTTGAAAAGATTCCTATACTGGAAATCGGTCAGTCTCACATGATATCCACTGATGTTCCTGATGGCTTGCTGCCAAGTATTCTGCGGAGAAGTTTCACCCGTAACATAGAGGAAGACAACGTCCTTTCCTGCCATTTCCTTCTTGATAGGCGCAATGCTATTCATGGCAGCTCGGCAGGGTCCGCACCAGGTTGCCCAGAAGTCGATGACCAGTGCCTTTCCGGGAGCCAGACTCTTGAAACTGTCCATAAGTTTTTCTGGCAGGACTGTGGAAGGCAATGCGCACACCTTCCATGCCACACTGTCCTGTTGACGGGAAGAGGATGCTTGTTGGGATTTTTGGGCACAGCCCGTCATGGATGAAAGAGAGAAGAGGAGCATACAGCTCAATACAAGATGTTTCATATCAAAATGGTTCTTTGGGATGTTTTTCTATATTTTCAGTCCTCCGCTCCGTTTCTCCTGCATGTCGGGAAAAGGCAAAAGCCTGTTGGCGGGAACAGGGAGCGGCATGAGGAGTGGAGGATGACAGCCAAGGACGGCAGGAAGAGCCTCCTGAATCCTTTTCGGCTGTTTTTTCCAAACTCACAAACTTGGCAAACAAATGTAGGTATTTTTTTTTACCCCCACAATAGGCAGGAAGAAAAATTTCTTTAGGCCATTCCAGCAAGTTCTTTGTAATTTCATCATTTATAAAGAAATCAATTCAATTAATTTGCTACTTTTGCTTCACAATATCCATTCTAAAAATGAATATCATAAAATCTACCGTTTCGAAACGACTCCATCTATTTCTCTTGAGCATATGTTGCCTGTTATCCTTTCTAGCAGCCCCTGCTGCCACCGTGAGTCTGCGCATCATGACTTACAACGTACCCAAGAAGATAGGCGGAGTAGATGCCACCGGTGTCAACACCTGGCAGGAGCGCAGGGATTCCCTGCGGGTTTTTCTGCGTCAGACTGCTCCTGACCTTCTGGGCATGCAGGAACCCGTACGCGATGTTCTCATGGATTTGTTGGCGGGTTGGTCGGGTTACTCCATGATAGGAGTAGCACGTGACAATGGAGCGGAGTCGGGCGAATACAGCAACATCATCTACAACCGCAATCGCTTTCTGGTGGAAGACTACGGTACCTACTGGTTGTCGCTGACTCCCGACAAGCCATCTTCCAACTGGAATTCTCAGTGCCGCCGCATCGCTACTTGGGCCATTTTCCGAGACAAAGCCACACAGGCTCGCTTCCTTTACACCAATACCCATTTGGATCACATCAGTGACGAGGCACGCACCCACCAGATGGAAGTTCTCAAGTCGCACATGCAGGCCACTATGGACCAATATGGCGCTATGCCTGCCATGGTTACGGGCGACTTCAACGTATCCACTACAGAAAGCGGTGCCTACACACAGGCTGCCCAATACCTTATTCCTATGAACGACGCATGGCTCATCGCTCCCGTCAGAGAAGGAACGGGTCTGACTTTTTCTTCGTGGAATCCCAACCGCAAACTCGACTACATCATGCTTACACGGGGCATCCATGTCCGCAAAGCCTACATTGCCTCCAGTGCACTGTCCAATGGCACCTACCGCTCCGACCACAATCCCCATTATGCCGACATCTACTGGACCACAAGTCCTCAGGAGGATCAACTCGCCCTACTGGAGCGCAATCTGCTCCTGCAGGACTCCGCCCACACCTATGTCAGCACCTCCGAGAAACTCCTGCTCCATACAGCCTCCTCCGACCCCCTGTGTCAAATATCTTATGATGCCGCTGAGCCCGGCATCGAATCGGAAACCGCCCACCTCACCGACGGCAACAAGGACACCTATTTCCACTCGCTCTGGTCCAGCAATCCTCCCGAACAGCCCCACTACCTCCAAATAGACTTTCAACGTTCCGATGTGAGCCGTTTCCGCTTCACCTATTGCCGGCGCAACAGCGATGTCTACGGCATCGCCGACCGTTGGCAAGGCATCCGCATTTCCGCCTCTCACGACGGCAACACCTGGCAGCATATTACCGATATCGAAAACTTTGGCGGTGATGCCCTGCAGGAATACGAGTCGCAAGGCATATCCCTTCACCGCCCCTACCGCCATGTACGTCTCAGCATCATGCAGACGCCAGCTATGAAGATACGCAACAGCAATCCTCAGTTTACCTGTTCTGAACTTCAGTTGTATCTCAACAAGGAGGACACCCTCCAATCGCCTTATTACACAGATGACGTCACCGCCCGTCTCACCGACTCCCTGTCCCTCCTCACCGGGCAGTTCCGTCCCCTTCTGCTGGCGGGCACACAGATAGACAGTGCCTCGTGGCAACTTTACAGGCAGACAGCCTCCCGTCTGCGTTGGCGGCTCAATTTGAAGACGCTGCTGGGCGAAACCGTCTCCTTGTCCAAGAAGCGCCTTGACAGTCACTCTATAGGCACTGGTTTCGGACAGACCGATTCAGCTTCCTACCAAATGCTGAAAAGCGTCTACACCAAGGTACGCATAGCCTGGGCCACAGGACGATACACACTGGATGAATGTGATTCCTTGATCACACTCCTCAAGTCCACCCTCCGTCAATTTGAGTCATCCCTCGTCACCTACCGTTTAGGCACTTGGTATTACATCCTTTCTGCCGATGCAGCCTCCAGTGGCACTTACCGTCTTCTCATGGCACAGGGCAATGGCAGTGGCGCTCCCCTCTGCTGGAAAACTGTTGCTACCCAAGTACCGCCCGTTGAAAGCAACGCCTACGGCATGTGGCGCCTCCTGGCAGCTGGGGCGGGCGACAGTGTGCTCCTACAGAATCGGGCTACAGGACTCTGTCTCACCTTCTCAGGCGAGAGTGTGTCGATGGGGCCGACAGGCAGTCCCGTCACCGCATCCCTCACTGCTACCGACCGCTTCAGTCTCCAGTCCACCCGTCTTCCCTCCTACTCATTGGCCATTCAGGACCATCAGGCCGTATTGCTTCCATCCAGTCTTCCCACATGGACTTTCAGGGAAGTACCCGATGCCCGGATACAGACTATGACACTGCCTGTCGCCGCTCAGGAAGTCAGCATCATGACATTCCCCTGGCCTTTCACCGTCAACGCTGCTGACAGTAGCCGTCTGCACACCTACACCCTGGTAGGCATGCCCGCCCTCACCACACTCTACCTACAGGAAAAGAGCAGTTTTGAGGCAGGCGAACCCATGATTATGGTCACCCGTTCTACCGATGTCTCCGACACTCTTCTGCTGCATGTAGCTCCTCCCGCTGATGTAACGGCCAGTGCCCTCACCGTCAATGGTATGCATGGAGTCTTAGACCACACCAAGCTGGTCTCCACCGTATGCACCATCAGCAATGGTATACCCACCATTGGTACCGGCACCATCCCTGCCAATACAGGCTACATTGTCCGCAAGGAAGTACAGACCCTTGGCACTCCCGACGCTACCCTCACCCGTTCCGGACTCACAGGCATCCCGTCACCCTCCGTTTCCTCTCCTCCTCATCAGCCCGTCACCGTCTATACCCTCGATGGCCAGGAGGTGGCTGCGGGCATCACCCTTCAGGAGGCCATGCGCACCTTGGGAAGTGGCATCTACGTCATCGGCCGTCAGAAAGTACGCATCTCCAGACGATAACAAGAATAAAAACAGTCATTCTCCCCTGTCCGCATTCCTTCAGGAAACAAGAAGAAAAATTTTAAAAGAAAATTCATCTGTCATAATCTGTACTGTTCAACATTTTTACACTACATTTGCAACATCAACATTGCAACATCGACATTGCAACATCATGAAAAACCATAACGATTGACCCATTTCAAGACAATCCAATAAAAAAAACACAAATACCATTATGAAGAAAACAGTTTTATCCTTATGCGTGGCATTAGGAGCTATGTTCTCCTCTTGCCAGTCCTCTCAAGAGGTCAAGACCCTTTCCGGTCTCAATCCGAAAGATTTCGAGACCGTTGTAGACGGTGACAGTACCGCCCTGTATGTATTGACCAACAAGAACGGCATGGAAGTCTGCGTTACCAATTTCGGTGCCCGCATCGTATCCGTTATGGTGCCCGATGTCAAAGGTCAGTTGCAGGATGTAGTGCTGGGCTTCGACAGCATCGGTCAGTACATCCGTATACCCAGCGACTTTGGCGCTGCCATCGGTCGTTATGCCAACCGCATCAACAAGGGACAGATCAGCGTAGGCGGAGAGACCATTCAGTTGCCTGTCAACAATTACGGTCATTGTCTGCATGGCGGTCCCCAGGGCTGGCAGTACAAAGTGTTCAAAGCCACTCCCATCGGCACTTCAGGATTGAAACTCACCCTTGTTTCCCCCGATGGCGACATGAACTTTCCCGGCAATGTAACCGTCTCCGTCACTTACCGTCTCACCGACGACAATGCCATTGACATCCAGTATGAAGGCACTACCGACAAGGAGACCATTCTGAATATGACCAACCACTCCTACTTCAATCTCAACGGAGATGCCTCTACCCCCATCACCGATGATACCCTCTTCATCAATGCCGATGCCTTCACTCCGGTAGACAGCACCTTCATGACAACAGGCGAAATCACCTCTGTAGCAGAGACCCCGTTCGACTTCACCACACCCACCCCCATTGGAGCACGCATTGACATGGAAGACAATGAGCAGTTGGCCAACGGCCACGGCTATGACCACAACTGGGTACTCCGTGAAAGCAACGACATCACGACCGTAGCTGCCAAGGTTGTCTCACCCGTTACAGGCATTGTACTGGAGGTACTCACCGACCAGCCCGGCATTCAGATTTACACCGGCAACTTCCTTGACGGCACTGTCACCGGCAAGAAAGGCGTAGTCTACAATCGTCGTGCAGCCATCTGTCTGGAGACCCAGGTATACCCCGACAGCCCCAACAAGAGCCTTGTCAATCCCAGTTGGCCCTCCCCCTATCTGAAACCGGGAGAGACTTACACCCATCATACCATTTTCCGCTTTTCAGTCAATAAATAAACATTAGTCGGGGGTGGGACAAGGTTGGCTGTCCGTCAGACAGCATCTCCGGATACTCACTCCCCCCAACCCATCAGAAGGAACATGGATGTCCACACAGGAGGGAAGACTCCCTTCCCACCTGTGTCAGGACTTGTTCCGCCCCGAAAACCAATAACACACAATCCATACAACATTTATCGTCATGAAACGATTCTTTTCTGCAGCCCTGTTCCTGATGGCTGCCCCTATGAGCGCATTGGCTTCAGAAGCCGACCTTCAGATGCCAGCGGAATTCAGTTCACGTGCCGGCATCCTTTATTGGGGATTCGCCGTAGTCCTGCTTGGTCTCCTGTTTGGATGCTGGCAGTTTGCTAAAGTCCATCGTCTCAAGGCCCATCCCGCTATGCTGGAGATAGGCAATGTCATCTTCAAGACCTGCTCCACCTATCTGCGTCAGCAGGGCAAGTTTCTCGTTGTCCTTTTTGCCTTTATCGGTGCTGCCATTGCCCTCTATTTCGGCATTCTCTCCCATCTGTCGTTGGGCGCAGTGCTGCTCATCCTCGGTTGGAGCGTAGTAGGCATCCTCGGTTCCTACGGAGTAGCATGGTTTGGCGTTCGCATGAACACCTACGCCAATTCACGCATGGCGTTCGCCTCGTTGCGCCGCCAGCCCCTTGACCTGCTCAACATCCCCCTGAGAGCAGGCATGAGCATCGGCGTAGTGCTTATCTGCGTAGAACTGTTGCTCATGTTGATCATCCTTCTCTTCATGCCCGGCGACTTGGCAGGAGCCTGTTTCATCGGTTTCGCCATTGGCGAGTCACTGGGAGCCAGTGCGCTGCGCATTGCCGGCGGTATCTTCACCAAGATAGCCGATATCGGTTCCGACCTCATGAAGGTAGTGTTCAAGATAGGCGAAGACGACCCCCGCAATCCCGGTGTCATTGCCGACTGTACAGGCGATAATGCCGGCGACAGCATCGGCCCCACCGCCGACGGCTTCGAAACCTACGGCGTGACCGGTGTTGCCCTGGTATCCTTCATCCTTCTCGCCGTACCCTCACAGGACATGCAGGTCAAACTCCTTGTCTGGATATTTATCATGCGTATTCTCGGAGTAGTAGCCTCCATACTCTCCTATTACATCAATGGTGCGATTGCCCGCATGCGCTACGGTCAGGCAGACGATATCAACTTTGAGTCTCCGCTCACGGTCCTCGTATGGATCACCTCTCTGGTATCCATTGCCGCCACCTTCGCCTCCAGCTATTTTCTGTTGGGAGAGATGGGTCAAGGCTACTGGCTCGCCTTGTCAGTCATCATCAGTTGCGGCACACTGGGAGCAGCCCTTATCCCCGAGTTCACCAAGCTCTTCACCTCCCCCTCCTCTACCCACGTACAGGATGTAGTAAAAGCCTCTGAGCAGGGAGGAGCGTCGCTCAATATACTTTCAGGGCTCGTAGCAGGCAATTTCGGCGGTTTCTGGACAGGATTCGTCTTCTTTGTGCTGATGCTGGTAGCCTATATGGCCTCCAGTTTCTTCGGTTTGGAACAGATATTCGGTACCTACCATTCCATCTTCGCCTTCGGCCTGGTAGCCTTCGGTATGCTCGGTATGGGCCCCGTCACCATCGCTGTCGACAGTTATGGTCCCGTCACCGACAATGCGCAGTCAGTCTATGAGCTTTCCCTTATTGAAGACAACAAGGAGAAAGTCACTGCCGAGATAGAAAGTCAGTATGGTTTCAAGCCCGACTTTGAGAAAGCCAAGTACTACCTTGAGGCCAACGACGGAGCCGGCAATACCTTCAAGGCCACCGCCAAACCCGTTCTCATCGGAACAGCAGTGGTAGGCGCCACCACCATGATCTTCTCGCTCATCCTGATGATACAGAAGACCCTCGGCATCCAGCCCGAAGAAGTGTTGAATCTGCTCAATCCCGCCTCCATCCTCGGATTCATCCTCGGCGGTTGCGTCATCTTCTGGTTCACGGGAGCCTCCATGCAGGCAGTAACCACGGGAGCCAATCGGGCGGTAGGATACATCAAGGACAATATCCGTCTGGACGCCAACTCCCCCAAGAAGGCAGACATTGAGAAGTCGCAGGAAGTAGTGCGCATCTGTACCCATTTTGCCCAAAAAGGCATGATCAACATCTTCATTGCCATTTTCTGTTTTGCCCTGTCGTTTGCCTGTCTGTCATCACCCAACAGTTTTGGAGAAGTCAATACTGCAGTATGTCTGTTCATCAGTTATCTGTTGAGCATAGCAGTATTCGGTCTCTTCCAGGCAGTGTTCATGGCCAATGCCGGTGGAGCTTGGGACAATGCCAAGAAAGTAGTAGAAGTAGACCTCAAGGCCAAGGGCACCGACCTGCACGATGCCAGTGTAGTAGGTGATACGGTAGGCGACCCCTTCAAGGACACCTCTTCCGTAGCATTGAACCCCATCATCAAGTTTACCACTCTCTTTGGCGTATTGGCTATGGAGATAGGCATCAGCGAAGGATTCCGTGACATAGCCCCCCTGTTTGGAGTTGTATTCCTCGTTATAGCCCTTATCTTCGTATGGCGCTCCTTCTATAGCATGAAGACAGCATAGCCTTTCCTTTTATACCATCATTTCACCCCCTACCCTTTCTCTACTATTGAGAGCAGGCAGGGGGTGAACTTATGAAGCACGTCCATGTCATATTTCTATACATCCTTCCAGATTTTCCGAAGCGTAAGGCAAAGACACTGCGGCGTCAACGTTTTACTGTAAACAGTAGATTGTCAATTGGTTGTAAAGGCAGTCGCAGTTATTAGATATTCCAGTACCAGCTGTCTGGTACTGAAAAGGGTACTGGATGATGGAGTCACATGAGATATCTTAATGCCCCAAATGCAGAACTGTTGTGTGGAGTACAAGTTGGCTAGGAACTCGTTGTGAATTGCATTCAAATTTATTGGTGTCCGCTAAAAATCTTTGGTGATTTCAGGGACTTCTATTTTCTCGGACAGCCGATATACTGGACGCACAAGTAGTCTTTTGGTTGCTGTAAAGGGACAGAATATGCCTCAAAATAGTAAATACAGCCATCCACGGTTAGGTTTATGTCGTGTGAGAGACGGAATTTTGAGCGGACACCCGTTGTGACCTCTTAAGAGGGGGGGCTTGTTTTTCGCCAAAAACCGTATTATTCGACACAAAAACATGTTTAGCGGACAGTAATAATTCAAATTAGTGTATTTAGAGCCCTCTGAACAACCACAGACAATGAAACAAGTAGTGCAGGCAGTATGCTTTTCAAAAATCAGCGAAAATCAATAAAGATTTCTCT
>JALERS010000115.1 GCA_022763905.1 Prevotellaceae bacterium | reverse complement strand
GGGTATCTGCAACGAACAGTTGGCAGAGATGGTCCTGATAGAGTTGGGCATCAGCAATGGGCAAGTGGTAGTTCATAATAGCGAAGGCAATAAGGTGTTTTTGACTGTCATAGAAGTAGCCAGCCAGTGAACAGATGCCGTTTTCTCGGGTTAATGTGCCTGTTTTAGCCTTGATTTTCCCCTTGGTGTTTTTGGTATATAGGCGTCGTAGCAATGTTCCGTCAGTTCCAGAGGTGGGTAGCATTTCCTGTAGTATGCGGAAGTAAGCAGGGTGTTGATGCCCATATCGGAGAATGGAAGTCAATAGAGTGGGCGACATGGAGTTGTAAATACACATTCCACATCCGTCATGAATGGTGACCTTGTCCCAACCCAGTTCCTCCTTGGCGAAGCGCTGCATATATTCAATACCATGTTTTCTGAGGGAATCTTTATGGCCACTATATTTTCCCAAGGCATAAAGAAGGCTTTCTGATTTTTCATTGGCACTGTTTTTCCACATGGTACGAATGACTTCTGACAAAGGAGTTTGAATTTTTCCAATCAGCAATGACTGGCGGGGATGGGGTCCCCATTGGAAGCAGCTGTCAGCACATAAGATACCTTGTGAGCGTACCAGGTACTTGATTTCCTGTAAAATTCGCTTTTCCCCTTGAAAGAAGAAACCATATTTTCTTCTTTTTAGGTCTCCAGGAATCCAATGTTCTTCATGGGAAGGATATTCCCTTATTCCAAGGTCCAAGATGATGTGTCCATTGATTCTCTTGATACCTTTGCTTTGAAGTCGTCTGAAAAGAGGTTGAAGGTCACTGGATGTGACTAACGGATCCAAGCCTCCTACGATGCACAAGTCTCCGTGAAGGACTCCGTCAGTGATGTTCCCCTTGATACCCAGTTGGGTGCTAAACCGAAAGCGTGTGCCCAACAGTTTCATCGCAGCCATACCTGTAAGTAGTTTCATGCAGGAGGCAGGAGGAACCATTGAGTCTTCCCGATAGCCAAAAACAGTTTTGCCGGCTGTTATGTCATAGACATGTATGGCCAGTAAGGAGTCCATTTCATGTTTGTGGACATAAGCATCAATGCGTTGAAGAAGTGAACTGTCAATGGGCAATTGAGTGGTGGTCTCTTTTAAGCGTGAGGGACTGCCGTGGTCTTTCTCATGGCTACAGGAGGTCATTAAGAGGGAAAAGAGAAGGACGTAAAGGATAGTATGGGAAGTATGTGTGAAAACAAACAAAGAGCGTGATAAATTCATTTCGTTTATTAGTAGGGTTCAAAACCGAGTAGCGGTAAAGGAGATATTTCTTTTGGGGTCTTTGGGATTACTGTTTTCCTGATTTTCCACGCAGGTGATGTATACCTTGTGTTCAAAAGAATTCAGACAGGGATACGGAATGCATATGGGATTGGTGATAACAAAACTGCAGATGGAGTGTGTGTTGGTATTCAATTGGGAAAGAATAAGTTGGATATGGAAAATCTTTTTGCCGTCTACTGTCAGTTTGGGCTTGACATTGTAAGCAGAATAGAGATGATAGTCCCATATGGTCAAAGCTAGTAGGGAAGTGATATCGCTGATTTGCTAGGGTCTTGTCAAGACATTTGCCTTCAGCCGAATTGATGCCAATCCATGTACTGGCAAGATGAGGAGAAAGTGTCTTGTAGATGGAATGCGTCTGGATATAAAACTCGCTGTCCTTGATGGATTTTTGGGGAATTATAGGCAATAAATCAGTATGTATCTGCGCCATGCAACAGACGGAGGGAAGTATGAATACCACTGATAGGACTTTGGAGAAAAAGCTATTCATTGGAGAGAAAGATAAATACTGGTAGTACATATCAGCAAAGTTATCGAAATATTACTACTTTTGTAATACAGAAGAAAAAGAAAATGCTACAGATACGGTGTAAAAACAATCAGACAACAAAGAGTTTTCCTGAAGGGGTAACATTGTTGGAGGTGTTGGCGGGATTTCCCGAGCTGGAGTTCAAATACGAGGTATTGTGCGCCAAGGTCAACAATACTGTCCAGGGATTGAAGTTCAGATTATATCAGAATCGGGATGTGGAGTTTCTGGATATTACCTCGCAAGATGCCCGAAGGGTTTATGTACGCTCATTGTGTTTTGTGTTGTACAAGGCAACCTGTGATGTCTTCCCAGGTAGTAAGTTGTTCTTTGAGCATCCCATATCCAAAGGTTATTATTGCAATTTCTATAAAGAGGATGGTAGTCCTATCTGTAAGGCTGATGTCAAGAAACTTTGGAATCGTATGGAGGAGATTATCCGTTTGGATATGCCCTTCCGTCGCAACGAAGCTCCTATTGAGGAGGCTGTCCGCATCTTCCGTGAAAGAGGTTTTTCGGATAAGGTGAAATTGCTGGAGACAAGTGGCCGCATTTATTGTGACTATTATACACTTGGAGATACTGTAGATTATTATTATGGTCCTTTGTTGCCATCAGTAGGATATCTGAAAGTGTGGGGGCTGGTAAAATACCATGATGGATTGCTGCTACAAGTACCTGACAGGAAACAACCTGGTCAACTGGCAGAATATGTAGAACAGCCCAAGGCTTTCGAGGCTTTTTCCGAAAACGTGAAGTGGAATATCATCATGCGTCTTAATAATGTAGGTGATGTCAACAAGACCTGCCTCAAGGGCTATGCTTCCCAATTGATCCAAGTGAGTGAAGCTTTGCAGGAGAAGAAGATTGTTCAGATTGCTGAGGAGATTAATACTCGTTATCACGACCAACAGAATCCTGTGAGAGTGGTCCTTATTACCGGCCCTTCCAGTTCGGGAAAGACCACCCTTTGCAAGAGACTCTCTATTCAATTGCTTGCCTGCGGACTGCAACCTATGTCTTTTTCTACTGATGATTATTTTGTCAATCGTGTAGATACACCGAAACTACCCAATGGCCAATACGATTTTGACAATATTGAGGCGGTGGACAGGTGTGCGATGGAACGTGACCTCAAGCTCCTGCTGGAAGGTAAGGAGGTGTTGATGCCTGAATACAATTTCAAGACAGGTGTCAGAGAGTACAATGGAAAGAAGTTGCGTCTCGGCCATGATAACATATTGATTATCGAGGGAATTCATGCTTTGAATCCTCTGCTGACTTCTCAGATTGAAGATTCTTTGAAATTTAAGGTTTATGTGTCGTGTCTGACTACCGTATCACTGGATGCCCACAACTGGATACCGACTCGTGACAATCGCCTGCTGAGACGTATTATCAGAGATTACAACAAAGGGGCTTT
>JALERS010000110.1 GCA_022763905.1 Prevotellaceae bacterium | reverse complement strand
TCGGTAGTAGATCAAAAACAACTGGACGAACTTCAACTTCTTATTGCACCTAAGAGCTGAAATCTTCTATTATAACTACTGACATCATAGTCAGCCAGTCATTCATTGCCGCATTTTTGTCCATCAACCTATTAGGATGGGATAAAAATGTGGCAGTGTGCTTTTGGTAATTTTGGACACCAACCAAGAATACAGGATGGGAAAGCCTTTGTAGTAAAATGTGTAAGCAGTTGGTAGTGATTTTTACGATAATTGCTCAGAGATTTTGCTGTTCGATCAACCATATCAGATATTGGTTTTACTTCCTTAAATAGTAAAGTTGGGCTAGTTTTATGTAGTAGATAAGATCATCCCTGCTTGAATTGAGAGGTTTTCCAGAGGATATTTCGTAGTTTCGATGAGCATGTTTCGTGGGGTAGAATCAGGTGGTAAAAGAAGATTCAACTTCTCATGACCAGGTATGCGTATTTGAGGTAATAGTCAAGAAGGTTTTATTCCCCGTTTCATTATGAAGCTATTTCCTCGTGGCCATCTGTGTCATAAGGAAAAGCCTGTCAATTGTCTTTTGCATTCAGCATTTGCTGAACGGTCAACTATGTTGATTGCATGAAAACAAAGAGTCTTGTTTATAGTCCTATCAGGAGCAATACAGGTAGGGTGGAATCATGATGTCTGATGCTTCAAGAGGGAAAGGATGGTGTCAACTTTGCTGTCGGTATCCATGGTATTGTCAATCCAATGGATGTGTATGCCTCGCTTCTCCATTCCTCTGAACCATGTCATCTGCCGTTTGGCAAACTGACAGATAGCAATACGCAGGCGTTCTACCATTTCATCATAACCCATCTGGCCAATGACGTAAAGGGTGACGAATCGGTATTCCAAACCATAATAAATGAGGTCATCAGCAGATACTCCGCTTTCCAACAGACTGCGGATCTCTTCCACCAGACCTTCCTTTAGTCTTTGTTCCAGTCGGTTGGCAATACGTTGGCGACGTATTTCTCTGTCAACATCCAAACCTATTACAAGACTTGGAATAGAAGGGAAGGAACGTAATTCTTGAGGATGCTCCTTATTGTAGGTCTCTATTTCAATGGCGCGGATAGCCCTAGTGCATGTGTCTGTATCGGTATTGTTGTGAAGGGGGCGGAAAGAAGCCAATATGGATGTGAGTTCTTCTAGTGACTTGTTGGACAGACTGGCCCGAAGCGGTTCGTTGATAGGAACAGGTGATAGAGAAAAAGCCTTGAGGACAGATTCAAGATAAAGACCAGAGCCGCCGCAGAATACAGGAATCCTTTGGCATTCCCTGATGGAGCGGAAGGCTTTCAAAAAATCTTCTTGGAAATGGAAGAGCGTATATTTGCTTCCAGGTTCTACAATATCAATGAGATGATAGGGAACGTTCCTTCCTTCATAGGTGTATTCACTTAAATCTTTGCCGGTACCTATGTCCATGCGGCGGTATACCTGACGGCTGTCACCACTGATAACTTCACTCTTCAAACGTGCAGCCAGTGCTACGGCAAGGTGGGTCTTGCCACATGCTGTTGGGCCTAATATCGTTACCAGTTCATACATGGGATAGAGGTCTATATATGCGCAAAGATAGGAAATATTTCTCTTCCATACGCACTATAATGAGGGTGGATTGTTAACCGGTCTGAAAACAAAGTGCATAAATACATTTTTGTTCAGGATGAATACTATGGTGACTTTCCTATATAAGAGGCACTGTAATGATTGTCTTGGGGGATAAAGAATAAAGTGTAGCCCTATCATTTCAGTATATTTGCTCTGCACAAGTTGGCCCATAACAGCTTGTTCTGAATTATCTGTCATGATTTCCACTATGCTATCATAGAAGTATGTTATTTGAAACGGTACATCTGACGTCCCTAACAATCCCCAATGATATCGATATGTTTTTTCTATTTATATGTAAGAATTTACTTCTCGTTGTGAATACAGTAGAGGGTTCATTCTTTCTTGCGAAACGCGGTTAGGAGAGAAGTATCCTTTTCCTGACTCACTCTTGAAGGAGAGGGAGAAAATTTT
>JALERS010000104.1 GCA_022763905.1 Prevotellaceae bacterium | reverse complement strand
GTGATTCAACAAATTCAGGCTGGTTCATCACAAAATCAGAAACGGGAACGTCATTGTCATCAAATCGCAAATCATGCATAAATGCATCCCCAAAAAATTTGGGGTCACGTGTTGTAGAAGCAAGATATCTGGCAGGGATGATGAGATCTGTATTACAATTATCTATATTGATGGGAATACATGTCGACTGAATGATATTGAATTTCTTTTTCATATCGTATAATAAGTAAAAACGTCATTTTTGATAATCAAAGGGAAGAATTCTCATGCATCAACTTGCGTGGGTCAGTGAGACGCCCTGTTACTGCACTGGCAGCCACTACCAGCGGAGAAGCTAAAATGGTACGTGAACCAGGTCCCTGTCGTCCGACAAAATTTCTATTGGAAGTAGAAACGGCAAGTTTTCCTGCGGGTACTTTGTCAGGGTTCATGGCCAAGCATGCAGAACAACTAGGTAATCGCAGTTCAAATCCTGCTTCCTTGAGAATCACATCCAGGCCTTCATCCATAATCTGTTGGCGAACAGCCCATGAGCCTGGAACCAGCCAGGCAGTTACGTTAGGAGATTTCTTTCTTCCTTTGACGATAGAGGCAAAGGCACGGAAATCTTCTATTCTTCCGTTGGTACATGCTCCAAGGAAACAATAATCAACAGGAATATTTTCTAGAATTTGACCAGGTTGGAATTTCATGTATTCAAGCATAGCAGACAATTGCTGGCGTTCTTCTTCTGCTACGTCTTCCAAACAAGGGATTGTGCCATCAATAGGAATACCCGCTCCAGGGTTGGTACCATATGTAATACGGGGAACGATATCGGAAGCTTGGAAAGTAACTTCCTTGTCGAAGACTGCATCTTCATCAGATTTGAGTTCACGCCATTGAATGAGAGCCTCATCCCAATCTTTGCCTTTAGGAGCATACTCACGTCCTTTCAGATAGTCGAAAGTAACATCATCCGGTGCAATAAGTCCAGCTCTGCTTCCCATTTCAATAGACAAATTGGAAAGAGTCAGTCTGCCTTCCATTGAAAGATTGCGTATAGTACTGCCAGCATACTCAACAGCATATCCTGTAGCTCCTGCTGTAGTAAGCTTAGCCATGATATAGAGGGCTACATCTTTGGCTGTAACTCCCTCTGCCAATTCACCCTCCACGTTAATACGCATAGTTTTGGGTTTGGATTGAAGAATGCATTGGGATGCAAGAACTTGTGCTACTTCTGATGTTCCAATACCCATGGCAATAGCACCTACTGCACCATGAGTTGAGGTATGAGAGTCGCCACAGACAATAGTCATTCCCGGAAGAGAAAGTCCTTTTTCAGGTCCTACCACATGGATGATACCATTGTCGGGAGTACCCATCGAGAAGTGGCGTATTCCATAACAATCGCAGTTGGCCTTTAGAGTTTCCACCTGTTTGCGTCCCACTGGGTCATTGATTACTTCTTGTTGATCGGAAGGAGTATTGTGGTCAGGCATTGCTATTACCTGATTAGGCCGAAACACGCCAATACCTTTATCGCGTAGCGTATCGAAGGCTTGAGGAGAGGTGACCTCATGTGCATAGAGGCGATCTATGTATAACTGGGTAGGGCCATCTTCAACATTCTGTATTACGTGAGCGTCCCAAATTTTATCAAAAAGCGTTTTGCCCATTTGTCTATAATTTATCTGAATTTATTGATACAATCTATATATGCTTCAACCGAAGCGGTAACGATATCCGTATTGGCACCGAATCCATAATACAAATGATTGTCATATTCCACCTGCATATGTACCTTACCCATGTCGTCACTTCCTTTGGATATGGCCTGAATGGTAAATTCCTTGATAATCATTTCTCTTCTGATAATGCATTTAAGTGCCTTGATTGCGGCATCTACAGGACCATTGCCAGTAGCAGCCGCTTCAAAATGTTCATTGGCAACCAACAAGCCGATACTGGCTACAGAACGAACGCCCATGCCTGTTGTAACCTGGAGATATTCCAATTTTACATTATGGGTGTCGGCTCTATGAGCACCTGCAAGGACAAGAACATCATCATCGGTCACTTCTTTCTTCTTGTCTGCCAGTCGGAGGAATGCTTCATAAACCGCATCTAGTTTTTCACCATCAATATCTACGCCGTTCACATGCAATCTATGTTTAAGTGCTGCACGTCCAGAGCGAGCTGTAAGAACAATGGCATTGTCATCAATACCCACTTCCTTGGGATCCATGATTTCATAAGTGGAGGCATTCTTCAGAACGCCATCCTGATGGATACCAGAGGAATGTGCAAAGGCATTTCTTCCGACAATGGCCTTATTGGATTGTACAGGCATGTTCATTAAAGACGACACCATTCGGCTAGTAGCATATATTTTGGTAGTATTGATATTGGTCTCTATATTGAGGTCGGGATGTGTCTTAAATATCATCGTCACTTCTTCTAGAGATGTATTGCCGGCACGTTCACCAATACCATTGACAGTCACTTCAACCTGACGGGCTCCACCCAAAACACCAGCTACCGTATTGGCAGTGGCCATGCCGAGGTCGTTATGACAATGGGTAGATAGAATAGATTTGCCTGCTGCAAATGCATCTACATGCTCATATAAATAGGCTATCTTCTCTTGGTATTCATTGGGAAGACGGAAGCCTGTCGTATCAGGAATATTGCAAACGGTAGCTCCTGCCTTGGTGACTGCATCAATCACTCGTGCCAAATACTCATTGTCTGTACGACCAGCGTCTTCGGCATAGAATTCCACATCATCCACATAGCGTCTTGCATATTTTACTGCAGCAACTGCCCTTTCGAGAATTTCTTCCTGATTACTATGAAATTTATAACGTATATGTGAGTCACTTGTACCTATTCCAGTATGTATACGTTTACGTTTGGCATACTGAAGAGCTTCTGCTGCGCAGTCAATATCTTTTTCTACAGCCCTTGTCAAAGCACAGATGACAGGCCAAGTTACAGCTTTAGAAATTTCCACTACACTGCTGAAATCTCCTGGACTAGAAACAGGAAAACCTGCTTCTATGACATCCACTCCAAGACTTTCCAATTGGCGGGCAACTTGAATTTTCTCAATAGTATTTAATTGACAACCAGGTACCTGCTCCCCGTCACGAAGTGTTGTATCAAATATGTATAATCTATCACTCATAGGTTTATGATGTTGCTTTCAATTCATTGTTTATAAAAAAATGGCCCTTCTCACTATGCAAGGTGGGAAAGGCGCACTATACATTACTGAAATCCGCATCCGGCAACTTTCAAGCACACATTCCTCCCCCCTTGACGTTGGACAGTCGGGGTAAAGAGCACAGTCGGAAAAACAGGCTTGTTATCATGCTGGAAATACTCATCTTTCTAATTTTGTACAAAATTACGGAATAATTCTGTAACAATAATACTTTCAAGGCAATTTTTATTTCACTTTTTATTCTGTACTGGATAATCCACAACACGAGCAGATGGCTATTCCTTCCTGATGTACTACAGAAGACTGACCGCAGTGAGGACATATATTCCCTGATGTATCTGAATCGCGTACATATTTTTTGAGTGCGCGTTCCACACCGGTTTTCCACGTATTAATGTTTTCATCTCCCAATTGAAGCGAGGAAACAAGTTTGAGTACTCGTTCCAAAGGCATACGATAACGCAATACACCTGATATCAGTTTGGCATAGTTCCAGTATTCCTTATTGAATTTCTCGGAAAGTCCTTCCACCGTAGTTTTGTAGCCTCTCTTGTTCTCAAACTGGAAGTCATAACGATGAGTACCATCTCTGTTGGTATTTTTGATAATCCTACCCTTTGTGACCGACTTGGGCAACACAATACCCTCTTCGTCATCCTGTAAACCCGTGAAGATTTCATAAGGATGTCCATCCAACAAACCAACAAATGCCACCCATTTGTCTTTATTATTTTGGAATCTGACCACATCACATTCCAACGCTTGAGGACGCCTTTCCGTAATGGAAGGAATGGGATTGCTGACAGAAGGGGTTGAAGATGTAGAAAACATACCTTCAAGACTCCCGTCCCGATACACAGTGATACCTTTACACCCTAATTTCCATGCTTGCATGGCTAGTGCAGATATTTCCTCTTCGGTGATATCGGCTTTGAGATTGAATGTGACTGATATAGAATGGTCTACCCATTGCTGAATAGCACCAATCATTTTGACTTTTCCTATTGGATCAATTTCCAATGCAGTTGCGCCCGCATATGGTGAATGCGAACACATGTCTTCAATTTCATCAGCTGATGCGTCATCTGGAATGGACATATTATTGTTCTTCATCCAAGTACGTAATTTAGGATGAAACTCATGGGTAAATTCCACACTCTGTTCGGCTTCCGGTAATTCAGTATTTCTGGAAACAGTTTCTAACGAATTGATTTTCCTGCGACGACGATAGAGCATGGCAAATACAGGTTCTATTCCTGAGGATGTTTGTGACATCAGACTGACAGATCCAGTCGGTGCGACGGCAAGACATGAAATATTGCGTCGTCCATATGTCTTCATCTCTTCATACAAACTATTGTCTGCTTCTCTTATCCTATTGATAAATGGATTATTTTCCTCTTTTTTTGCATCATACAAGGGGAAAGCACCTCTTTCCTTTGCCAAGTTGACTGATGAGCGGTAGGCAGCCATAGCAAGAGCCCGGTGCACACTAACGGCCATTCCTGTAGCTTCTCCCGACCCATAATGTAATCCCATTGCTGCCAACATATCGGCTTCACCGGTAACTCCTAGTCCTGTACGACGACCTTCTGTACAATGGCGGGCCATTTTTTCCCAAAGGCAACGTTCGGTATATTTCAAAGATTCCTCTTGAGGGTCAGCATCTATCTTTTGGATAATCATCTGAATCTTCTCATATTCCAATTCAACGATATCATCCAAAAGTCTTTGGGCTATCTGTGCATGCTGACGGAAAAGGTCAAAATTGAAGCGTGAATGAGGAGTAAAGGGATTGACTACATAGGAATACAGATTAAGACTAAGCAAGCGACAACTGTCGTAGGCACATAAAGGTACTTCTCCGCAAGGGTTGGTAGAAATGGTACGAAAGCCTTCATTAGCATAACAATCGGCCACACTATTCTGTTGGATAGTATCCCAAAACAACAAACCGGGTTCTCCCGATGCCCACATATCCTTGATAATGTCTTTCCACAACTGGACGGCTTCTGTTTGATGAATTATCGCCTCATTCGGCGCATCAACAGGAAAATATTGGGAATATAAACCATCAGTTTCAACTGCATGCATAAAATCATTGTCTACCCTCAAAGAAATATTGGTAGCTTTCAAATCAGCCAATGTCCTTTTGGCAGCCATAAAATCAGCCACTTCCGGATGTCTAGTAGAAAGAGTTAGCATAAGTGCTCCTCCCCTACTATGTCTGTTGATTTCTAGAGCGCTTCTACTGAAACGTTCCATAAGAGGGACAATACCAGAGGACTGCATTCCTGAGTTGCCAACAGGATATCCTGCAGGTCTGTATTGTGACATATCATGACCTACACCTCCTCTCCTCTTCATAAGCTGTATCTGCTCTTCATCCGTATGCATAATGGCACCATATGAGTCAGCATTTCCATTAGGACCAATCACAAAACAATTAGACAAAGAGTCCGTCTGCCACATATTACCTATCCCTGCCATGGGACTTCCTCCAGGGATTAAAAATTTGAAGTGGTCTAATAGAGAGAAGATGGCATCTTCAGCCATTGGTTGCGGCCATTTGGATTCGATGCGTGCTAATTCTCCAGCTAACCTTCGATGCATGTCTTCTGGTGTGAGCTCTAAGTAGTTTCCTGAGATGTCTTTCAATGCATATCGGTCTATCCACACTCTGGAAGCCAGTTCGTCACCATCAAAATAGGCTAGTGTATTATCAAATACTTCTTTATATGTAAAAGTTGTCATTTATTTTGCAAGGAATTGAATAATAAGCAAAATTACATTCTTTTTCTTGATATTTCCATTTCCCTCTGTTATAAAAATGAATTTCCTTCCGATTTATAATATCCCTTTCTCAAAATCAATATGTGCGTGAACATAGTTAAATGGAGAAAGCAAAAAAATAAGGGATAATTATTAATGGAATTCTCTAGAATTGGCTACATTTGTAAGGTGAATGTATAAAATGAAAATTAATAAATCATGAAAAAGACATATGTTATAGGTTTGGATTTCGGTACGGACTCCGCCCGTGCATTATTAGTAGACGCTGTTTCTGGAAAAGAACTTGACACAGAGGTAGTTTTATATCCTCGTTGGAATCAGGGACTATATAGTGATTTTTCTATTGCGCAATTCCGTCACCATCCCCAGGACTATATAGAAGTATTAGAGCAAGTAGTGAAAGCGGTAACTGACCGTCATCCTGAATGCAAGGAGATGGTGGCTGCCATTTCAGTTGATACCACTGCCAGTACCCCCTGTCTTACTGACAAGACAGGTACACCGCTAGCTATGCTCGACAAGTATAAGGACAATCCTAATGCCATGTTTGTCATTTGGAAAGATCATACATCTCAAAAAGAATCTGATGAGATTAATGCGTTGCTCAAGACACAGCCTATCAACTATGCATGTTTCACAGGCAATCATTATTCACCAGAATGCTTTTGGACAAAAGTATTGCATCTTTTGCGCTCTGACAAGCAACTGGCTGAAGATGCATGGTCTGTAATTGAAGCATGTGATTTTATTCCCAATATCCTAACAGGTAACCAGGATGCATCCAAGGTGGTAGTTGGACATTGTATTGCTGGTGCCAAATGGATGTGGTCGGATGTTTGGGGAGGTTATCCTCCAGAATCTTTCTTTGAAGCTCTTGATCCTATCCTACTCCCTATCCGAAGGCACTTGTCTACCGATACCCGTTACTGTACAGAAATAGCAGGTCACCTATCGGAGGAATGGGCTGACCGACTTGGATTGCCTGCAGGTATTCCTGTCGGAACAGGCAATATCGATTCACATTCTGGTGCTATCGGTGCTGGCATTACCGATGGTACACTCGTCATGAACTTAGGTACTTCAGCTTGCTTTATGTCTGTGATGCCTAAAGAGGTAATGGGAACCCGCATAGTAGATGGTATTTTCGGACAAGTGGACGGAAGTATTCTCAAAGGAGAAGTCGGATTCGAATCGGGTCTCTCTGCTTTCGGTGACGGCTTTGCCTGGTTCCGTCGTCTCATGTCATGGCCATTAGAGAAGCTCATAGCACCGCAAAACAAGGAATTGGCAGAAGAGGCAGTAGACAACTTATTAATAAAGTTGGCTGAAGATGCTGAAAAATTGAACATTACTATAGATTCTCCATTAGCAACTGACTGGCTGAATGGACGTCGGTCCCCCTATCCCGACAATACTCTAACCGCTTCTTTCACATCGATTGACCTTTCCACCAAAGCTCCAGAACTGTATTATGCCTTGGTAGAGTCCACTTGTTTCGCTACCAAGCGTGTTGTTGACCATTTAGTAGACAATGATATAGTGGTCGACAAGTTGGTAGGCATCGGAGGCATTCCCCGCAAATCTCCATTTGTGATGCAAATGCTGGCAGATACATTGGGACGTGAACTGAACATTTCTGCCTGCAAACAGGCTGGTGCTATGGGTAGTGTTATTCATGCTTCTGTAATTGCTGGACTATATCCCAATATACCTGAAGCACAAAAAGTATTATGCAGACCCATAGAACGCACCTATATTCCTGTACCGAAACACACAGAATTGCTTGCTCGCAGATACAAGAGGTATATTTCTCTTGGAACTTTCACCGAGAACGAACAGGAAAAAAACTATTAATATCACACCTGATAATTTATTGATTTATGTACAATATTCTTTCAAACCCACAGAAAAGGAAATGGGTAATTGTCATTACCATGTTGATTGCAATTATATGCAATTATATGGACAGACAACTATTGTCCATCCTCAAGCCAGAAATTCTCGATCATTTCGAGATTGGAGACTTAGAATACGCTTGGATAGTCAATATATTTTTGGTGTGCTATGCTATCATGTATCCATTGTCAGGTATTCTGGTAGACCGCTTTGGTCCCAAGATTGTCATGTTGGGAGGTATCATCATATGGTCGTTGGCATGTATTGGAGGTGGTTATTCCCCTAATGTATGGATGTTCTCTATTTGTCGTGGAATTTTGGGATTAGCAGAGCCTACCATCTTTGCAGGCCAGTTGGTAGCTGTCACTCTATGGTTTGAAAAGCACCAGCGTGCCACAGCCAATAGTCTATGCTGCATAGGTGGTTCGATGGGTGCAGTGATTGCACCAATTGTCATTGCATGGTTGATGCATATTGTATATTATTGGCAACATGTTTTCGTAATATCCGGTTTTGTAGGACTTGTTATAGCACTACTTTGGCAAATTATCTATAAGACTCCCTCCAACGATATCCTTAGCCGTACTGTTTACAGTGACGAACAGCATAATAAGGAAGAAGTTGATACCGCATCGGATGGTCATACCGTCTTTACCAAAAAACAGTTGTTTGGCAAGCGCACTTTATGGGGAGGATTACTCATTCGCCTGCTCAGTGATCCTGTATGGTACTTTTGTTGTTTCTGGTTACCAGGATTTCTTCGCAGCATGGGTGAAAAGGAAGGATTGGGCATGCAGGAAACACTTGACATGATACAATGGATAGGTGGTATTCCTTTCCTCGTAGGTGCTATCGGAGGCATCTGTACCTCCATTTGGTCTGACCATCTCATTGCCAAGGGACGCTTTACACCCCTGAAGGCAAGGAAGATGATGATGATGGGCATTGTGGTCATAGCTCCTTTGTGCATGGTTATCCCGTTCATTTCTGCAAGTGAAACAATCGCCTTCTTCTGGAAAATCACTTGGGTTACTGCCATTTTCAGTCTTGTGGCCATTATGTGTCTGAGTTGGTTGTACACTCTTCCAGTTGTTCTTGCCGAGACTTTCCCTATACGGAATGTTGCGACGGTTATGGGCATCTGCTGTGGTGCAGGTGCATTAGGGAGCATGGTATTCAACCAATTTGTTGGTTCTATTCCCGAATCTGGTTGGAACATCCTTTTCGTTGTCATGGGTACACTCCACCTGTTCTCTGCCATTGTTCTATGGAAAATGGTACGTAAGGAGTTTTGATAACATTATCGAGTTATAAAACACACCATATTTAAATATATAAAACATGAAAACAATTACTGAACCGTCCAGGCAGATTCCTGTTCGAGCAGAAGTAGACACACTCATAATAGGTGGAGGTCCTACTGGTATTATTGCAGCTGAAGCTGCTTCAATGAATGGCCAAAAAGTCATGTTATTGGAAAGCCGTGGATTTTTGGGAGGAAACCTTACAATTGGTTTACCTATTCTTTCATTTCTCAATTGCAAAGGCAAGCAGAATATAAAAGGTTTACCACAGAATTTCATTGACCGCTTACGCAAAGACGGCAATGCCAGCGAACATAAGCGTTGCAAGAACCATATGAGTCTGACCATCATCAATCCTGAAGCTGCCAAGGATGTAGCCCTTTCCATCATGCAGGAAAGGGGAGTTGAAGTACTGATGTATGTCTTTGCTGTTGATGTAATCACTGAAGGTCGCAAAGTAAAAGGTGTTATCATAGAAAGCAAATCAGGCAGAGAGGCCATTCTTGCCCGTACCATTATAGATTGTACAGGCGATGGTGATATTGCCTGGCACGCAGGAGCAAGCACTGCAAAAGGTGACAAAAATGGTGGTATGCAACCGCCAACACTCATGTATAGTCTACGAGGCGTAAATATTCCCGCACTGAGAGATGCCATTGTCAATCACCATGATGTCTTTGACATGGATGTCATGCCCCCCGAGCAGTTTAAAGAAGGAATGTTCATTACTGTAGGTCTTCGCAATCAGATTATAAAAGCAGAACAAGAAGGCATTCATCTTCCAGTTAGTCGTACTATCCTCATTACAGGCCTGAATCCAGATGAGATATGGGTAAATATGACTCGCGTGAATGGTGTAGACTCTACTCGACCTGAAAGTTACACAAAGGGAGAGATTACCGCCAGAGGACAAATAGCAACCATCAACAAATATCTCAAAACATACGTTCCTGGTTTTGCCAATGCTTGGCTGGATAGAATTGCACCTTTCATGGGGATCAGAGAGAGCCGTGTTCTGGAAGGAAGATATATTCTTACTGCAGATGACCTACTGAAATGTCGTCGATTTGAACATGTAGTGGCAGTTGGCAGTTATCCTGTAGATATCCACCACTCTGAAGGAGGAGATTGTACCATGATTTTCACTCCAGACGATTACGATATTCCTTATGAATGCTTACTTCCCAAAGAGTATGATAATCTGCTTGTAGCTGGACGTTGTTCCTCTATGACCCATGAAGCAATGGCAGCTACGCGTGTTATGTCTACATGTATGGCTTTAGGAGAAGCTGCAGGTACTGCTGCGCGACTTGCCAAGGATTGTGGCGTGGATGTTGCATCAGTCAATGTAGTTGAATTACAGCAAGCACTCCTGCAGCAAGGTGCCTATTTAGGAGAAGGAGGCCGCTTATGAGACAGAATTGGATCTCTTTATCATTGATTCTTCTTCTGACAGTTATGACAGATTGGGCAAGCATTTCTGCAGCAAAACCCAAAGATGCATATAGAGTAATGACCTGCAATATTCGTATCACAGGTTTGGAAGCGGATGCTCCCTACCCAGAGAGAGTATGGGAGAACCGTCGTAACCTTTGTGTCAATACTATATTAAAACGCAAGCCAGACTTTTTCTGTTTGCAGGAAGTGATATATGACTCTTATGAGTATTTCAAAAAACGTTGTAGCGCCTATTCTTCATATGGATTTGTTGGCCCGGAGATGGATGCCTATTCAGAAGGATATCATAATATCGGCAAGAATGTCATCTTTTTCCGAAAAGACAAATTCGAATTAGTATCATCTGGATGTTACTGGTTGAGTGATTCTCCATTGATAGGCGGAAGTATGTCGTGGGGAACTACACGTGCCAGACATTGCAATTGGGTTCGATTGCGAGAAATAAAAACAGGAAAAGAGATACGGTTGCTCAATGTGCATTTGGATCATCTTAGTGATTCCGCCAGAAGGGAACAGATTAAGCTTGTCATCAATGAATGTGCTCAATATAGTCATAGTTTCCCTCAAGTGATGTGTGGCGATTTTAATTCTGGCATTGCCAATGCTCCCATCTTGTATATTCATAACCAACAGGATTGGAGTGAGATGTATGAAGATATTCATGGAAAAAAGGAATTTGGTTTTACATGTCACAATTTCCTTGGTGACCAGCGCAAGAAGAAAGGAAAGCGTATTGACTTCATCTTCCACAAGGGAGCCATTGAGACCCTCTCTTGTAACATAGTAACTGACCATGAAGGAACCATGTATCCCAGCGATCATTATTTCGTTGATGCTACCTTCCGTATCAAATAATTATTAGTTTTATACCAGGCAAACAGGTGACAACAGGAAATGAATCAACGGCCTGCATCACCTGTCTGCCCTATTTGTAACCCCATTTCATATGAAAACAGTATTCGAACCTTCTAGAGAAATTCCTGTACGCACAGAAGTAGATGTTCTTGTCGTTGGAGCGGGACCATCTGGACTAATGGCTGCTCAATCTGCCGCATTAGTAAAGGGCACCCGTGTGATGCTAGTAGAAAGTAGAGGCATCCTTGGAGGAAACATGACCATCGGTCTTCCTTTATTGGGTTTTCTAGGTCGCAAAGGCAATGAAGTGATTAAAGGACTACCTCTTCAATTTGTGGAACGTTTACGCGAAAAAGGTCTTGCTACCCATCACAGAGCTTGCCCTCTTCATGTCAGTCTTACCATGATAGACCCCGAAGGCACCAAACGTCTTGCTTTTCAGATTATCAAAGAGTGTGGCATAGAACTTCTCATGTATGCTTTCTGTACAGAAGTCATCAAAGAAGGTTCTCAAGTGAAAGGCGTTATCATTGAAAGCAAAAAAGGAAGGGAGGCCATCCTGGCAAAATGCGTTGTAGATTGTACTGGAGATGGTGACATAGCCTATAGGGCTGGCGTCCCGATGGTATATGGTAATCCAGACGGAATTGCACAACCTCCAACCTTGATGTTCTCGATGCGCGGAGTTGATTCGCGCAAACTACGTGATGCTGTAGCTGACCACCCCGACATTTACGACATTGATTTCATCCCCAATGAATTTTTCCGTGCTGATGACAATTGTACCTTCGTAGGATTCCGTAATCAGATAAAAAAAGCACGCGAAGCAGGTTTCCATCTTCCTGTTGAACGTACCATTTTCATGACAGGTATGGCTCCCGATGAATGGTGGGTCAATATGTCGCGTGTAAATGGTGTTGATGCAACAGATCCTGCTCAATATACCTATGGTGAAATGGTAAGTTGCGAACAGAATGCTGAAATTGTACGCTACCTCAAGACATATATTCCTGGATTTGAAAATGCCTGGGTTGACCGTGTCGCTCCCTTTATGGGAATCAGAGAGACTCGTCGTATTGTAGGAGAATATGTACTGACGGAAAACGATATCTTCGAATGTGCACGTTTTGATGATTCTATTGGAGTAGCCTCCTATCCTGTGGACCTTCACCATCCTGTCGGTGGAGACTGCTCACTATATTGGTGTCCTGATTGCTATGATATACCATATCGCTGTCTAGTACCCCAAATGATAGATGGTCTTCTTGTAGCAGGACGATGCATCTCTGCATCCCATCTCGCCTTAGCATCTGTAAGGGTCATGGCTCCAGCGATGTGTATAGGAGAAGCAGCAGGAAAAGCAGCTGCTCTCTGTAGCCAAAGCAATTTACAACCACGTCAAGTTGATATCAAAAAACTACAAGAAGCATTACGAGCAGAAGGTGTATATTTCCGCCCATAAAAGAGCTATCAGAAATACATCCTGTTTAACTGTGCATCTTTAGTATTCTATACACCACATTTTCATATTATTAGAACGATGACTATTAAATATGATTTTCCATAGTCATCGTTCTGATTTTTTGACAAAATTCATTTTTGGCCGCAAAAATGTGACATAAATCAAATTTTATCACTAACTTTGTGACACAAACACACATCGAAAACTTATAAACATATGAAATCACAAGAAGTAATTGCTCAACTTGAGCAAAGGTTTCCCGGTCAGCCTGAATATATACAGGCTGTATCTCAGGTACTCAACACCATTGAAGAAGTTTATAACCAGCATCCTGAATTTGAGGCTGCCAATCTGATTGAACGTCTTTGCATTCCTGATCGCATTGTAAAGTTCCGTGTCACATGGACAGATGACAAGGGAAAAGTACGTGTCAACAATGGTTACCGCATCCAGCACAACAATGCCATTGGTCCGTACAAAGGAGGTCTTCGTTTCCACGCTTCTGTCAACGAATCCATCCTTAAGTTCCTTGCATTTGAACAGACATTCAAGAACTCTCTAACCACATTGCCAATGGGTGGTGCCAAAGGAGGTTCTGATTTTTCGCCTCGCGGTAAATCAAATGCAGAAGTAATGCGTTTCTGTCAAGCATTTATGACTGAGTTGTGGAGAAATATAGGTCCTGATACCGATGTACCTGCTGGCGATATAGGTGTAGGTGGCCGTGAAGTAGGTTATCTATTTGGAATGTATAAGAAATTAACCCGTGAGCACACCGGTACCCTTACAGGCAAAGGTCTTGAATTTGGCGGTTCACTCGTACGTCCCGAAGCGACTGGCTATGGCAATGTATATTTTCTGATGGAAATGCTCAAGACAAAAGGACAGGACTTAAAAGGCAAGCGTGTCTTGATTTCCGGTTCAGGTAATGTAGCACAGTATACTGCCGAAAAAGTATTACAGTTGGGCGGTACCGTATTGACCATGTCTGATTCCAATGGTTATATCTATGACCCCGAAGGAATTGACCGAGAGAAATTGGACTACATCATGGAACTCAAAAACCTCTATCGTGGACGCATCAGAGAATATGCTGAAAAATATGGGTGCAAATATGTAGAAAATGCCCGCCCATGGCATGAAGTGGGCGACATTGCTCTTCCCTCTGCCACTCAAAACGAGATTGACGAAGAGGATGCAAAAGCTCTTGTTGCCAATGGTGTCATCGCTGTAAGTGAGGGAGCTAACATGCCCTCTACTCCTGCAGCCATCAAGGTATTCCAGGAAGCACGTATCCTCTATGCACCTGGAAAAGCCGCCAATGCTGGAGGTGTTTCTGTTTCAGGTCTTGAAATGTCACAGAACTCAGAACGTCTGTCATGGTCTTCTCAGGAAGTGGACAATCGTCTTCACTCCATTATGGAGAACATCCATGAAAACTGTGTCAAGTATGGTACACTGCCTGACGGATATGTTGACTATGTAAAAGGTGCCAATATCTCAGGGTTTATGAAGGTAGCTCGCGCCATGATGGCCCAAGGTATTATCTAAACATCTCTTATTTTAGATAAAACACAGTTGTCCTGTTACTGATTTTTCCAGTAACAGGACAACTTTTTTAATAAGGAGAAAAAACAACAAGTGAATTACATTGTTACTCCCCACGATAAACATCAACTTGGCTAGTAGTTCTCTTTCCACTTTTCCTGCTCCTATAAGCATCAGTTGGAAAATATTGGCTATTTTTGTATGTCAAATCAGATATCTTTTACTATATCAGAACTACAAGTTACATTATCCGCTCTTTGTTAGCACTCCTTATTGTCTTGTACATAGGCTGGCAACTTTTTCTTTCCCTTCCTGGAACTTCTGATTACATAGCGGAAAGGATATCTTCAGCATTATCCGAGAAACTGGCTACTGGCATCACCATAGAGCGTGTAGAAATCCATCTCCCTGGCAGCATTGACCTTTATAACATACGTATTGACGACAAGAGCCAAAAGCCCATGTTGGAAGCCAAGCGACTGTGTGTACGAATCAGTCTTTCCGAATTAGCCAATCGCCAGCTTACTGTCACCCATTTAGGATTGTACAATGCCCGATGTCGCTTCAGCAAAACCTCCTCATCCAGTCCAGCCAATTTCCAGTTTGTACTTGACAGTCTCTCTGGCAATGGTCCTAGCAATTCATCATTGAGTATACAGGTGAAATCTGTAGTTCTCCAAAACACCTATCTCAGTTATGATGTATGGGATAGTCCTGTCAATGACTCTATATTCCAACCTTCCCATCTCCAATTTAATCGTATAGACGGCAGTTTTAGTATCAATTCAGGAGAAAACATTGACCGAATACGTATCCGCAGTTTGCGGTTAGAAGAAAAAAGCGGATGGAGTGTTAATAGCATGTATGGTAAGGCTGCTATTTCTCGTCATGGTATCAACATCAGTAGTCTGCATCTCACTATGCCAGGCTCTCAATTGAATATCAATCAACTGGATTTCACTTTCCGTCCCACCTGTTACTTAAATGGCCTCCATTTGAATGGAACCTTCTCCCCTTCCGATTTCCGTTGTTTCCTTCCTTCTTTGGCAAAGAGTTCTCGTCAACTATATTCCTTAGTGCTGGATGCTCGTGGCAATCATAACAATATCAATATAAATATCTCTGGAACAACTTCAGGTACCAATAATTTATTTTTAGACAGCCGTCTCATGCTGTCGCAATCCGTTTTTAATAATAAAGAGTGGTTATGTCGTGGACGTATTGCTCGTCTTTCCCTTTCTCCCTCTACCATCACGGAATGGACTACATGGGCCGGACTATCTCCCGACATTACAGAGCGCTTAACTTCATACGGTAACATTAACCATACAAGCACGTTTCGTCTAGACAGCCATTGTAACGGGCATATAGAAGGTACTCTTCAAACAGAATTGGGCAATCTTTCTGCACAGATATCTTTACAAGACAATCGTTTGAAAGGCCATAGTTCCTACCATTTGGGCATCGGCCCGCTTATTGCCCCTGCAGATAATCTTCCGCTCACACTATCAGGTACCACCGATGCTGAAGGAACTGTACATCCTTTACAGTTGACAAGTACTACCCATTTAGATGAGATTCAGTACTCCTCCACCAGTATCTCAGATGTCTTGTTCCATAACACGCTGACTGGCCAGCAATGGCTCGCTTCGTTAACAGTCAATGATACTGACCTTCAATTGCAATCTGATATCAAGGCTGATATAGCATCCAACACTCCCCTTACAATAGTCTCTTCTTCTGTCGTCAATTGCTTCAAACCTCGTCAACTGGGAATAACTGACAGATGGGGCGACGCTTCGATTTCAGCCAATGTACAACTGTCCTATTCTAAAGACAACAATCATCAAGATATGGACATGTGTCTTTCCAGGCTCCATCTTACTGGCGAGGATATACCTTCCTACTCCGCAGATAGTCTGCACCTCTGTTATGTAAGCGACCCCACAAGCCGGAACGAGTTAAGGATATGTGGTAGTATTGCCGATGGCCAGGTCACCAGCAATGGTCCCCTGACTGACATCCCTTCTATTCTGCTTTCTTGTGTCTCTCATCATCTGCCGATTTTACAAAAATACTCCGATAGGTCAGTTAAAAACCGTACTGCTGATTTTTCTCTCACTCTAAAGGACAGCACCTTCCTTTCCAGCGTAATAGGTATTCCTCTTCGCCTACATGAACCGATAGAGATCAACGGCAGTGCTGATGCTGCTAACAATAATATCAGTATCACTGCTTGGATGCCCCATTTTTCTTTCAATGATACTGAGTACCATTCTTCTAGCCTCTATGCCAAGGGACGTTCTGATAGTATAGAAGTACTAGCCCAAACAGAGAAGATGTTTGGTGATATACCGGTCAAGGTAGCCTGCAGCATCCCAGCCGCCTATAATACCATCTATCCACACATAGATTGGAAGACAATTGGGAGTAATGGTACACAAGGCCATATAAGTGCTGTATGTCGTCTACTCCCCGAAATTGGAGGGAACGGCAGTGCCTATATTACACTAGAGCCTTCCAGCTTTAGCATTCTTGACTCCGTATGGACTATTAGTCCTGCCCGTATTTCCATTGCGTCCGACGGCATTAACATGACACCATTGGAAATCAGAAAAGATAATCAATATATATCTCTCAAACATATCAACACCGATAATCCATCCTTCCTGCTCACCTTTAATGCCCTTGAAGTGTCCCATCTTCAAGATTTACTTAATTTCCACCCTGTTGATTTCACAGGTCATTTGTATGGCACAGCTTGGATACCCAGCCCCAAAAACAATTCTCCAGAAATAACTGCCCAACTTAAAGTAAACGATTTCACCTTTCAAGATGGTGACATGGGTACTCTCCATGTGAATGCATTGTTTAAGACTGACAAGAAAAAACTGTTTCTCGATGCCATCACAGGCACGCAAGGACATGACTCACTGAAGATAAAAGGATTTGTTGACATTGCGGACAATAGTCTTCAGCTTCATTTCAAGCCGCATCATACCAATGCTGAATTTCTTAACCGTTGGCTCAAGGGTGTGCTAGGTCCGATTAGTGGCAATCTTTCAGGAGACCTTACACTTTATGGTCCATTGAACCAACTCGACTTTAAGGGTTATGCAGTACTTGATACCTTATCCTTATTGCCTCCAGTGACTCTAGTAGGATATCAATCAAGTAGAGACACCATCAAGTTTGATTCCGGTCGGTTTCTCTTCAACAATTTTACCCTGCATGACAACAAGGGTGGATCTTGTGTTGTCAATGGTGAAGTCAGTCACCATTATCTAAAGAATTTCGGTTATAGATTCCTTCTCAATGCCGACCATTTTCATGCCTATGATTGGGGCGATACCGGCAACAGTGTGTATTGGGGCAATATCTTTGCCAGTGGCAAAGGCTCTCTTTACGGCAACACAGAAGAAGTCATTGCTGAACTGGACATTACTCCTGAGGAAGGCAGTAAGCTTTACTACAACAACTCTCAGACAGGCAGCACAGCCTCGTCTGAGTTCATCCGCTTCCACCAAAAAGATAACCAGTCCTATACCTCTTCCGTCAATATCCAACCCAATAACACATCCTCAGTACCTAGAGACACAGGCACAGATGTTCATCTGCGCATCGACTCACGCATCAATCCCCATCTTTTGCTGGTCATCCTAACAGACAAGAAGAGGGGAGATGGTCTCTATCTACATGGTAATGGTCCTATCAGTATCAATTGGTTTAACAAGGGAAAATTCCACATTGGCGGACTATATACAACAACCGATGGAGAATATCATCTCTCTATCCAAGATTTCATGAAACGCATTATTACCATCCAGCCCAACGGATTCTTGCGTTTCAATGGTGATGCCGACAACGGCACCATTAATCTCAAAGGAGTCTATACAGTCCATTCCGTATCACTCAGTGATCTCAACTTAGGGCAAAATCTCAGTAATGGTACAACTAGCGTAAATTGTCTGCTTAATTTCAGCGGACAAACCAGTAGCCCTGTTGTCACCTTTGGACTCGACTTCCCTACAGCTGGTGAAGGTATGCGCAATGCCATCCACAGCGCAATTTCCTCTCAAGAAGACATCAATATGCAGATGCTCTATCTACTTACAGTAGGACGGTTCTATACATACGATTATGCGTCCACCGCAGCCTCTGCATCCCCCAATCAGTCTGTACTCGCCATGCAGTCGCTCTTTGCCAGTACGCTTGGCAACAGTCTAGGCAATGTCTTCAATCAAGTTCTCAACATTAGTAACTGGCGATTTGGTCCTAATTTCTCTACAGGCCGTTTAGGATGGGAAGATATGGAAGTAGGCGGCCAGTTTCAAGGCAGTCTCTTACAAGACCGTCTGCAGTTGAGTGGTAATTTCGGCTACAGGGAACAGAACACTTATGCCAACAACTTTGTGGGTGACTTCAATTTGCGCTGGTTACTCAATCGTAAAGGAACTATTAGTCTGAAGGCATACAGCGAGACCAATGACCGCTATTTCTCACGTTCTTCCTTGTCCACACAGGGAGGAGGCATGCAGTTCCAATATGACTTCAATCGTCTGAAAGACCTGTTGGGCAAGAAACGCACACCGATGCAACAAAAATCCCGTTAAAGTTCACTTCTTATTAATGACAATTCTCATCAAATATCCTCTATACATCTATGTCTAGCAAAATAATCCAAGCTCTTCAGTCCTACCGTCAATTACGTACCTGGAAATTCTGGAAGGAGTTCCTTATCATGACTTTGGGCATGCTCATCACTGCCATTGCCGTATATTATTTTCTTGTGCCCAGCAAACTCATTATCGGTACCACATCAGGTCTAGCTATTGTGGTAAGCAATGTTTTGTGCGCCATTGGGCTTCCCGTCAAGATTTCCGTCTGCCTTACTGTCATCAACACTCTATTGTTGGTCATCGCCTTCTTCCTCATTGATGGAGAGTTTGGCATCAAGACTGTATATGCTTCTCTTATACTAGGCCCTATGATTGACCTTCTCGACTGGTTGTATCCTTATACTCTTCTACTCATAGAGCCTGGACAAACATCTGTGATGGGTGACATATGGTTTGATCTCTGTTGTTTTGTCCTTTTACTCAGTGCGGCTCAAGCCATGCTTTTCAGCATTAATGGTTCTACAGGAGGACTCGACATTGTAGCGAAGATACTCAACAAGTATAGCCATACGGAAATGGGGACAGCTGTGGCGGTATCAGGAGCCATTGTCAGTTGCACTGCGTTGGCCATCAATCCCTTCCGCATAGTTGTCGTTGGACTTATTGGTACATGGCTCAACGGTGTTGCCATTGATTATTTTGCCTCAGGTATCAGCAGACGCAAAAGAGTATGCATCATTACTATGGACCCTGAACCTATCCGCCACTTTATCATCAATCAATTAGTTCGTGGTTGCAGTCTCTATAATGTAACGGGTGGTTATTCTATGGAACCACATACGGAAATCCAGTCTCTTCTGACTCAAAGCGAATTTGGCGATCTGATGGAATTTATCAGATCTCAACATATAGAGGCTTTCATCACCGCCAGCAACGTCAGTGAAGTCTATGGCCTATGGTTTTCTAAAAGTTATAGAAAACATGTTCGGAAGTCTAACCATAATTGATATTCCACAAAAATTCCATATACAAATCAGGAACCATTTAATGGAGAGTAGCATTTGAATAATTTTGCGAAATCTTTAATGGTATTGTGCAGGAACGATAATTACAGACCATTATTGTGTAACCAACTGACCTCAGAGAGTCCATTGCTCCATTGTCATCCATATTTTTTGAACCCATAGCAAGCACAGAGTTGTTCTTCGGAAGTAAAGCAAATAGTTTAGGTATTTTTATTATGACTGTCCGGTAATACTCCCGATAGTACAAATATCCAGCCGAAGTCCTGTATAATCAAACATAGGGCAAAACAGGAGGGTCTTGTGGCGGGTGTCTGTTGATTCAGTTGATGAAGAGAAAAAGAGTCCAGAGAAAGCTGGAAATGACTCCTGTTTTCGTCACTTTTTGGGTGTGAAAATTTTATATTTTGATTTTCAGTGTGTTAGCACTCGAAGTATTGGTAATTTGGGTAACGCGGCGTATCTTTGTGCCATGTTTGTCAATAAATCCAAAAATAAATCCGGCACTACCAGCGTGCGCGTCCTCCAAAAGCGTGGGCGTAGCAATGTTATGGTTAAGAGTTTCGGCAG
>JALERS010000103.1 GCA_022763905.1 Prevotellaceae bacterium | reverse complement strand
AGTATGTCGAAAGGTGTTGACCATATCGGCAGCATTCTGGGAAGGTTTCAGATTGTTGGAGACAAAGGGTTGCAAAGCATTTTCAAGACGCTGGAGAGATTTTCCCTTCAACTGCCGACGCAATATCTTCACCTTCTCAAAGTCTTGTATACCATGAACGAGTCTCTCCATGCGTATGCTGGAACCTCCTGGATAGACAAGGAAACAATCGCCTGAAGCCCAAGTGCGGAAACGGCTGTCTTGATTGGGAGCTTTCACCCAACTATTGTATGCCCATCTGAGATAACCATCATATCCTGCAGCCACTGCATGAAGACCTAACAATTCAGACTCTGCAGGAGGTGAGAAAGTGAATGTATTGGGACGTTCTGGACTGCAACAGGTATAGAACGTGAGTTTCTTACCCTGCTCCTTACGCTTGGCCAGCACATCTGGCGGAAGAATACCATGTTGGTAAGTAACACTGAGGTCATACATGACGGGCTCAACTTCAGGATAGTAGTTGGCGGCTCCCTCAATGCGATAAGCAGGGTCGGCTTCTTTCACAACATCCCAAGCAGCCCGCAACATGTCCATAGGACGTTCATCAGTGGCAATACAGGTACGCTCAAACCATCCCTTACTCTTCAAGTGGGCAGCAAAGTCCTTGAGGAAGGGCAACAGATAATCATGATATGGAGCAGTACCCGGTTGCAGATGTCGTACACGGGTAGCATTGATAGCCTGGTCAAAATACTCGAATCGCAGATGCCATGGCAGAATGGTATAGCAATCTATCTGCTGGTCAATGCCCATTTCTATCATGAACTCAACCCAGCGGTCAAACACGGTATAATCATACTGCCATGTTCCATCCAGTCTGAGCATCTTCCCAATCATGCTTTCAAACGGATCTTCGGTCTGACTGTTCCAGGGATGCTGAATGACGGAAGCAGTAATCACCTTCTGACCAGCATCTGCCAACAACTTCATCAATGGTCTCATCAAGTCAAAATGTTCCTTACTCCAAAGGGGCACATCATAATAACGGGCAACAGCAAAAGGATTCTGCCATAAATCAAGATGGAATGACCATTGTGAAGGTGGCGGAAGTGTCCTGTCTGCTACCTTGACAGATAAAGGTAAAGTCAACTTTTTCCCATCTGCAGTCACTACAAGATATCCTTTGTACAAGCCTGCAGCAACATCAGAAGGAATGCGTATATCCAACCACAACGGACGTACTGACCCTGCCTTCACCGCCATAAAAGGCAGAGGAGCCAATCGGTCAGCTACAAGACTGGAATCAAATAACGAACTCTTTGTATGGTCATGAGTATATTTTCCTTTCTTGTCTACATAGGCATCAGCCATAGTATATCCAACAAAATATTTTTTCACTGCAGAAGAAGGAATGCTTCCCTTACTTCCTTTCAGGTCACTGACCTCAAATGACACCTTTGACAGAGCCGTGGGAGTCAACAATACCGCCTGAGCAGCCAAGCGTTCCCCTTTCCATCCTTCCAGCTGCAAGGACTGACTCAGTGTGGGAACTATATGCCTGGCATAACGTGTATCAATGTTTCCCCATCCTAAAGAAATTTCCTTCACTCTTGACCACTCACCCTTATCGGGTGAAACGATGTCCTCATACTCCCACTCATGGTCCTGTGCCGACAACGACACACAAGAAAACAGGCAAATGCCCAATAGTAATCTGAATAATCTCATATAGCTTACATTAATGTTCCTCACACAATGAGTTGAGGACAAAAATAGGCTTTTATCGTGAAAAATCATGGAATTTATCCTTATTTTTGTACAACACTTATAGTCCGCATGCAAATACACTACTTCACATTTGACCTATTTCTAGATTATCTCAAACAGGAATCTATCGACAAGGCATGTTACTACAAAGATTTTTTTCTTGACGTCATTGATATCGACAGCCGCAAAGCAGAAAATGCTCCCTTCTTTACTCCTGTACCTATCCGAATGGAAGACGGTGGAGCTATATTGTGTCGGGATGGGGAATTCACCTTATCTTGTGACGGCAAAACATATACTGTAAAAAAGAACATGATTCTGTGTTGCCGTCCTGGATCTGTAGTTTCATTCATCAACAGTGATTATTGCAACATATCCATCTTCTTCCATAGCCATCAACTGGTTCAATCTGCCCATATTTCCTTCAAGAAACTTATTCCTTATTATTCTAACCTACAGGAACTCATCTGCTTCGAAGTCAACCAGGAAGAAGCCAACACCCTCCACCATCTGATGAAGACCATCAACACGATGATACGCAACAACGAAGATGCCCTCTTCTATCACGAAAGCATCATGTCGGCAGTCTATCTGTTCTTCTATTTCCTATTCTCCTGTATAGGCGAACACATTAAAGAAAGCGAAGAAGCCGACATCGACAGCAAAGATTCTAAATTTCTCCAGACTTTCCTCGAACTTGTTTCCAACAACTATACTCAGGAAAGGTCTGTCAATTTTTATGCTCAGAAGATGCATATATCCACTAAATATCTTTGCACAGTCATCAAAAGTGCCAGCAAAAAAACTCCCTCGCAAATCATCAACCAAATGGTCATAAAGGAAATCAAACAATTGTTGCATTACTCAGACCTCAGCATACAGGAAATATCGTTCCGTATGAACTTTGCCAACCAATCATTTCTATCCAAGTATTTCAAGAGGTTCACAGGCATGTCACCCCGCCAATACAAGATGAGCCCCAAATAATCTGCCCCTCTTGGAATAGACAGACTTGCTGTTGGATCGATAGAGGTTTTGAGCCATCTCTATTCCTTCAGCAATTTTGCTTTCAGATACTTTCCAATAGGGCAATCAATAGCATATCGGAAGATATTGGCCAGGCCGAAACATATGAACGCTGATACCCATATCCTCATGACATTATTGTCCCAACCTGTATATGATAACCCATATTGCACCCCACTCCATACCGCTGCTATCTGACTCAGATAAAAGGGGAAGGAAAGACCACTCAGATACGGAATGACCTTCCATCCGGCAAGTAGGGTGAATTTATGATGGCCCAGTGAGAACAAAAGGGAAACAAAACAAGGAAGTGCCACGCAATTGTACATCATATAATCGGCAGGAAGCCGGAAATGTCTGGCTGCCATCACTCCTACTACAAGGCATATCACTGACATCAACCCTATCTGATGTTTACGCAACATGGCTATTACCCTAGAAGAATCCGATTGACTCAAATTGAGTTGACACACCAATATTCCCACTGTAAATTCCAAGACTCTGAAGAACGGATTATCGTACAATGACGGCAAGTCAAAATAATGTTGTACAAAAGGACTGTACAGAAGAACGGCACTCAATATCACAATCAGAACCTTTTTGCTTCCCTGCTTCAAATGGCGGGTAAGATGGTCTAATAACGGAAATACGAAATAGCAGACCATAATGCAGGAAATAAACCAACTTCCACTGTTGTGAGAAAAAGGGAACAAGGTGGCAAACCATGACTGCATACCCAAACTTTCAACTGGCAATAGCACTGTTTCTTCAATAGCCGCCGCCGTTCCTTTTTCAAAAATATGCAAGATAACCTTGATGATTGCCCATGTATAATACAAGGGGAGAATGGCTATCAGTCTTTTTATATAGAATTTTCGAATGGAAGGAATGTCTGACATATCCTTCTTCCCGTAAGACAGATGAAGTGCGTACCCCGATAGCAGGAAGAATCCTGTCATGGCAATGGCTCCCATATCAATGAATCCGTTGAGCAGACCATAATCACATTGCAACACATGAATACGTGAATGAAATGCAAAAATCAGTAATGCCAGCGAAATGCGCATCAGGTCTAGTCCTATAGCCCTATGGCTTGATGAGGAAATGGATTGACAGGTCATAGCTTTTGTATATTATTAATGGTGTATGGGAAGAAATTTGGCCGAGCATAGCCCCATTCTGCAAAGGTAGGCATTTCCCAGCACACAAACAGTTTCATGAGATCAAGCCGCACAGGCATCCCACCAATAAGCATCATAGGGCAACTCCCCGAAAAAGGAACAATCCCTGCCCATCCATTAAGGAGCAACAGGGATTGTACTGTCATGATAACAAGGGAGAAATTATCTGCCCAGCATATCTGGTTCTATCACCTTGTAATCTCCTTGGAAACCTTTTCTGTAGAAACAACGGCGCTCGCCAATCCATGAACTGGTTCCGTCCACAATGTAACTCATATAGACAAGGGAGAGGCGATGCCATCCCGCCTTCAGTGCCATGCTACGGGTACCGCTCATGTGATGATTGGAGGGGAATCCATCATTATTGACAACAGCCTGACCGTCAATCTCCATCAGAGGATAGTTGCCACGGAAACAATAGACACCATCCTCAGGAATCAGAATCATGCCTTCGGCTACAGCAGCATAATGTTCTACATTTCTCCCATTACGAGGGATGGTAACCTGTCGGCATATATCCTTCAGATCAGTAAGTACATTCCCCTTGTTCCAGAAGTGGATAGATGAAAGTTGTTCCAGTGAAGTATATACACCGGGAACTGTACGTAGATTCAATCCCTTCTTCTCAGGCTTCACATCTATTGCCGGAGACAATGGCTGCTTGGTATAGGTGACCGTACGTACAGCACTCATCAGTCCGCAAGGAAGCACAGTACGGATTTTCAATACCGTATTTTCCTTGATTTCCAAAGGATTTTCATAGATGGCAGAACCTGCATGAGGTTCGGTACCGTCTGTAGTGTATACCATCTTTTCTGGTCGTGTTGTCTGGAAGACAGCCTTTGTTTTGTCGGTGAATGCTATATAGTCCATAGACCCTCCCGGCTGTTCGGGCAATGGAATATGGAAATTGACACCGTGCAAATGCATACGTACGGAGGCATCGTCATCCAGTCGGCGGCAGAAATCAGTAAACGACTTGGCAGAACGAGGAGACCATCCCGTCTCGGCAACTGCCAGACCACGTGGATAAAGACGATAATCAAACTTGGCTGCCGATGCTATGTATTCTGTCCATGTATTACACTGAGCCCCCCATACCAGATGGGCCTTGCCTGCCTTTTCCACTTCTTCAGGTACAGGATCATAGTTGTAGGTTTTTTCCAAAGGACTGTATTTGCCGATACCATAAGGTTCAATGGCAGGGTCACCTTGGAAGTGGTCTGTATAGTAACCTTTAGAACCAGGTGTCATAATAACTTTATGGCCTGCCTTGCTGGCAGCAATGCCACCCTTTTCTCCTCTCCAGGACATAACCACAGCACTTGGATTGAGGTTACCCCCTTCCAATATCTCGTCCCAACCGATGATGGACTTGCCCTTTGAGTTGAGATATTTCTCCATTCTATTCACCACATAGCTCTGCAATTGTGCTTCCCGGCTACGGCCTTCCTCCTTCTTCAGTCCCAGTTCATCAGCACGTTTTTGGCAAAGAGGACATTTCTCCCATTCCACACGAGGACTCTCATCACCACCAATGTGATAATAGGGACTGGGGAAGATGTCAAGCATCTCATCAACGATATCCTCCAGGAAACGGAAAGTGGATTCCTTTCCCGGACACATCACAACATCTTCTATTCCCCATATAAGACGTGGAGTGATGTCTACATTGCGGCAGGAAAGCCAAGGATAGGCTGCAATAGCTGCCAATTCATGTCCAGGAATCTCCAGTTCGGGAATGACTGTAATGAAATGCTCTGCAGCATAACGCACTACTTCCTTCATTTCCTCTATGGTGTAATAACCACCGAATGCCTTGCCTGTAGCATCTGTACGCCAGGCACCCTTCTTATTGAGTTCAGGATATTTACGGCTTTCCATTCTCCATCCTTGGTCTTCGGTAAGATGCCAATGAATGGTATTGATCTTGTACATGGAGAGCACGTCAATCTGATGTTTGATCATTTCTACAGGGAAGAAATGACGGCACACATCAATCATTGCTCCTCTATAAGAAAACCGAGGCTTGTCCTGAACTGTTACCGAAGGAGCCACCCAATTGACACCCTTTACGACAGAAGGACTCTCTATTTGAGGAGGAAGCAACTGCAGAAAAGTCTGCATGGCATAGAATAATCCCTGTGGGGCTGATGCTGTAGCCACTACACCCTCCGGACGTACCGTCAACGTATAGGCTTCAGGACCACCCTTGCTGCGCTTGTCTATCTTCAGTACAATGCATTTGTCTTTCTTCTTATGCACCACAGGAAGAACCCATCCTGTTGAACGGGCTATTTTGGAGGCAATCAACTGAGCCACAGAAGCCGCCCCTTCCCCCTGTGCATAGAACGATACAGAGCCATCTATCAGAAACTCTCCTCTGGATTCCACTATGCTCACAGGTTGAGGAATGATGTGGAACTCACGGGCGCCTATTGACATGGCATGGCAAAACAAGAACAACAGCAGACCGCTGTACAACATGATTTTTTTCATCATATATTTTTTCAAAGTTAATAATAGCTTATTTCTAATTAGGAAAAACTTTCATATGCCCTGAATTGGAGATAATGGTCCAATATAACCATAGCAGCCATTGACTCTACAATAGGCACAGCTCGGGGAAGAACACAGGGATCATGTCTACCGCGCGCCTTAAAAGTAACGGGATGACCTTGAAGATCTACAGTGGACTGCTCACGCAGAATCGTAGCTACGGGCTTGAAAACCACCCTAAAATAAATATCTTCTCCATTGCTGATACCTCCTTGTATACCTCCGCTTCTATTGGTAGCCAACGCAATGCCTCCCTCTTCCGACGGAATGAAAACATCATTCTGTTCACTTCCCAATGTGTTGACACTTGAAAAACCCAGGCCATATTCAAATCCCTTTACTGCATTGATGCCCATCATGGCATGAGCCAAATCGGCATGCAGTTTATTGAAGACGGGTTCACCTAGTCCTATGGGAACACCTTGGACAACACAGGAGATAATACCCCCTATTGTGTCTCCTTGTTCCCGTACTTTCCGAATGAGCTGGGCCATCATAAGAGCCTTTTCCGGATCTGGACATCTCACCGCATTGCTCTCCGTCAGGGAAAGGTCCAAGTGATGATAGTCTGTTTCTACCGCCACATTCCCCACCTGGGATGTATATGCTTGTATGCTGATACCTGATTTCCTCAAAGCCATCTTGGCAAAGGCTCCTGCTACACATCGGGAAATGGTTTCGCGTGCTGACGTTCTGCCTCCCCCACAATGGTCGCGTATGCCATACTTATTATAATAGGTGTAATCTGCATGCGAGGGACGAAACAGCGATGCCATATTGTCATAGTCATGGCTTTTCTGATTATTGTTGCGCACCAAGAAGCCTATGGGGCATCCCGTCGACTTTCCCTCAAATACTCCTGACAATATCTCCACCTCATCCTGTTCGTTACGGCTGGTCGTCAACGCACTCTGTCCTGGACGTCGACGCTGCATTTCCGCATGAAGCAAATCCATGTCTATGTCTATGCCCGATGGAAATCCGTCTATCACCCCTCCCACACCAGGCCCATGACTTTCGCCAAACGAAGTGAGACGATACAGTGTTCCTATTGTATTCATATTATATATTCCAATCGTTGTTACATCTTGTCAAGATGCAACCTCTATTCTGTCATTTGTTTTTACAACATTCTTTCCCTTCCCCATGGCAGTGACATTCTCCTTTACCTTCGTCCCCATGGCAGTGACATTCTCCTTTACCTTCTTCACCATGGCAATGGCATTCTCCTTTACTTTCTTCACCATGGCAATGGCATTCTCCTTTACCTTCTTCACCGTGGCAATGACAACTGCCTTCTCCACAGTGACAAGCATGTGTGAACTGCAACTGTTCCTGGATTTCCTGTTCGGTGGCCATACGTCGGGTCAGCACCTTCCCCTTAAAATGCAAATCTTTACCTGCCAGCAGATAGTTGAAATCCATCACTATGGTGTCGGGCTTGATTTCCTTGACTATTCCATCCAGACGCATTCCGTCTTCATTGACCATGGGAAGAACAGCTCCAGGAAAGACGTGTTCATCGTCAAACTTTCCGTTTCGGTAAAACAGCGAACGGTCCAGTTCACAGACATGTTCCTCCAAATATTCACCATACGCATCTGCACAGGCTATGGTGAAATCAAAAGAACCACCTTCCTCTATCTGCAATATCTCCTGCTCAAACTTGTCGAGCACCATACCCATTTGGGTAATAAAGGAAAACGGACGTTGGGAGGATGTTTTTTCGAACAGTTCCGGAGCACTGCCTTCGCTTGACACAGAAAGGCTATAGGAAAGATCGTAATAAATATGTTCCATAAATTGTAATTGAAGATGATGGTTGTTGGACAGTTCACCCTGAGGGTGTGCTGTATTTCATTTTGTAAAGTTACTAAAAAATTCAGAATGACATGATATCCGACCCTGTAAAACCATTGCTTTGACTGGAACGGCGTCGGAATTCAGCACATACCACAGCTGTGGCAATGGCTACATTGAGGCTTTCACTGGTAGGGCGACCTGCAGGAAAACTGGGAACAAGGAGGCGATGGGTTACCCTCTTCTCCGTTTCCTGGCGAATACCTTTCCCTTCATTTCCCATCACAATCAGTCCATTGGATGTAAGAGTCTCCTGATAGATATCTTTTCCGTCAAGGAATGTACCATAAACAGGCACATCTGGCATGGACATCAGCAAATCGGGTAGTTGACATCGGTACACATGTATGCGTGCCACAGCTCCCATCGAAGCTTGAACCACCTTGGGAGCAAAAGCATCTGCAGTGTCAGGCGAACATACTATATGCTCAATGCCCCACCAGTCGGCTACACGTAAGATGGTTCCCACATTACCGGGGTCTTGAACTCCATCCAATGCTATACACAACTGGCTTTGTGCTACCTCCAGAGGGAAATGGGAAGATGCCGGAAGAGTAAAGACGCCCAATATATGCTGCGGATGCTGCAAAAAACTTAAACGGGACAGCATCGCCTCTGTAATTACCTCCACCTGAGTGGCAACTGCTATTTTTTCAGGAGTCAACGCCTTCAATCCCTCCTCCGTACCTACCAGATACACACAGGGGAATGCCGACATCAACTCATCTACCACTTTGGGACCTTCTCCTACAAACAAGCCTTCGGCATCCCTGTACTTCTTCATGCCTAAAGCACGTATCCTCTTCAACCATGTTCCACTGACCATCTGTCCAAACAATAAAATAGATTATATCACATCACTTGAATACACCTGCGACCTGCTGATTTTTTCAACACAAATCTACAAACTATATTTCTATAAAGTCTTATCTTTGCGCAAAAATCTGATTATCCTCTGTCCATTTGGCAAAAAAAATCATCATTCCGGCTCTTGTCCTCCTCTTGACCCTCACTGGATGCTCATCAGAAAAGTTTCTGAAAGAAGGAGACTACCTGCTGACATCTGCCAAAGTCACATCTGATGACAAAAGCGCTGATTTGTCACCTTATCGTGACATGGTCAAGCAAAGTACCAATTCCAAATGGTTCAATTTACTCAACGTGCCCTTGGGTATCTATTGCCTATCCGGTACCGACAGCACAAAAGGTATCAACCGGTTCTTTCAACGACTGGGAGAAGCTCCTGTCACCTATCAGCCACAGAAAGCACAGGCCACAGCTATCCAAATGACAGGCACAGCCATCAACTTGGGATATCTGCAGGCGTATACAGATACCCATGTGTCCACCCATCAACATAAAGCACGCATCAATTACCACATCCATCCCGGCCCTCTCTACAAAATCCGTTCTATTGACTATCGGGTGGATGACGCCGAGATTGATTCTCTCATCCAACAAAACAGGAAACAAAGTCTGCTGTCTCCCGGAATGCCCTGCAATGCCCACACACTGGATGCGGAAAGAGACCGCATCATTAACCTTCTCTATCAGAACGGTTACTACAAGGTGCTTAAAAAATATATCTATTATGATGTGGACTCCACGGCTGGCCCCAACAACCTTGACCTCACATTGAACTTCTGCGGAAAAAGCATCGCCGAAGACTCCACACTGGTAGACTACAACCGTTACTGGATAGGCAACATCACGGTCAATGTCAAAGGGTATGAAGATACTGACCCCCCACTGCGAGACAGCATCAAATACAGGGGGATATGGATACGTTATTTTGGTTCCAGTATCATCCGTCCCAATGTCATCTATTCTCAACTGGAGATACAGCGAGGCTCTTTCTACAACCAGGAAAGTGTAAGACGCACCTACGACAATCTGTCACGTCTGCAATTGCTGCACAACTCTTCCATCCATTTCACTGATAATGGAAATGGCATCCTTAATACAGAAATCACACTCAATACCAATAAGCTCAACCAGATATCCGCCGAACTGGAAGGTACCAACACATCCGGCGACCTTGGCATGGCTTCTTCTGTCAGTTTCACCCATCGCAACCTCTTCCATGGTTCTGAAACTTGGTCCACCAAAGCCAAGGCTGCATTTGAAGCCATCAGAGGACTGGAAGGCTATTCCGATCAGAACTTCTTTGAATTCTCACTGGAGACAAAAGTAGCCTTCCCTCGAATCATCATCCCCTTCCTTCCTGAAAGGAAGAGAATCACACTCCACGGCAACTCTGAAATATCCCTGCAATATACCACCCAGCAACGACCGGAATTCCATCGCCGGGTTCTGACTGCCCTGTGGAGCTACAAATGGAATGGCAAACGCAACAAACACCAGCACAAACTGGATGCCATCGGTCTCAATTATGTCTATATGCCCTGGATTTCCAAGACATTCAGGGAAGACTATCTGGACAACAACAACGACCGGTTTGCCATCGTAAAATATTCCTATGAAAACCTTTTCATACTCAATACCGCCTACAACTTCATCTACAATTCTTCTGATAAATCCCGCCATAGCATCAGCCCACAGAAATCCTACCAGATACACTACGGAATAGAGTCGGCGGGCAATTCACTGTACTTGTTGTCCAAAGCCCTCAATATCAAAAAAGACAGTGAAAACAGATACAACCTCTTCAATGTGGCATTCGCCCAATACCTCAAGATAGATGCCGACTATGCCTGCAGTATCCCCCTCAACAAGAACAACACACTTGCCATGAGAGGTGCTGTGGGACTGGTACTCCCCTATGGCAACAACACCATAGTTCCCTACGAAAAGCGTTACTTTGCCGGTGGTGCCAACAGCGTCAGAGGATGGTCTGTACGTGAACTGGGACCCGGTTCCTTCAAAGGAGAAGATGGGAAAATAGACTTTATCAACCATACCGGTAACCTGAAACTTCTGTTTAACCTGGAGCTTCGGTCCTACCTCATATGGAAACTCAGTGGAGCCTTGTTTGTAGATGCCGGCAACATCTGGACTACACGCAACTACGCTGCCCAACCTGGAGGACAATTCCAACTGGACACCTTCTATAAGCAGATTGCCGCCTCCTATGGTTGCGGATTCCGTTTCAATTTCGACTACTTCATCCTAAGGTTTGACATGGCCATGAAAGCCATATCTCCCTATTACAATTCAGAGAAGGAGCATTATCCTTTCCTCTCCCCCCGTCTGAAAAGAGACTTCACTTTCCATTTTGCAGTAGGTCTACCCTTCTGACCTTCCATTGTCCGTTCTTCATCTGAAGAGCTACTTGCATGACAGCATCTGTAACAAGATGTGGAGGCTGCCCCAACGAGTCCAGTACAAATGCCTTGGCTATACGCACCGATACCTGCACAGTCGAATCCGCTGCAGGCTCACCCCACTCTTCTATCATATACTCCGGACTGACACGGATATGACGGATACTGTCTGCATCTGCCTCTGTAAGATGAGATATATACATGAGCATCCATTGGGCATCTTCTTCAAGACAGAGACGATAGGCTTCTTCGAAACGGAAACAGAAAAATGCATCACAGAATTTTTCCACACATCGGGAAGCATCCCTGTCAGCATCCTGTTGGCAACTTGTCACCAACAGACTGAATACTCCACCAAGAAACCATTTGAAAAAAGGATAACCTTGTTGCATCTCTCTATACCATTATAATTGCAAAGGTAAAAAAAAAGAGTAACTTTGCACCATGACAACACCTTATTTCAGATTTCTGTGCCTTGGAAGCGGAAGCAGTGGCAATTGCTTCATTTATCAAACTCCACAAGGAAGCCTGATGATAGACGCCGGAATAGGCATCCGCAAGTTGACCGCCTATCTGCTACAATACGATATCCCTATCTCTTCCATCAAGGCCATCTTTCTGACTCATGACCATATCGACCATATCAAAAGCGCCGCTTCACTGGCCAAGAAATACTCCCTGCCGATTTATGCTACAAAAGAAGTGTGGCACGGCATAGACAGCAATCCCGTCATCCGACACAAAGTAGCCGGCGAATTCCGCAGATTCCTGACAACCGATACCGTCGAAACATGCTGCGGATGCTCTCTCAAAGCGTTTCATGTACCCCATGACAGCAAGGGAAACGTAGGCTATTTCATGACCTGGCAGGATATCCGTCTCTGCCACATCACCGACATAGGCCACATCACCGATACCATCCTGCAGCATATCGAACGCTCGGAATACCTTGTCATCGAATCCAACTACGACAATGACATGCTGATGAACGGTCCCTATCCCTATCCACTCAAAATGCGCATTGCCGGCAATAATGGTCATCTCTCCAATACTTGCGCTGCTGAAACCATCTTCCGGCACAGCCATCATCTCAAACACACCTGGCTCTGCCATCTGAGTGAGAACAACAATACACCACAACATGCCCTGGACGCCATGAAGGATATTTTTGCCCAAAACCACAGCCATCTGGACATTACCACTTTCATCACAGTACTCAAAAGAACATCACCTACAGGATTTTTCAATTTGTCGTAAAAAAAATCCCGGAAACAGTTGGTCAGTTCAATTAAAACGTGTAACTTTGCACTCGTAAAAAATCAAGAGATGCACCCTTAGCTCAGTTGGTAGAGCAACTGACTCTTAATCAGTGGGTCTAGGGTTCGAGCCCCTAAGGGTGTACAGAAAAACCATTCGATACTTATCGGATGGTTTTTTGCATCTGTCCTGTCAAGAAGGAACTTCCCACCCAAGTAGTGGTCAACAGATTTTCATGTGGGGCGGAAAGGCCATACAAGCCAATTCTGATAGGTCTCAGCGGAGATTTGCACCTCACTCACACCTCAGAAATATTAAAAGTTTGCACTGGAGTACAAAAACAAGAGAAAAGTTTCGTCGGATGTAAACTTTGTAGTATCTTTGCACCGACATTGAAGACTCAAATATGAGTAGCAGCAGCTTCAAACTGGTATTGACGGAGGAAGCCGATAGCTTCATCAAGAGCCTTCCCCGTGCCGCAGCGAAGAAGATAGACACCAACATCAAGCGAGTGCAGCAGGGCGAGAGGAACGCAGAGTTGTTCAAGAAGCTGGAGGGCACGGAGATTTGGGAGTTCCGCACCTTGTTCAACAAGATCAAGTATCGGCTGTTTGCCTTTTGGGACACGGAGGAGGACACGCTGGTAATAGCCACTCACGGCATCGTCAAGAAGACGCAGAAGACACCTGCCAAGGAGATAGCCAAGGCAGAGAGGATCAGACAAGAGTATTTCAAATCAAAAGGAGAATAAGAATATGGCAAAGATAAAATTGATACCATTCGAGCAGCACTTGGACGAGTGCATCGGCAAGGTCGGCACACCCGACAGAGACGAGTTGGAGGCAGAGGTCGCCAAGGCAGTCCATGCCTACGAGATAGGCGAACTCATCAAGAGGACGAGGATTCAGCAGGACCTCACGCAGGAAGAACTCGGAGAGCGCATCGGAGTGAAGAAGGCTCAGATTTCACGGCTGGAGAAAGGTCGGAACATCACCCTGCCAACCATGAGCCGTGTGTTCCAGGCTCTCGGTGTTGCTACCGCATCCATCGACCTCGGAGCAGTCGGAAAGGTTGCCCTGTGGTGACAAGATCCACATGCGAGGGGTGTACTGCGAAAGCGGAGCCTCTCGCTCCCTATAGCCAAGAGCAGCGATTGGCCTATGACTTTTAGATGAAAAGTGAGACGCTGCCACACGCCGCCCATCCTGACTGCGAGGTTCGGATGGGTTTTTGTTTGCCCTCGTCAAAGATGTCCCAAGTAGTGGTCAGTAGATTTTCATGTGGGATAGAAAGTGACAGGTAGCGTACATCCCACTATCGTTTCCTTTCTTGCTGGGTGCCAGTCAAGGGAGAGACTCCGTCTCATGGATGCCCGTCCTCCAATAGCGCAAGCACATATCTTGGCACGGCCCAACAAAACACCCGAGTTCAACATGTCCTATATGACCGTTTTGTCAACAAAAAACAGAAGGGTCTTGTGGCAGATGTCTGTTGATTCAGTTGATGAAGAGAAAAAGAGTCCGAAGAAAGCTGGAAATGAATCCTTTGGGAAATGAAGTTGATGGACTAGCCCAAGTATTCATGGTGCTTTCCAAAAGAGTCGTCGGTGCTTTCCAAAAGAAGCGTCGATTCTAAGCAAAAGAATCGTCGGTGCTCGGCAAAAGAATCGACGATTCTAAGAGGAAGCAGTCAATATACTCTCAGATATCACTTAACTGCTATGCACCTGTTTTCGTCACTTTTTTTGTGTGAAAATTTTATATTTTGATTTTCAGTGTGTTAGCAATCGAAGTATTGGTAATTTGGGTAACGCGGCGTATCTTTGTGCCATGTTTGTCAATAAATCCAAAAATAAATCCGGCACTACCAGCGTGCGCGTCCTCCAAAAGCGTGGGCGTAGCAA
>JALERS010000094.1 GCA_022763905.1 Prevotellaceae bacterium | reverse complement strand
TCACTTCTTCTTGAACTGCAATCCCAACTGCATGCCCGAGTAATTGCCTGCCAACTGGGAAATGGTATTCAGTGTGGTAGAGGTAGTGGAAAGCGCAGCGACTTGCTTGACAAAGGTGAGAAGTTTGTTGGCCGTAAACGTGAGCTGAAGCTGATTGCTGGCAATGGCGACATTGGCAGTGACAAGAGTAGTGCCCAGGCGGGAACGAAGGGTAAGGGTGGACTTGCTGACAGAATAACGTCCTGTAACTGTCCTGCCTTTGATCCTCATGCTGAAGGTGGAGTCGGCATTGAAGGTCAAAGTGGAATTGCCGGGCTTGAAACCGTATGTGGTCAAGGCGTTGCCGAGCTTCTTCTCCAGGACATTGGCGGTAACGGCTCCTCCTGCCTTGCCCAACAGATTCTTCGACTCAAAGGCTACAGCGGGCTGGGAATAGGCCCATGTGCCGACTAGTGAGGTAGAGGTAACAGTATGGTTCCCTATGAGATGATTGAACACAGAGGTAACGGTAGTGACGGTATTGTTCTGAGAGGAGCCAAAAAGATTGGAGAAAAAATTGGAAAGGGAACTCTGTGCCTGACTGTTCATGGAAAAGGCAGTGACGACCCATAGGAATGCTGAAAGAACGATCTGTTTCATGGATAAAAATGTGATGATGTTTTAATGATTTTCTTTACACCAGGCACTCCCTGAAGGATATAGACGCCTGGAGGGGCATGACGTTTCCAGTCTGCAAAATTACGATATTTTTGCTGATGGCCGGAGAGGGTCCATACGGAAAATCTTTCTGCGGACGACGCTTCGGAAACTACCGGAGTGACTGACTCCAGGGTGCCTGCATCGAAACGGAAGGTGACAGCGCCGCTGGGCGTAAGACGGATGTCGGAGAGGGTACAGGGGAAGGGACGGCCGGCATAGGCTGACAAGGAAGGGACTGAGGTGGACGAGAGAAGGGTATTGGCGGTGAGTCCGGGATAGAGGTCTCCCTGATAGGCTGCCATAAGTCCGTCAAAATAGGCGCCTATGCGGTAATCGTTGTCGGCTGGCAGAATGCTCATGCGCTGATGATCGCGAAGGTTGTTGACGACATTGTCATGCCACGCGCTTTCTTCATAGTCTACATGATAAACGAGCATGCCTTGCCCAAAGGTGCTGTCAAACCAGGGCGAAGGGGTGCGGTTTTCGAGCAGGAGATACTCGTCTGCATGGTAGGGATGGGAAATGAGATAGGCTCTGTGGATGCCTGCACTGTCGGCAAGGGCATCGAGGACAACGTGCGGCGAAGAGGCGGTGAGGGGCTCGGGCTGCAACCACCCCATATACATGCGTTCGTAGGCAGAATAGCCTACAGGACGACGGCCTTCATTGATGAACTGTCCCCAGTCCATGATGTCCCAAAAATCGAGACCGAAATTGTCGGGGAGACCATTGGTGGCATAAAAATCGGGGAGTCCGAGGATATGGGAGAACTCATGACAAAAAGTGCCGATGCCGTCGGGCAACTCCTGATGGGCTCCACTGTAGTCGGCGAGTTCGTTGACTACCAGGATAGACTGCACAGGGTGACCGCCTGCCTGAAGGGATACGCCCTTCCGACAACTGGCCCACATGGCGTCGGGGATGTCGGAATTGACCTGCTCGCCGAATCCGGCATAGACGCATACTACCAGCGGTATCTGTCCTTGGGGAGCGAATGACGCCCATGTGGCTTCGTCGCAGAGACAACGGCTGATGGCTTCAGCTACCATCTCTTCATCGCGTTCGTCCAGACTGGGCCCGTTGGCTCCATAATATGCCATAGGACGTGAGAGGGTGACAGTGGACAGTATATGGAAGCGGGGACGGAAAAGGCCGTAGCTCTGATGGCGGAAATAGTCGGTCACACTGCCGTAGGCTTCTTCGTCGGGGGAATGGACTGCATTGAAGAAACGCTCATACCAAAGGCTGTCGCAGGTGGGGGTAAACGAACGGTCGGCATACTGCACAAGGATAACGGGTATCCGGGGACTGCCGCCAAGGGGAAGGAGGGAAACGGAGAAGGACGCTGCCAACGTACTGGCAGCGGCCCTGCTGCTGAGACTGCTACGCGCCTGAAGTGTCTCAACGAGGCTACGGGGGGCATGATCTGCAGCAACTGTCTGGGTAGGCACACAGCGACGACCCTCCACCTCTGCATAGCACCAACGGCCCGCACTGTCACGACATACGGGTACGCCCTGCGAGGTGACAGCATAATGGAGATGCTCATCGCCGACATAACGTATCTGAAGGGACTGTCCGTCGGGCTGGTGAACAGTGCGCCAAAGCGGCCAGGCTGGCCCGGCATAGAGCGACGGGAAGGATATCAGACAAATGAGTGACCATATCCACCGACGGACTGTACATGACATTAGAACGGAAGGGCTCTTCATTTTCTTTAAAATCCTGATGAAAGGACTGCAAAAGTACGCATTTGGCATTTATTTTGCAGGGGTCTACCTAAAAAAAAGTACTGTCATGGCATTTGTTGATTACTACAAAATCATGGGGATTTCCAAGGATACGCCGCAAGACCAAATCAATGCAGCCTACAAGAAGCGTGTCAAACAGTTTCATCCCGATCTGCATCCGGATGATCCCAAAGCTAAAGCAAAATTCCAAGCACTGAATGAAGCTAACGAGGTGCTGAGTGATCCTGACAAGCGTGCCCAATACGACCGCTACGGAGAACGCTGGAAGGAAATGGAGGCTATGAAAGACGGTGGCAGGACAGGACAAGGTGCTTCCTACAGCCGTGGCTTCAACGAGGATATGTTCAGCGGTTTTGACGGCATGGGGGGATTCAGCTCATTTTTCAACGAATTTTTCGGCGCACGTGCCGGTATGGGAGGTTTCAGTGCCGGCAGGAGCGGTCACCGAAACGGTGGCTGCCATGGTAACTGCCATCAAGGAAACGATACGGAGACAACGGCATGTACGCATGTGCGCATTGACCTCTACGCTGCCCTGCTGGGGGGCACGTTCATCCTGTCTACGAAACAGGGAAAGGTGAAACTGAACCTGAAACCTTGTACCCGACCGGGAACGAAACTCCGACTCAAAGGCAAGGGGCCTGCAGATGCCTACGGACAACCTACCGACCTCATCATTGTCATCGACGTGGACTGGCCGGAAAAACTGACGGAACAACAAATGGAATGCGTCAGGGAAATGAAGCGCGCCAGCGGTCAATGAGCTGACGGGCTATGCTGGGCCTGTCGGGAACAGGGGGCAAGGAGTCATAACGGAACCAACCTCCTTCGATGAGTTCTTCCTGTTGCAAACGGAGGGTTCCACTTGCCCAGGTGGCAAAGAATCCTGCCATAAGATTGCGGGGAAAGGGCCACGACTGACTGCCGGCATAGGTCACTCCTGTTACCTTGAGACCGGTTTCTTCCATCACTTCCCGATGGAGGCATTCCTCAAGCGTTTCGCCCAGTTCTACGAATCCTGACACAAGGCCATACCAATCTCGCTTGAATGAACGCGAACGGACAAGCAGTACCTCGTCTCCTCGGGAAATAAGGACAATGATAGCGGGAGAGAGACGGGGCCATTGCTCTGTATGACACTGAGGACAATACTTGCTGATAGGGGAAGCCCACTGAAGGGACGAACCGCAACAGCCGCAATAACGACTGTGGCGGTCCCAATGGAGCAACTCTGCTGCCTTGCAGGCTTTACGGTAATCGGTAAGGGACAGGAGTGAGTAACTCTGACGCAACGGTACCCATTCGCCACAACCTTCCTCTGCTACTTCTACAGCCCTGCAGAGAGTACCGTCCAGCCAACTGAACTCCAACGACCGGACTACGGCAGCTACAGACGACGGGGCGACGGCTTGCCACCTGCCTCCTCCTTCCCTGGCCGGGGCAATACAAATCTTGCCTTCACAAAACTGAAAACAACCGGCGGCTTCTCCTGCAACGGGGTCAACGGGTAGCATCGGACTGTATGTTCTGCTGCATCAGGATGTTCCAGTAATTCACATTGACGAAATATGTCTTACCGTCCTTGCCCGGAAACAGACCAATGTAGACAGCATTGTCTCCGTCCATCCACGAGGACATCTTTTCAGCTACAGGATTGGACACCTTCTGCAGACGTGGATATTTCTCCTTCATGCGAGACAATTGCTCATCATAGTGAGCCACAGCTTCTTTTCGGCTCTGATAACGATTGGATGCCACTACTTTATACAATCCTCCGTCAAGAGGAGAAAACATGAAAGCAAGCGTCTGAAAAGGGGTGTTGGACAACTCGGCATCTTTTAACAACAAACCCTGCTCCATCTGCATGGGATGGAGGGAGTCGCTTTCCAAAGCTGACAACAGGCGCTCTTGTGAGGTACCAAACGAACATCCCCAAAATGAGGACTGAATTTTCTCCTGACCCCATACCGACAATAAGCCCAGCATGAAACATAAGGCAAGCAAATAATTTCTTTTCATCATAACTCCTGAAATTGCGCTCAGAAAGTGAGATTCAAAAACTTCTGAACATTATTGAAACATATATCTTCAACCATCTTTCCTATACGGTCTATCTCACACACGGGCAATTTGCCTTCTGATAATGCATCGCCTAAAATGCCGCAGAGCATACGGCGGAAATACTCGTGACGGCAATAGGACAAAACACAATGGGAATCAGTGGCCATGCCGATAAAGTGACTCAAAAGACCCTGACTGGAGAGAGCGGAAATTTGACGACGAATGCCATACTCATTGTTGAGATACCACCATGCCGACCCCAACTGCAACTTGGAGGGGAAGGAACCGTCCTGAAAACAACCGAGGATAATGGCAAACATCTCAAAATCGCGAGGATTGAGATTGTATACAATGGTGCGACTCAACAGACCGCGTTGGAACACCCTGTTGAAATAACGTCCCATAACGGTTCCTACATTGCTGTCATTGAGACTGTCAAAACCGCTATGATGACCCAAAAGCTTGAACATAGTGGTATTGATATCGGTCTGCACACCTATATGATACTGCTGTACCCAACCTGTCTTGTAGTCCAGTTCGCACAGATACATGAGCAGGGCTGCCTTGAGCCGCTCCTGCTCCTCAGGTGCAAGACGCTTGCCGGAGAGTATCTTCAAAAAGGCTTCGTCAATGTCGAGCGCAGTGTAGTCGGCCACATAGAAACGGTCTATGCTGACATCTGACAAACGACAACCCTTGGAATGGAAATAGGCATGACGACGCTGCAGGGCTTCCAACAAACTGCCAAAGGTGCGGATTACCACTCCTGATGCGTCGGAGAGCTGATCAATGTAGCGATTGTAACGCACCGGGTCATCCATCTCGAAAATGCGGTCGGGCTTCCAGGTGGGCAACAGACGGAAGGGACGGGACTGCTCACGCCACTGACTATGATAAAGAAGCATGTCGGTCATATCATTGGCGGTACATACAGCCTTCACATCAAAACGACGGATAAGCTGCTGCATGGAATACTCCGGCAAACGCAACTTGGCATTGCATTCATCATAAATCTCACGGGCTGTGTCGGGATTGAGCACCTTGTCAATACCAAAAACACGCTTCAACTCCAAATGGGTCCAATGATACAACGGATTGCCATATAAATGGGCTACCGTGTCCGCCCAACATGAAAACCGTTCCCAGTCGGAGACAGCACCGGTGACGTATTTCTCAGGAATGCCGTGAGCACGCATGGCTCTCCACTTGTATTCTCCCGGCTTGAGCCACAACTCGGTAATCGACGAATACTGATAGTCATTGACTATCTTGTTGGGGTCTAAATGGGAATGATAGTCCAATATAGGCATCCGCTCAGCATGACCATGATATAACTGACGAGCCCACGGGGTGTTGAGGAGAAAATCGTCTCCGATAAAAGGGGATATATCGCTCATATTCACAATGACTCTTACTCAATTTCTGCAAAAATACAAAAAAAACTGATTGGCGAAACTTTTGCAACAGATTAATTGAACCACATCAACTGCCACAGAAGGTTTCACTTTCTTTCAAGTCTCATCCCCCGCAGAAACCTTGCTGCAATCAACCAGTCTACCCAAAAACTTTTTTTCAAAACACAACTGTATCTACAGCATTTTCCTTATTTTTGTATGCAAAACCACTACTTATCCACTCTAAACATTCCTCGTAACTATGGAACTGGACAGACTCAACAACATCATCGACCAATTTGCCATCGACGGAACGGCAGCCGGCGCCACTCCTTTCGGCAAAGGCCTGATCAACGATTCCTATAAGGTAACTACCCTGGAAAAAGGTAAACCGGAATATATGCTCCAACGCATCAACCACCTCATCTTCCAGGACGTGGACCTGCTGATGAACAATATCATCACAGTTTCCAACCACATCCGACAACACTACATCCAATACGGGGGAACTGACCCGGAACGTCATGGACTGACCTTCATTCCCCTGAAGACGGACAGCAACAAATACTACACACGCGACGACCAGGGACAATACTGGCGCATGATGCTCTTCATCGCCGACTCGGTGACCAAATCGGAAGTGACACCGGAGAATGCCTACAAGGTGGGAGTATCCTTCGGCACTTTTGAAAAGGTACTGGCGGATATCCCCGTACCTCTGGGTGAAACTATTCCTAATTTCCATAACATGGAATTCCGACTCAAACAACTTCAGGAAGCAGTGGAGAAGGATGCCGCCAACCGACTCAGCGAAACCAGCGACCTGGTCAATGATATCCTGAAAGATGCAGTGGACATGTGTAAAGGGGAACGACTGTACAGGGAAGGACTGCTGCCGAAACGCATATGTCACTGCGATACCAAAGTGGACAACTTGCTCTTTGATAAAAACGACAATGTACTGTGCGTCATTGACTTTGATACCGTAATGCCTAACTTCGTCTTCTCCGACATCGGCGACTTCCTACGGTCGGCTGCCAATACCAGCTGCGAAGACGAACCTGACTTGGACAAAGTAAACTTCAACCTGTCTATCTTCCACTCCTTTATACAAGGATACCTCGAAAAGGCATCTGCCTTCCTGCTGCCCATAGAAATAGAGAATATTCCCTATGCCACACAGCTCTTCCCCTACATGCAGGCCGTGAGATTCCTCACCGACTACCTCAATGGAGATACCTACTACAAAATATCCTATCCTGAGCACAACTTAGTAAGAACACGCGCACAGTTCAAACTGTACCAAAGCGTAAAGGCTCACTCGGTACATATGGATGCATTTATCAAAGAGTGCTTGACTTCCCACAAGGAATAACCTCATTACTCCGTTCTCTATGAAAGCAGTCATTCTGGCAGGCGGCTTCGGCTCACGACTCAGCGAAGCTACCAACTTGATTCCCAAACCAATGGTGGAAATAGGCGGAAAACCCATCATCTGGCATATCATGAAAATGTACAGCCATTACGGCATCAATGATTTCATTATCTGCTGTGGATACAAGCAATATGTTATCAAAGAGTATTTCGCCAACTATCACTCTCACAACTGCGACATGACTGTAGACTTGGCCAAAGGTACTACAGAAATTCATAGCAACCACGCTGAACCCTGGCGAGTAACCATGGTGGACACCGGACTGAACACCCTGACCGGTGGACGCATCAAACGCATAGAACCCTACATAGGCAACGAACCCTTCTGCCTCACCTACGGGGACGGAGTAAGCGATATCGACATCGCAAAAACCATTGATGTGCACCGCGAAAAAGGGGCCGCCATCTCTATGTCGGTATTCAAACCGGAAGGAAAATTTGGAGCTGTCGACATTAACCCTGCCAACGGATGGGTAAATGCCTTCCATGAAAAACCTGATGGTGACGGCGGATGGATTAACATAGGATTCTTCGTTTGCGAACCGGAAGTGTTCAACTATATTCCTGCCGGCAGGGATGACATAGCCTTTGAACAACAACCGCTGGAGAACCTGGCTGCCGACGGAAAAATGCATGCCTACAAGCATACAGGGTTCTGGAAACCCATGGATATGCTCCGCGACAACAAAGAACTCAACCACCTCTGGAACACCGGACAGGCTCCCTGGAAAACATGGCAGGACGATGAACCTCTAACTTGACAAGAAAAACGCCGATTCACCAACTAATACGCTCATGACAAGCCTATCTGAATTCTATAAAGGGAAACGTGTTCTCGTCACAGGACACACGGGTTTCAAAGGGTCATGGCTCTCCATATGGCTCAACGAAATGGGGGCCGTTGTAGGAGGCATCTCACAAGACCCCTCGTCGGACAAGGACAACTATTCCCTCTCTGACATCAGTGGCCATCTGGACTTGGACGCTCGGGCCGATATACGCAATGGACACTGGCTGAAAGAAATCATCACAGAATGGAAACCTGACATCGTGTTTCATCTGGCTGCACAACCTCTCGTCAGACTCAGCTACAGTTTTCCCGTAGACACCTTCGAAACCAATGTACTGGGCACCATCAACGTCATGGAGGCTATCCGACTGACACCTAGCGTACGCTCGGCGGTGATGATCACGACTGACAAATGCTACGAAAACAAAGAACAGATATGGGGCTATCGGGAAAACGACCCCATGGGGGGACATGATCCCTATTCTGCCAGCAAAGGAGCTGCCGAACTGGCCATCAGCAGCTGGCGACGCAGTTTCTTCAACACTGAAACCCTACCCGACGGACAACATCAACAGATAGCCAGCGCACGTGCCGGTAATGTCATTGGCGGCGGCGACTGGGCAAAAGACCGCATCGTGCCTGACTGCATTAGAGCCCTGGAAGAAGGACGACCTGTCGAAATACGCTCACCTCATGCCGTCAGACCTTGGCAACACGTACTGGAACCTCTAAGCGGATATCTGCTGCTGGCGAAACTCATGTGGGAACACCCCAATCAATACAATCAGGCATGGAACTTCGGCCCTGCCAACGAGAGCGTAGCCACAGTATGGCATGTGGCCAGCGAAATAGTGGAGGCCTACGGAAAAGGCAGTCTGACTGACGTGTCTGACCCCAACAGCCTGCATGAGGCTTCGCTCCTCACACTGGACATCACCAAAGCAAGACAACTGCTGGCATGGCAACCCGTATTCACACTGCAAGAAGCAGTGAGACTTACCGTGGACTGGTACAAACGATATGCTTCGGAAAATGTCTACAACCTATGCAGGGAACACATACACACCTACAGCCAAAAGGCTGGAATCATGTAAACAACAATCAACTCCTTCTCTAATCCCCCCTACGCATCACACTGCATCATGTGGAGAAGTATGAAGAATCGTCTGGGCATTGACAAGTCTATTGCCTACAACTCTGCAGGACAGATGGTGTCTGCAGCTGGAGGATTCATTACAGCGATATTCATACTCAAATGCCTCAACGGGGTAGAACAAGGATATTACTACACCTTCAAAAGCATTCTCGCCATCCAGGTATTCTTCGAACTGGGCATGAATACGGTCATCACACAGTATGCCGCCCACGAAGTGCCCCACCTGATATGGAACGGTAACAGACTGGAAGGCGAAATTCTCTTCCGCTCACGCCTGGCATCCCTGCTGAAATTTTGCCTGAAATGGTATGGATGCTTCTCCCTGCTCCTACTCATGGCTCTCTATATAGGGGGACAGGCATTCTTCGGACATTACGGAGAGGAAAACGCAGAAACAGTGACATGGCGGGAGCCTTGGCTGATATTATGCATTACAACAGCTGCCAACTTGTTTCTCACACCCCTCTTCTCCTTCCTGCAGGGACTCGGAAAAGTAGAAGAAGTGGCTCGATATACCTTCTACAAATTCACCCTCTACCTGATATCCGTACTGGCGGCTTTCTCCTGCGGAGCGGGGCTCTATGCCTTGAGTATCGGAAATGTGGTCAATATCGCTGTGTCGGCGCTGTTCCTCTGCTTCACACCCATGGGACGCATCATGTACGGCATCTTCACCACCCCTGTCACCGTAAAAATCTCCTATCTGCATGAAATATTTCCCTTTCAATGGAAAATCGCTGTCAGCTGGATAAGCGGCTACTTCATCTTCCAGTTGTTCAACCCTGTCATATTTGCTACCGATGGGGCTGAAGCAGCAGGACAAATGGGCATGACACTGACCGTACTGACGGGTATCCAAGCCCTGACCCTCAACTGGACTTCTACCAAAATCCCTGTCTACTCCGGACTCATAGAGAAAAAGGATTACAAAGCACTCGACCTGCTTTTCCACCGCACCCTGCGACAGGCTACAGCTGTCAATGCTGCCTGTCTGCTCATGTTTCTCATAGGCATCGCTCTCTTCCGCTATGGAGAAATAAATGTCTATGGCGTAGATATCGCTGCCAGATTCCTACCACTACTGCCCATGGTGCTGATGATGGTGCCGGAATGGATTAATCAATGGGTCACTGCATGGGCTACCTACCTGAGATGTCACAAAAAGGAACCGTTCCTACCCTACTCCGTCGTAACAGGAGTACTCTGCTGCATGTCAACTCTCGGAGCTGGCCACTGCATGGGAATGACAGGGGTCACCACAGGCTATTGCTGCATCACAATCGCAATGATGCCGTGGGCTTATAACATATTTAAAACAAAACGACAACAATGGCACAACAACTAAGTTTCGCCTACGACACACCCGAAGAAAAGGTGCTGTCTCTGTGCATTCCTACCTATAATCGTGCTCACTGTCTCAAAGAACAGTTCAAACGACTTGCCAACATTGCACCCGAAGACAGGGAACGAATGGAAATCATCGTTTCGGACAACTGCTCCACTGACAACACACCAGAAGTGGTAGCACAATACAAAGACGCACTGAATTTTCAATATCTACGCAACGAGGAAAACATCGGTTCCAACCGAAATTTCATCCAGTGCATACAGCATGCATCTGGAAAATATGTGTGGCTGCTGGGAGATGATGACTACCTGCAAACAACACACATCCATACCTTGCTCGACCAACTGGCTACACATGACTACGGAACCATTCATCTTTCCCTGCACAGCCGACCTGACAAAGAACCGACTTTCTGCGAATATGACAACCTGGATGACTACATATCGCATGTACATGTTCTCATCACTTTTATGAGCGCCAACATTGACCGCACAGACCTAATCCGACACCTCGACCTACAACCCTATGCTCATACATGGATTGCTCAGGTGCCCGCCCATCTCGAGGCGGCCATCAACAGTCCGACCAATCTCGTGGTGAACCTACCCTTCTTCGATGCTGGAGCGGAAGTGCAGAACAACGGAGGTTACAATGTCTTTGAGGTATTTGTCAAACATTTGGTCAGCATCTTCGAACGTTACGAAGAGAACAAAATGTCCACCCATACCCTGTTTGTATTAAAAAACCGTATCAGCGACTTTATTTTTCCTTACTTCCTCAACCATGTATTGCTAAAGAAACCCTGCAATTTCCAACTGGAGGGAGCATGGGCCATCATGAAACAGTATCTGGGTGTACCTCGCATCCTGTGGTCGGCCACCCAACTCATATTTTCTCCTCGCATGATACTCCACTGGATACAGAAGGTAACACGACCCGTGGGTCGCATCCTGACATTCCTGTGCACACACTTTTTCGTTCTCATATGGCCTCCACGACTATCCAAAGCATGGACTGATTTCCAAGCAAGCATTGTCTCCAACCGCTTCCGACTGCTCGTAAAAAAAGCAGGAAAACCTTGTGGTGTCTACGGATGGGACATGCTGACGGGAGCACAATACATCACAGTGGGCAACGGATTCAGCGCACTCAAGGGACTACGCATCGAATGCATCCCGCAAAATGGAAAGGAACCGATATTGATAATTGGTAATCATGTCACACTCAACGCACGTGTACACATAGGAGTCACCAATAAAGTAACCATCGGACACCATGTACTCATAGGCAGCGATGTACTCATCACTGACCATAGCCACGGAACAACGGATGACGCCAGTTTGGCTCTTCCTCCCAGAGAACGCCCCCTCTGGTCAAAAGGACCTATTGTCATTGAGGACAATGTATGGATTGGCGACAAGGCATGCATCTTGCCAGGTGTTACCATTGGAAAAGGAGCAGTAATAGGAGCAGGCGCAGTAGTCACTTCTTCTGTAGCACCGGGGGACGTGGTGGCTGGTGTACCCGCAAAAAGTATAAAACCATGAAAAGAGCATTGACAATTCTGCTGATATTGGGAGTGACCTTCACCAACCAATGGGCATGCACATCAGTATTGGTTTCGTGACAAGCTACCCCCGACGGACGACCCATCCTACTCAAAAACAGAGACACAGGAGCCTTGAGCAATGTGATAATGGAGGTACAGGGAGATATCTACCGCTACATCGGTATCGTCAATGCGGGAGACTCACTGGCTAAAAACGTGTGGGGCGGATTCAACGAAAGCGGTTTTGCCATCATCAATACAGCCAACTACAACCTCAACAGCAAAAGCATGAAAAAGGAGAACGAAGGGAAAATCATGGCTCGTGCATTGGCAATATGCGCCTCACTGAAAGATTTTGAAACACTGCTGGACACTTTGCCACGCCCCTTGTGCGTCAACACAAACTTTGGTGTAATTGATGCCCAAGGGGGATGTGCCTACTATGAAACGGGACATGAAACCTATAAAAAATATGACGTAAACGACCCCCATGTAGCACCTGACGGATACCTGATACGTACTAATTTCGGATTCTCGGGCAACCGCTCTAAGGACCAAGGATCAGAACGCTACATGGCCATCTCCTCCTTGATGAAAGAAGCGCACAGAAAACACCGACTGGACCCGGTATTCCTTGGAACCCATGTGCCACGTCATCTGGTACACGGAATGACTCGCACCTGTCTCACCGACAAAATCCCTCGCTCAGAAAAGGATACCCTTATGGCTCCATTCAGAGACTACATACCACGATACATCACTGCCTCCTGCATGACTGTACAAGGTGTGAAAAAAGGGGAACCGGGACATCATGCCATAGCATGGACATATGTGGGACACCCTCTGACAACGGCTCTCTTGCCTATTGCCATCCAAGTACCAGGATGTCTGCCACAAACCTTTATTCCCGGACAAAAAGGAAAAGCATGGATGGCTGAAAAAGGACTTGAACTCAAAAAGAGACTCTTCCCCTACGATGTCAGCAACGGACACGACTACATCAATGTCGCACAACTGGTAAACAAAAAGCATACGGGTATCCTGCAACGCGTAGAGATGATAGAAAAAGACATCATCAGCCGGGGATGCCAACTAGCTGACAGTATCCATGAAGGGACACTCACACCTGCCCAACTACAGGAATTCTATCACTGGGCTGACAGACATCTGAAAGCGGAATTCAACTTCTGACACCAACAGTATGGATTCCTATCCATCACTACCCTCAATGCTGGCAGCAATAACAACGTATTTCTAAAGTCCCTTCTTCTTGGCTTCATCCCAAATAGCATCCATCTCCTCAAGGGTCATATCCTTGAGATTCCTGCCCTTGGAGAGGGTCTGGGATTCCAAGTAGTTAAAACGGGAAATAAACTTTCGGTTGGTACGGTCAAGAGCATTGTCAGGATTAATATGATACAGACGGGCAGCATTAATCAGACTGAAAAGCACATCTCCCAACTCTGATTCTGCCTTATCAGCATCCATATGCTCTACCTCAACTTCAAATTCACGGATTTCCTCCTTCACCTTATCCCACACCTGCTCACGACGTTCCCAGTCAAAACCTACATGACGGGCCTTGTCTTGAATGCGATAAGCCTTGACCAAAGTAGGCAAAGAAACAGGCACTCCCGACAAGACAGTACGATTTCCACCCTTCTCCTTACGCTTAAGAACTTCCCAATTGTCTTCCACCTGCTCAGCTGTCTCGGCAGACACTTGACCATAAATGTGAGGATGGCGAAACTTCAATTTGTCACAAAGACGGTCGCACACATCCACAATATCAAAGGCTCCCTTTTCACGCGCAAAAATGGAATAGAATACTACATGCATCAGCACATCTCCCAATTCCTTGCAGATTTCGGGTGAGTCCTCACGGCTCAAAGCATCATAGAGCTCATAAACCTCCTCAATCGTATTCGACTTGAGGCTCTGATTAGTCTGCTTGCTGTCCCAAGGACAACGTGCACGCAATGTATCCATCACATCCAGCACTCGGCCAAATGCTTCCATTTGTTCTTGACGGGTATGTTTTGACATGGTCGCAATATTTTTTCTGAATTATGACACTATTGTTTGACACTGCAAAATTAATCATAGATGACCAATCGAATAGCATATCTGTAGGCAAATGAACAACAGCAATATCAATAACGAAAAATATCAACCCGCATTTTTGCCACTACAGACCCCTCTACATCAACATTTATTTGTACTTTTGTAGGAAATATTGTACACCACACAAGCATAGATTATTATGGAACTCGCTAGCAAATACAATCCACGTGAAGTAGAAAACAAATGGTATGCATATTGGGAGCAGAACAAATTGTTTGGTTCCCGTCCCGATAAAAGACAACCATACACCATTGTAATTCCACCTCCCAACGTGACTGGTGTGCTCCATATGGGACATATGCTCAACAACACCATTCAGGACATCCTCATCCGCAAAGCACGCATAGATGGCAAAAATGCCTGTTGGGTACCAGGTACCGACCATGCCAGTATAGCCACCGAAGCCAAAGTGGTCAACAAACTGGCAGCACAAGGTATCAAAAAAAGAGACTTGACCCGAGAGGATTTTCTACAACATGCATGGGACTGGACTCATGAACATGGAGGCATCATCCTCCAACAACTCCGCAAACTGGGTGCCAGTTGCGACTGGGACAGAACTGCCTTCACTATGGATGAAAAACGCTCCGAATCGGTACTTAAAGTCTTTGTGGACCTTTACAACAAGGGACTGATTTATCGAGGATTGCGTATGGTGAACTGGGACCCCAAAGCGCAAACCGTACTCTCAACAGAAGAAGTCATCTACCGCGATGAAAAATCAAAACTCTACTATCTGCGCTACTATCTAGCTGACACAGATACACTACCCATACAAACTACAGGTAATCCAGAAGAAATCATTCACAAAGATGAACGGGGATATTATGCCGTAGTGGCCACCACACGTCCGGAAACCATCATGGGAGACACGGCTATGTGCATCAATCCTAAAGACCCCAAAAACCAGTGGCTCAGAGGACACAAAGTCATAGTACCGCTAGTAAACCGAGTGATACCTGTCATAGAAGACCGATATGTGGATGTAGCCTTCGGAACTGGTTGCCTGAAAGTAACACCGGCACATGATGTAAATGACTACCAGCTGGGCAAGACTCACCAATTGGAAACCATTGACATATTCAACCCCGACGGAACCCTGGCAGAAACAGCCGGTCTATATGTGGGCATGGACAGAATGGATGTACGGAAGCAAATTGCCATCGACTTGGACAAGGAACATCTGCTGGAAAAAACAGAAGACTACGATAACAAGGTGGGATACTCCGAAAGAAACCCTGACACCGCTGTAGAACCACGACTCTGCCGTCAATGGTTTCTCTCCATGAAGCATTTTGCTGATATTGCCCTGCCTCCCGTGCTAGAAGGAAAAATAAAATTCTACCCCAATAAATACGTCACCATCTACCGCAACTGGTTGGAAAATATACAAGACTGGTGCATCTCCCGACAACTGTGGTGGGGACACCGCATTCCTGCTTACTTCCTACCTAATAAAGATGAAGAAGAGGAAAAATTTGTCGTAGCCCTCACTCCTGAAGAAGCCCTCACCAAGGCCAAGGAAATTCCCGGATACGAAAACATCACCATCAACGAACTCAAACACGATGAGGATGCCCTCGACACTTGGTTCTCTTCCTGGCTGTGGCCTATTTCCCTCTTTGATGGTATCAACAATCCTGGCAACGAAGAAATATCCTACTACTACCCCACCTGCGACCTCGTTACTGCACCCGACATCATATTCTTTTGGGTAGCAAGAATGATTATGGCAGGAGAAGAATACATGAAAGATGTACCCTTCCGAAATGTGTATTTCACAGGCATCGTGCGCGACAAATTGGGCAGAAAAATGAGTAAAAGCCTCGGCAACTCACCCGACCCCCTCCAACTCATTGACCAATATGGAGCTGATGGCGTAAGAATGGGGATGCTGCTCGCTGCCCCTGCCGGCAATGACATCCTCTTCGACGAAGCTCTCTGCCAACAAGGATTGGCTTTCTGCAACAAAATATGGAATGCCTTCCGTCTGACATGCGGATGGGAAACATGTGATGAAACACAATCGGACACCAACCGAATAGCTACGGAATGGATGGAGGCACAAATCAAGAAAAACTACACAGAAATAGAAGACCTCTACTCTAAGTACAGACTGAGCGAGGCGCTGATGACTGCCTTCAAACTCTTCACCGACGAATTCTCCGGATGGTACCTGGAAATGGTAAAACCTGCCTACCAAAAACCCATAGACAAAACCACCTATCAGGCGACACTGAAATTCTTCGATACCCTCATGAAAATCATCCATCCCTTTATGCCGTTCATCACTGAAGAGATATGGCAACATATCTATAGCAGAAAAGAGGGGGAATCTATCATGAACCAATCTGTACAACTTCCAGCACTGACAGATAAAGAAAACCAACTGATAAATGGTATTGAAACAGCCAAACAGATTGTAGCAGCAATCAGAGCCTTGCGCAACCAAAAGAACATTGCACCCAAAGAAACTCTTGTACTGGAAATTGTACACCACAACCCCGTAGAGGCTCTCAGTGGTATCATCCGCAAAATGGCAAATCTGTCTGACATCAACGTAGTGGACAAAAAAAGTGAAGAAGCGGCTGCTTTCATGGTCAGCACCACCGAATATGCCGTACCCCTTTCAGACCTCATTGACACTGAAGCAGAAATTAAAAAGGTACAAGCCCAACTGGACCATCTGAGAAACTTCCTCGCCAGCATTGAAAAGAAACTCAACAACGAAAAATTCATCGCACACGCACCCGAACAAGTCATCGCACTGGAGAGAAAGAAAAAGACTGACTCTGAAATCAAAATCGCCGCATTGGAAGAAACCTTGGCAAAATTGAACCGATAAAAAAAAGCCTTTTCTCCTTGTTGGTTGTCACAAATATTCATACTTTTGGCAATAGAAATACCTTTCCGTCTATGAGTACCAATAGCGAAACACTAGAACAACTGGATTACCTCTTGTCAAAACTTGTCAGAAAATATCCAGAAGGAGATGATAACTCCATAATGACTGACATCAGTTTTCAAGCCAAGGCAGATACAGGAGAACTCATCCTGTTTGATGATGATGATGAAACCATAGCAACAACGGTCATACCTGATTGGATTGGGTACAATGAGGAAAATTTCTCCGAAATAGTGTCTGCTACCTTAAAAAAGTATTTGTCAGACCACAAGGAAGACATGGAAAAACTTTCCATCCTGCATCCTTTCAGTTTCCTATTAGTTGACGACGACAAGGAAACAATCAACGAATTGTATGAGGTAGACGATGAAGCCATCGTAATCAACCACGAAGACTTGATGAAAGGACTAAACGAAGATCTCAACTCCTTTATCAAGAAATTGTTGTCCGAATAA
>JALERS010000072.1 GCA_022763905.1 Prevotellaceae bacterium | reverse complement strand
ACGCAACAGACCATAGAGAAAACAGGTTATCCACAGATGATTTTGGGCAAACTCCAAGGCATCACTTTCCAAACTATATGCTTTCAGATGTTTGTAGGCTTGCCCGTTATAGGCCATGATAGCAGGCATTTTTGACGTGTCAAAGAAATTCTGGTATCGTTGCCAATTGTCGGCTGCCAGTTTCATGCTACAGTCCAGCATCTGCGCAAGTTGCCCGATATTGTAAGTGCTCATCTCTGTAGCCAGTCGGTTGGCTGCTTCCTGAAAAGAAGGCAAGCTCCAAGGACGGCTATCAGTGTGGGAATACATGGTTTTGGCATTTGCCAAAAGTAACTGCATAGGGACGTGGGTGTTTATTGCCTACTGGTGTATATAGTCCAGAATCTGCTCGGCATGGATTTTTGTCTTTATCTCCTTGGGAGTGAAAATCTTCTCAATGATGCCGTCTTCGTTGATCAGATAGGTAGTGCGGAGAATACCAATAGTGCGTCTGCCGCAGGCTACCTTTTCTCCCCAACATCCCAAAGACTGCAGAAGTGTGGTTTCTGTATCAGCAATAAGAGGGAAGGAAAGGTTATGGGCATCTGCAAATTTCTTCTGAAGCTCCTGCTTGTCCTTGCTGACACCTATGATGTTATAACCGGCTTGAGCCAGTTCTTCCTTGTGAGCCTGAAGTGAGCAGGCTTCGGCGGTACATCCGCTGGTATTGGCCTTGGGGTAACTGTATAGGATGAGTTTGCGTCCTTTGTAGTCACTGCTTTTGATGGTATTCCCGTTTTGGTCTACACCGAGTATTTCTGGTATTCTGTCTCCGATGTTCATGGTTGTGAGGGTATAAGAAGGTTATTATATAAGGTTGAAACTATAGTGCAAAGATAGAATGTATCTTTTAAATAGGATGAAACAGGCTAGAAGATTTATCTTTAAAGATGTATCTTGCCAGCCTGCCAATCAAGAAAAGATATTAGGTTGATATTACATTCTTATTCTTGAGGAAGGAGGTCCTCCTCTACCTGGTCCCAACGGATTGGCCTGTCTCATGTCATTGCGTCGGTAGCGGTCAGACTTAATCTGTCCGTTCTGCCCGCCGAAGATATTGAGGCGATAGATGAGATGGACGAGGAAATAACTATTGATACCGTTGGACCAAGTGTCGCTTCTCATCTGTGCATTAATGGTACGGCTGATGTTGTTTTGCTGATGGAGCAGGTCATAGAACTGAATGCTGAGGGTAGTGCTCTTGTTGAAGAAGGTCTGCGACAGTTGGAGATTCCATATTAGTTCGTTGGTGTTCATGCTGGCATCATTGTATCCGCGGCGGCTGTTCATGGCCATATTGGTGGCAATGCTAGTATTCCATGGGGTAGTGTACTGTATGCTGGCACCATAATTGAAACTGTAAGTCTCCATATTGGTCTGTGCCTGCAGACGACTGTCGGACTTGTTGTATAGGATGTGTCCGAATATGCTGGCTTCAAACAGATTCCAGCGGTATGTTCCTCTGATAAGCTGTCCTAAATTCCAGTTTTTTACTGTGTTGCGACGACTATCGTCATTGCCTACACTTATGTAGCCTACATTGTGAGCAAATGAAATGGAAGTAGCTGCATTAGTGGTGAAGGCATTGTCCTTCCCGTATCCTCTGTTGTAGCCCATAAAGCCGTTAACATCCCAATTGCCGTTGATGTTTTCAGGTCGGCTGGTACGGGCACCCGTAGCATTGTCATAGGTGATGGCGGTACTAATACTATTGGAGGTCTGTCTGAAACTGATGATGGCAAAAGCACTCTGCTGATGCTTTTCCTTGTAGGTGTTGAAATTCAGACGGAAATTATTGGTCCATGCAGGTTTGAGCCCAGGATTTCCTTTGGAAATGTTGAGGGGGTCACTATCGTCAGTGACATCAAGGAGGTTCGTCATGGATGGCTGTGATGATGAACCCCTGTAAAAGAGGTCCAGACGGGTGAACTGGTCGAAAGTATAACGCAATCGAATGTTGGGGGCAATATTAAATACATTACGCGTGACGATAGTATCCAGAGATGATTTGGTGTAGTTCAGTTGGGTGCGTTGGGGTTGGAAACGTATTCCGGCACTGAAATTAATGTCTTTGGTAACATATCTGAAGCCTATATTGAAGCGGTGTATATCATCCTTGTAAGTGGCATATTGGCTGTTTTCCCAATTTCGTACACATGTCAGGGTATCACCTGCAGGCAGAGAACCGATAGGGTGTAAGTTTCCTATGCCCCATCCTTCGAGTGAATCCAGTTGGAAGAGGTTGCGGTCGAAGTCAGAAAATTGGTGCTCATAGCCATAGCTGCTTTGTAGAAACCAGTTTTTCCACAAAGGTTCACTATAGCTTATACGGGCTTCATAACTCCAGTTCTTGGATGGAGAGTAGGTGAATTGGTTGTTATAGCTTTCTGCCTGTGTGGGCCGTTGGAAATAATAGATGTCAGAAATGCTGTAAGTGTTGCTTTTGGAGTCAGCATATGAACCTTCTCCTCGGAAGGAAATGCTACGTCCTTTCTTGTTGAGACGTCGGGTGATATTGAATTCGGCACTGAAATTGTTGCTCCTGCTATCTCCTAGTGAGAAACGTTGGTTTCTATTCACAGAAATCTCCTTGAGGGAATTCATGATGCTGTCAGGATGGTTGTATGCGAATATTTCATCCAGAGGATTGCCGGTTACTGCATATGGGTCATCATTGAAAGTGGCTGACAGACTGTTGCTGTAACTGTCAGAAGAAGAATGAGAGAAACGGGGACGCAAATAGACAAATGTCGCTGTGTCGGGATTCCATTCCAGATAGAAACCCATATTAAGGTTCTTGTTCTTGTTGAATGAATGGCTGGAGGAATTGGAGAAGGATTTTCCTTCTGTCAGGAAAGTTTCGGAATTAGACTGTGTCAGGTTATCCTTATTGGTGTAAGAGAATCTGAAATCCCCTTGTATTTGGAAATAACGGGCGGAATCTTCTTTGATACCATTGTTCCAATGACCTGACAAACCTGCACTACGACTGGCAGTCAGTCCGCGGTTGCCTCCCAGAAAATTGGGACTGCCATTATTGAAGCCTTGGTCATTAATGTTATTGATGCTGCCAAAGGCGGCTATTCGACTCTGGTCGGTGAAGCGGGTGACAAATATCTTGTCGGCATATCTGTCCTTGTTGCCAAGACCTAAATCAATATTGCTTATCCAACTGGATTTCAATTGCTGTTTCATTCCTACATCCAGCACGGTTTCTTCATTGCCGTCATCAATGCCTGTCTGTTTGGTGTAGTCACTCTGTTTGTCATAGGCTTTGATTTTATTGACAAGGTCTACAGGAAGGTTCTTCATGGCTATTTTTGTGTCTCCCTTGAAGAAATCCTTTCCGTCAATTAGAATTTGCGATACGGTCTTTCCGTTAATCTTGATGCTGCCGTCATCACTCACTTCTGCACCAGGTAATTTTTCCACCAAAGCTTCCAGTGTTGATCCGTCGGGGGTACGATAGGCAGCCGCATTATAGATAAAAGTATCTTTGGAAGTCTGTACAGGAGGTACGTGGATGCTGACAGTTGTTTCTTTTAGTGCGATGTCATTCACAGAAAGACTGATGTTGCCTAAATTGACTTCCTTTTGGGAAGAAAGGCTGACATTGACGTATTTTTCCAGAAATCCAATACTGCTGAATTTGAGAATGTATTTTCCTTTGTTGGCCACTTTCAAGGTGAAAGACCCGTTGGTTTCAGAAGCAACTCCAGTTACATAGGTACTGTCTGATGTCATCAACCTAATGCCTACCATCGGCAGAGGCTCTTTTGATTGGGCGTCTTTGACTGTTCCAGTCAGAATAAATTGTTCTGCAGCTTGTATGCTGGTCAAGGAACAGCACAATAACAGGAGAAGGCTTTTGAGAAAATGAACTGTCTTCATGAAGGGGCAAAATAGATTATATACTAAGGGGGTATGCTAATTTAAGACGGCTATGATACCGAAAAGTTTAACTTGGGACAATCGTTTTAATCGTTTTTTGGAACAAAGCCTTCGGATTTGCTGTTTTTTAAGACCTCTTCCCTTCTTAAGAGAAACTGTCTTTTTATTGGCAGCGCTCTTTGAGCAATGATGACAGAATGGAAATACCTTCCTCCATCCTTTCTTCCTTGATGAAGGAAAAGTTCAGTCGCATGGTATTGAAGCCTTTGCCGTCTGTCCGAAAGAAGTTGCCTGCGACATAGGCAACGCCTGCTCCCAAAGCGTTATCATACAATTCCATTACATTGATGGACTCTGGCAGTGTGAGCCATAAAAACAAACCGCCTTCCGGCTTTGTCCAAGTGACACCTTGGGGCATATGTTTCTCCAGAAGAGCCAGCATGGTGTCTCTTTTATGCCTGTAGAGCTGGATATTTTTCTCAATATTGGCATCAAGCAGACCTGTACGCATGAATTCTTCAGCTACAAACTGTTCCATAAGAGGAGCACAAAGGTCCAGACTCTGCTTGCAAACATAGATTTTGTCCAGTAAATCAGGATGACCCAATATCCATCCAAGGCGGAATCCAGGAGCCAGTATTTTAGAGAAAGAGCCTAGATGGAGCACTCTGTCAGGAGCCAGAGAGTAGATGGAAGGAATATGGTTTCCCTCATAACGAAGTTCGCGGTAGGGACTGTCCTCTATGATAATGAATCCGTATTGTTGTGACAATTCTGCCAGTATGTGCCTTTCTTCCAGGGAAAGAGTTTCTCCGGAAGGGTTTTGGAAGTCGGGTATAATATAGAGGAATTTGATACAGTGACCCTCTTCCTGCAGTTTAATTATCGTCTGACGCCATGTCTGGGCATATTCTTGACTGCCTTGTACATGAGGAACTCCGTGTACACAGGCCCGATAGGACTTGAAAGACTGCAGAGCTCCCAAATAAGTAGGGTTGGATGTCAGGATTACATCTCCAGGGTCAACGAGAATTCGGGTACAAACATCAATGCCCTGTTGGGAGGATGTGGTCACTTGGATATGGTCTTCATCTACACCATAACGGGAAGCCAAGGCTGTACGTAATTCAGGTGCTCCTTGTGTAGGTCCATACTGAAAGCACCGTGATCCGTATCGTGAGATGACGTTCTTAATGGCTACACCAATCTCTTCTACAGGAAAAGCTTCGGCGGGAGGATAACCTCCTGCAAAGGAACAGATGGCATTCAGGTCCACCTTTTTAAATATGTCTCTTACTGGAGAACGGAAAAACGACGTTGTGTCCTTGCTAAACAGGGAACTGTAATGTGTATTTTCCATAGAAGTTTCAGCGAAGGAACTCTTCAAGAGAGACAGAGGCATCTGTCTTCTCGTCGCGATATTTCACAATGACAGGGCAATACAGGTGGATGCCTTCCTCCTTTCCTGGTCCTTTACAGACGGGCCGGCTTCCTGCTACGACTACAGCTCCTGGCGGTACAGTAATTTGCCCGTTCTCGTTGGCTTTTATCCAGTTCCCATGGACGGCATCATAGATGGATGTCGAAGCGTTGATGATGACACCTGTACCTATAACGGCCCGTTCGCGGACAATAGTTCCTTCGTATATTCCGCAATTGCCTCCGATGAAGGCATTGTCTTCAATGATGACGGGTAATGCGCCAACAGGCTCCAACACTCCTCCTACCTGTGAGGCGGCAGATAGGTGTACATGCTTGCCTATTTGTGCACAACTGCCTACCAAGGCATGAGAGTCTACCATGGTACCTTCGTCTACATAGGCACCAATATTGATATATGAGGGTGGCATCACTACCACTGATGATGCTATGAATGCACCTCGGCGAATACTACTGCCACCTGGTACAATGCGGATACCAGCTTGCGGTGAGATACGGCGAACGGGTACAGTGTCTTTGTCATAGAAAGGAAAGGCTCCCTGGCTCATGTCGGTCATGACACCCAAGCGGAATGCTGCCAGAATGGCTTCCTTTATCCAGGAGTGGACAACCCATGTGCCGTCACTATTTTTTTCGGTAACTCGCAGTTCGCCAGTTTCCAATGAGTCGAGGAGATGGTTGATTTCTTCGCGTGTATATTCTTTCATTGTAGTCCGAGAGATTGGATGGTTTGTTCCATAATGTGCATTGTGGTCTCTCCTGCAGGAACAAGAGGCAGTCTGAGACTGTTTTCTACCAGTCCCATAATGGCCAGTGCGGCCTTTACAGGTATGGGATTGCTTTCTATGAAACAGTTGCGGAAAAGCGGCATCAGTTCATAATGCAATTGGCGGGCGGTAGACATGTCATCCGCTTGAAGGGCATTGACCAGTCTTACCATCCTCACGGGGTCCACATTAGAAGCTACGCTGATGACTCCCGATGCTCCAGTTGCCATCAATGAAAGGGTTTCGTCATCATTGCCGCTCAGTACCGAAAAATTCTTAGGAGCATTCCTCAGTATTTCAGAAATCTGAGAATAACGTCCGGAGGCCTCCTTGACAGCTACAATATTGGGTATTTCGGCAAGGTGAAGAGTAGTCTCGGCTTCCAGGTTGGCCCCAGTTCGCCCCGGCACATTATATAATATAATGTCCTTGTCGGTTTCGCCAGCTACAGCCTTGAAATATTCATAAAGGCCGCGTTGGGTAGGCTTGTTGTAATAGGGTACTACAATGAGGAAGGCATCAGGACCGAAAGGTTCAAGCACTTTCATACTGTTGATGGTCTGTTGGAGTGAATTGGTGCCCCCTCCTACAACTATGGGACATGAAGAGTGCTGGCGGGTAACTTCCAGTATTTTGATTTTTTCTACGTCGGAGAGACATGGCGTTTCTGCTGTTGTTCCCAATGGAACGAGGAAGTTGACTTTAGCTTCCATCTGTCTGTCTACAATCCTTCCCATGGCTTCATAGTCTACTTGAGAGCCATTATCCTTGAAGGGTGTAATCAGGGCTGTTCCACATCCGGAAAATATGTTATGTGTTGTCATCTGTTTAATATCTGATAGTGTATAATAGTATTTGTGTCCGGGTTATTGGAACAGGGCATGATGGATGGCAGCAATGGTGGTATCCATATCCTTTCTGTCCACTACAATGCTGAGGTTGATATCAGTGGCTCCTTGGGAAATCATGTAGGTACTGGTTCCTCCCAGTGCTCCCAATACTTTTTCAGTGAGATGCGGGGTGGCGGGAAGATTTTTTCCTACTATCGAAATCTGGGCTTTCCCGCTGTCCATAACCACTTCTGCAAATTCAGAGAGATGGGCTACCAGTTGGTCGGTTTCCTGGGTATCGTCTATGGTGACGGATATATTGGCCTCTGAGGTACTGATCAGGTCAACAGAGATACCGTTGTCGGAGAACACCTTAAATACCCTACCCAAGAATCCTGACGTGTTAATCATCTTCATGGAAAAGATGTTGATGACGGTGATATGCTCCTTGTAGGAGACCGATTTTACGCCATCGGCAATCTGTGTGTCCTGTAGGATGACCGTTCCTTGGCAGGAAGGCTTGAGGGAATTCAGTACATAAATGGGAATGTTTTTCCTGACTGCCGGTTCGATGGTCATAGGATGAAGAACTTTGGCTCCGAAATGAGCCATTTCTGCAGCTTCTTCGAACGATATTTTGTCAAGACGTCGTGCGTTGGCCACTTTCCTGGGGTCGGCTGTCAGTACGCCATCCACGTCGGTCCATATTTCTATGGCTGAAGCATCCATGGCCATACCAATGAGGGAAGCTGTATAGTCAGAGCCTCCACGACCTAATATGGAAGGGCATCCATTGGCAGTAGAAGCAATGAATCCTTGTGTGATGACTGTCTTGTGAGCCTCCAACAGAGGGGCAATAGTATTGGCGACGGTTTTCTGAATGGTGGCCGTGATGGGTTCGCCTTTCAATAAGTTATTGTCATCCGTTACAATCATTTTGCGTGCATCTACCCATTCGGTATCAATCCCCTGTGCTTTCATGGCATAGCCGATGATGGTAGAGGAAAGCAGTTCACCGTGAGATACGATGATAGCCTGACTGCGAGGTGACAGCTCGCCTATGGCACTGACGGCTTTGGCAAATCTCTCCAGTTCGTCACAAAGTTCGTTGACGGATGATATGGCAGGGAGCATATTGGCTACACTGTCAACCATCAGTTCCTCTGCTACTTCAATATGGCGGTTTCGTAGCTCTTCAACCAGTTCGGTTACCTTTGCTTCCTCGCAGTTGGCGGCACAGGAGGCAATCCTGTACAGAAGGTCAGTTACCTTGGACATGGCAGATACCACCACTATGGGTTGTTGGTCCAGTTTTTCTTGGATGATGGAAATGGCATTTCTGATAGGAGCTGTTCCTCCTACAGAAGTTCCTCCGAATTTCATTACAATCATATATCTGTAGTCTTAATATTTATATTCTTGGGTTGTGTTTCAGAATTTGGAACATCTTGACATAATTGTCGGCGGCTTGATGCAATTGGGAGAGGCGCACGTGTTCTTCCGGGCGGTGGGCGCAGAGAATGCTGCCAGCTCCGCATAGTATCTTTTTTCTGAAGTTGGTGAGTTGGGGCGCATCACTGCCGAAGGCTACTGTTCCTGTTTTAAAACCAGGCAGGGTGGTATAGGTTAGAGGGGTATCTCCGCCAAAGCATTGACAGGAACCCCCAAAACTGTCCACCAACTGGGTGATGGTATTATTGATATCACTGTCTGAACTAGGTGTGGTACGGAAGTAGAGTCGGAAATTTACTTGGTCGCTCAGTATGTTTTGCGGGTTATCACTATGAAGCTTACCTATGTTCCAAGTGGTGTTGCCCAATACTTCGTCATCAGGGAAATGAATTTTCCGTAAAGCATTGGTGAAATCTATGAATTTATCAATGGCACTTTCTCCGTATTCTGGATATCCGGAATGGAATGCCTTGCCAGGTAGGGATATTTCAAATGCCTTGGTACCTTTGCTGGCATTGACCATCTTCCCGTCAGTAGGTTCTGCTACGATGACATAGTCAGCGCAAAAATGTTGGCCTGATTCGTCGCAGTCTCCTATTGAGCGGAATGCTTTGGCTCCCCATGACCCCGTCTCTTCTCCTGCTAGAATCAGCAGACCAAATCCCGTCTTGCCCTGACTTTCCAATTGGTGGCAGGCTTTCCATAATGCATAAATCTGTCCTTTGGCATCGCATGACCCTCTCCCTTTGATGAGAAGATCCCCATCGGGCAGAGGTTCTATGGTCGGTGGAATATAGGGAGGGACCGTATCCATGTGGGTGCAGAATACCACTTGAGGAGTTCCCCAGGTGAAGTACAGATTGAGTGTCCCGTTACCTACTTCCTGTATCATCAGTTGGTTGGAAGGAGTTTTCATCCATAGGGCAAGGTGCTCGGCGAGTTGTCTTTCTTGGCCAGAGGTAGAATCCATCTGCAGCATAGAAAGTAACAATTGGGTATCATCTGTCCTGCAGAAGTACTCAGGTGCATCTATTGTGTTCATTGGCTATGAATCATGGTCAGTGTTTCTTTGCTCCCGACGGGGATGAAGGGAAGCATAACTGCATTTCGTACAAAATTAGCGATTTATAGATATATATATTCGAAAAATTATCTTCAAAAGCATCGTTGGCAACTTGTAGGTTGTCTTCTACCATGCAATATCTATGGTATTTATTTTGAGGAGGATAATTGCTTGTAGTTCTCAAAATTAAAGATAGGGATAAATGCTGCTTGCAAGAAATGGCTTTTTTGTTTTGTCAATTGGACATGACATAATAGGAGTAGATAGGATATAGGTTTAGAATGTTTATTGCCTCCCGTTGCATAGCAGTTAAGTGATATCTGAGAGTATATTGACTGCTTCCTCTTAGCATCGTCGATTCTTTTGTTTAGCACCGACGACTCTTTTGCCGAGCACCATGAATACTTGGATCGGTCAATCAACTTCATTTCCCAAAGGAGTCTTTTCCTTGTTTCAAAGGACTCTTTTTCCTTCATCAACGACAAATAGCAGACAGCTTGGCAGAAGTCATACTGAATCAACAGACACCTGCCAACAAGACCCCTCTGTTTTTGTTGACACAACGGTCATATCCGACATGCTGAACTCTGGTGATTGGTTAGGCCGTACAAAGATATGTACTTGCTCTCTTGGAGGACAGGCATCAATGAAACGGAGCCTTTCCCTTGGCTTACACCTTAGAAGAAGGGAAACGATAACAGAATCAACCCTACCGTCACTTTCTGCCCTACTTAAAATCTACTGAGCCCTGTTTGTCGAATGAAACTTCCACAATATTGTCTTCGGTCATCCACATGAAAGTCTGTACAAAACCATCCGCCGGGCTCACACCCAGCGGACATTCAAAGAAAACAAAAAGAGAGTAATATCAGGGAAATCCGTTTCCCCTTAGACTTGCAAGAAAATCAAGACTCAACTGTCTGTCCCATCCTGATTCCATTTATTGTCATTCATCACTGTAGAGTGCTTCCATTCCTCATTGAGACAATCCATATCCAGTCCTAACAGACGCATCTGTCTGAACACTTCTGGAAGGGTTACGTCTAAAAACGCTTTCCTACGAGAGGCAAGAATTTGTTCTTTGGCACCAGGTGACACAAAATAACCCAGCCCTCGTTTGTTGTACACTATTTTCTCACGGGCCAGCAATTCATAAGCTTTCACCGCAGTATTAGTATTCACTTCCAGCATTACAGCATACTCGCGTACGCTCGGAATACGGTCATTCTCTTGATAACGTCCCGAGAGGATTTCATCACAGAGACGATCAGCCATCTGTACATATATGGCCTTGCTGGCATTAAAATCTATCATTGACGTACGGAGGTTATAGCCAATTTATGTATATCGATACATCCGCTACCAGATATCTGCTGTTCAAACACGTCCACACGTCCTGAAAATTCCATAACGCCACTACCGGCAATCTCAGCCGATACCTTTCCGCATGAATCCAGAGAGGCCTCTACAATGCCACTGCCTGCGATACTGAATGATGATGATAGAACACCCTTCTCGACCACTTCTATCTCACCACTGCCTGCTATGTCATGGTCTGCGGTCGCAGCCTGGATATAACCAGCCTTTATAGTGCCACTGCCTGCGATACTTGCAATAAAACTTCCTCTACATAACACACTATCCATCTCTGCTGTTCCACTTCCTGCAACAACTATCGTTAAAGAGTCCGAATGCAGGGGAGACATGACTTTGATACCGCCGCTGCCACTCATGACAATCTTGTCAAGGCAGAGGGACGACAAGGTAACCTTGACAGGTTGGGACTTACCAATGCAGATGGAATTACCATCCTTGAGACCAATTGTAAGATGACCATCCTTTACCTCCATACTGACACGCTCCAGTGTCTCTTCGTCTGCCTCTATGACAGCCGGTTGAACAGGTCCTTCCGTATACTCTACCTGAATGGAGCCCTTGACTTCCAACGAATGGAAAGGCGCATACTGAACCGTACGACTTTCCAACGGGCCAGATTCAACCTTCCTTATTGTACAGGAATTCGAAAACACTACAGAACAAACAGTAGCTATGATAATAAAAATACGATTAAGCTGTACCATGATGAAATGATTTGAAACAAGTAAATTATATTTTGTGATTTTAGCAGTTGCACCATTTACGTCCGACAACCTGCATACGACAGAACAAGATGTAAGAAACAACGAAATTCACTATAGTCAGTAGAGCCAACAACACTGTGACAGATACGAGAAGGGCTGTTAAATTGGTAATCTCTATGTAGTAACCCTCTGATATCACCCACTGGAATACCTCTATAGACAACCAAGCACCCAAAAACACGAAACCTGCAACCAGCAAGGTGGTAATAATCCAGGCATAGCGTCGAAACAAGACTCCACCCAAGAGGAACAGACTATGTAGCCATATACACAACATATTTGCTAACCACGTATTCCCCATCGCTTGATAGGATTTATCATGCATTTGGCTGCCCAACCATGTCATCATCCATTCTGCATTGTCCCAATGAAATAGATAGCTTACAGCCACTTTTGTAGCATCAGCTAGAAATATGGCCAAAAAGGCCAACAGCAACATACCTACTCCGGAAAACAAGTAAACCACTACAAACTTCTCCAATTGGGAAGCTGGCAACATGAGCAAATCCATCCTTTGCTGACGTGTACGGAAAAACGACAACACCTTAGAAGGTTGCACCATGAATATGAATGTCAGCACAAGTGCAGCTATCACCACCTGATAAGGAAGTGCTGCAGAACCTGAGAAATAAGAACTGATGAGGTACACCACCGACAAGACAAAATAATAAATAAAAAATGACTTGATCCAATCCGACTTATAAGTCGATGCATACCAGTCGGCAACATGCACCATACGTGTAAAACTGAATTCGATTGAATTTTTCATAACTACGGATTTAGAGGGTTATACATTTCCATTAGTCAGACTACTGAATAGCAATTCTATATCTACTGGAGTTTCCTCTCCTCCCTCCTTGTGAGGAAAGACTGCCTTGCATCCCAGCAAGGAAGGTTCTACATAGATGGCATCTGTTGTATCTTCACCCGGCGATAACGTAAGGAAGTCATAACGGCGGGACAAATCTTCCACACTGCTATCCAGTAACACTCCTTGAGGAGAAATAATGATAACATGGTCCAGCAATGCCTCTATATCATGTACCTGATGGGTAGATATGAGAAAAGTACTCTCGTCGCGCATATTGGCGGAAACCACTTTCCTGAACAGACTCTTGGAAGGTATGTCCAGCCCGTTAGTAGGTTCATCCATCAGTACCAAGGAAGTACCCACAGAAAGAGCCATACTCATGTATACTTTCTTCTTCTGTCCCATGGACAGTTCCCGCATATGAAAGTCAGCAGAAAGACCGAAATCGTTCAAACAACCATAGAACTGCGTCTCACTGAAACGAGGATAAAACATACTTTGCATGCGCACAAAGGACTTCAATGACATGGAAGGCAGGGTGTACTCTTCCGGCACAATGAATATATCTGCCAAAACAGACGCCTTACGCAAGCGCATATTACATCCATTAATCATCACTTCACCTGACTGTGCGTGCAAAAGACCCGACAGCAGATAAAGAAGGGTAGACTTTCCACTACCGTTCTTTCCTAATAGTCCGTATATTCCACCCTTCCCGATGGTCAACGAAAAATTCTCAAACACCTTCTTCTTAGTGCCGGGATAACTGAAATTACATTGATTAATCTGTATCATGCTCTATTATCTTGATATTTAGCTTTACTAGTGTACTACTTTTCTAGTACACTGCAAAAGTATAGAGAAAAATTGATACAAACCAAATATTCTGCAAAAAAAATTGCACACTTTTTTCGGTTCAGAAGATATTTCGTGGGGGAGCAGGAAAAATCCATTCATTGAAATACCATTTCCAGATGATTGGCACTGGATATTCTTACCATCCTGCTCTGTTTCTGTAAAGGCAGTTTATTCCTCATTTGCCATTTGAAA
>JALERS010000127.1 GCA_022763905.1 Prevotellaceae bacterium | reverse complement strand
TTTCAATCAATATATTTGAGCGTTCAGCCTAGGCTGAACGCAAGAGACAGATGTAAGAGTGACTTCATCCTCCCTGTTGATATCTTCCGGGAAGCCAGAAGAGGTCTTTCCGACAAATATCTTCTCCGTTCTCAACGAGTGTCCCACCCCCATTATCTACTGAGCCCTTAAAAGGGCGCTATGCGTATGATGTTTTTTGCGTGATGGTGTTGTAGATTTAATTTAACATTAACTGGTTTGTCAAGACGAGAAACCTCAAGTGGTCACGTGTCTGTTGTGCGCCAACTTTCTTTTTGTAACTCAGGTGACGCCAATTATTTTTGTGTCGTCTGTCTGTTCGCTGTTTCCGCTTACAACGGCTCCTACTATGCTCTATTAAAGAACAACAATATCTGTTCTCTGATACTAGTCATAATTAACCTGTTGCTAATGGGCGATTGGGGGGATATAGTTAGTGATGAAATAATTACGAAGAAATCTGTTTGATTTCATTAGTTTCATTTAATTTTGTATATCAACAAAAACCATCCATCATTTATTTCCCGATTATGAAACGATGTTTAGTACGTTCTCTCTGTATTCTTCTCCTGACCCTTTCATGCCCTGGTATCCTGTGTGCCAATTCTGAACCTATTAAGCGGGAGGTGCGTGCCGTTTGGATGGCCACTGTCTATTGTCTTGACTGGCCTTCTACGCGTGGTAATTCTTCGTCGGCAATTACGGCTCAGAAGAAGCAATTAACCGACTATTTGGATCGTTTGGAGTCGCAGAATTTCAATGCGATTTATTTCCAAGTGCGTTCCATGTGTGATGCTATGTACAAATCAAGTTATGAGCCATGGTCTAGTTACCTTACTGGTACCCGTGGTCTTGATCCTGGTTGGGACCCATTGGCATTTGCTGTCAGCGAGTGCCATAAAAGAGGAATTGAGTGTCATGCTTGGGTCAATCCTTATCGTTGGTCTACATCTACATCTGGTTGGTCTACAACGCAGGATCAGCAGTTGAAGGATGCAGGAATGTTACTTACGTATACCACATCATCGGCAACTACCACCATTCTCAATCCTGGATTAGAATCGGTGCGCCAACGCATTGTAGATGTATGTCGGGAGATTGCTGTCCAGTATGATGTAGATGGGATTGTATTTGATGACTATTTCTATCCTAACGGAATTCCTGTTACCAGCCAGGCGGCTGATTATACTCTGTGGCTCTCATCAGGTACTACTTTGAGTATGGGAGACTGGCGTCGGGCTAATGTCAATCAGATGGTTGCTGATGTATATAATATGATACAGGATGTACGTCCAGGCATGAAGTTTGGTATTTCTCCCGCAGGAGCTGCATGTACTTCTGCTTCTGTGGCAGCTAAGCATGGCATTGAACCTTGTCCTGTAGCCAGTGACTGGCAGTATAATGGTATCTTTTCTGACCCTGTAGCATGGTTGAAAGAGGGTACAGTTGACTATATTTCTCCACAGATTTATTGGGGGACCACCCATAGCACCAATCCTTTTGGTCCTATGACAAAGTGGTGGTCGTATGTTGCAGCTCATTTTGGACGTCATCATTATGCCAGTCATTCCATTTCCAAACTAGGTACAGCTTCCAATAATGTGGAGAGCGAGTGGGCTGACTATGTGAAGCAGATAGGCTATTCACGTACTTATAGTGAGAATGCTGCTCCTGGCGCTGTTCTTTATTCTACTGCCTATGTCAATGGAAGCAAAGCTTCGGGTTTAGGAGAGTATCTTCATGGTCAGGTATTCGGCTATAAGGCATTGACTCCTGCTATCAATTGGAAGGCTGTCTTTCCTCAGGAAAAGGTGTTTCATCTGCGTGTAGACGGAACTCAGTTGTTGTGGGATGGGGTAGAGGATGTTCGTTATGCTGTCTATGCTATTCCAGAAGACAAGGATGTGGTTATGGGAGACAACAAAGGACTTTCAGCTACCTATCTTGTTGCGGTCACTTATTCACCCTCATGGACGATTCCTTCTGACTATCGTAGTGGTTATTATTTTGCAGTGACCGTTGTAGACCGTTATGGCAATGAATATGCTATACGTACAACTAGGGACAATCCTTTGGAGCCTGTTTCTCGTCCTGTTCTGGATAATCCCAAGGAAGGGGAGCGTATCTCTGCTGATTTTACTCTACAGTGGCATTCCGAGGAGACAGATGGGTATATCCTACAGGTTTCTTCAAGTCGCGATTTCTCTGACCTTCAGGTGAATGCCACTTCAGGATGGACCTCTGTCAATGGCCATACTGCCTATTCTGTTCTATTGGAGGATATGTATCCAGGTACTTTCTATTGGCGTGTCATAGGTCATAAATCTGGTTGTGAAGATCGTAGTTCGGCTATAGGTACTTTTGTGATAGGTGCTCCGGTTATTGAAGAAGGATATGTCAGAAAACGGGAAAACGAGCCCTATGCAGTCTATGACGGACTGAAACTTGAAAATCGCTGGATACGCAGTGTAGAGGCTCCGTGGTCTAACTTGTCCTTCCAACAAGATGGAAGTCTCAATCGCGGTTTCTGTGCATTGGGCGATACTCTTTATGTAGTAGGTCGCAGCGGAAATTCATCTACTGCTTCCTGTTACCTGCAGCGTTATGATGCAGTGACTGGGGCCTGTTACGGTGTTCTTCCCCTGAATGATTCTGTGAAGTGTCCTATGTATCCCTGTAATGATGTGCTCCATGATGATGCCGGCCATCTGCTAGTTGCTAACCAGGTTATCAAAATTGGTAGCCAGCCTATTCTTATCTATCAAGTCAATCCTTTGGACGGATCTGTAGTATTGAGAGCTTCCTGTAGCAGTAGTAAGGTAACAACGGGTCGTGTAGACTATTGTCAGGTTAAGGGTGATGTGGTTAAGGGTGACTTTCAAGTGTTGGCTCCTCTCTCATCCAATAGCCAGGTACTTAAATGGACCTTCTCTGGTGGTCTGTGTGTGAATGAAGAAGTATTTCCTTTGAAGGAGTTTCCTGCCGGTGTTTCCAAGACAGGTGCATGTGCTCGTCTCTTTTCTGTTGATGCTACCCATGCCGTCATTAACGGTAGCACGTCTTGGCCAATCGTCTATGATATGACTACGGGTATGCTTGCCAGTGAGTTTGACAAGAATAGTGATGCTTGTCCGGAAAGCAATGGAGTAGCTGCCAATGGTTTCTGCTTCTTTGTGATGGGAGAAAATGCCTATGTAGTATATCCGCGAAGTGACTATCGGGGAACAGACGGATGGCAGTTCAGTTTGGGTAAGACGAAAAAAGATGTGAACTTGTCGGCCATGGAGTGGTTGTGGGATCTTCCTCAAGAAGGATTGGGTACCATCAACAATGGTATATACAATGCGCAGGCTGATGTGGTATTGTCTTCTGGAGGTGATACAGCCCATGTCTATGTCTATGTATCGGGAAATGGATTGGCTGCATATCGTCTGACTGGCTTCCCTCTGGTAGGTATCTCTCCTGTACAGGATGCTGGCACATCTTTGCAACTGGCTCTGTGTGGAAAACAGTTGGAATTGGGTGTTGAGGCTGATGATGTATGGTTGTATGATATGCAAGGTCGTTTGCTTACCCATGTTCGTAGAGTAGTCAGTATGTCTGTTTCTCATCTCCATCGTGGGGTTTATGTGGCCAAGGCTCGTAAGGGTAAAGAAACCGCTAGCCTCAAGTTTTCGCTTCCATGAAATTATAGGTCGTATCCTCAATCGGGTCATTAGGGTTATGATGATAATGACCTGAATTATTGAACAGATGTTTTTGCGTTTTAGAGTTCAAGGGTAGGCTTGTAGCTATAGTTGATGAAGAGAAAAAGAGCCTGGAGAAATAAGGAAAAGACTTCTTTGGGAAATGAAGTTGATTGATTGGCCCAAGTATTCATCGGTGCTCGGCAAAAGAATCGTCGGTGCTCGGCAAAAGAATCGTCGGTGCTCAGCAAAAGAATCGTCGGTTCTCAGCAAAAGAGTCGACGATGCTAAGAGGAAGCAGTCAATATACTTTCAGAAATCACTTAACTGCTATGCATTGGGAGGCAGTAATACGGGACAAAAACATAGTATAATCATAGTTTTTCCACTTGGGTTTCGGTGAAGTTTTCCATCTGTTGCTTTCCAGTCTGTGGATTCATCTGGAGTAACATCATAGAGCTGGGAGGATTCGGAAAAGATACTTGTTTTTCCGATGAGATCCAGTGTCCTTATGAGGACTCCTGCGAGTCTTTGAGTCGTTCATGGCATAGGAAGGGGAGCACTTGCTATATACCCCAATTGCTGCAATGTATGGATAGAGTTATTCAATACAATCCTCAGTCAATTTCCAATGAGCCGATTGGGGGGACACAGACAGATGAACTGGACAGACAATCCAATAATCTCTTGGGGAAGGTTATATATTCTCTACCTCCTCTCCCACACCCAGATTATCATGATAAGCAATAGAACTCAAGCAGGAAATCTAATGCTTTTATTCCGCAAAGACTTGGGTCTTATTGGGGATTTTGTAGTGTGTTACTTTTGTGAAGGGTCAGATGAGACGGATGCCTTTTTCTGCACATTGTTCCCTCATGACATCTGGCCATATGCTAGCCTGTACTTCACCG
>JALERS010000089.1 GCA_022763905.1 Prevotellaceae bacterium | reverse complement strand
AGCCAGAAGAGGTCTTTCCGACAAATATCTTCTCCGTTCTCAACGAGTGTCCCCCATTATCTACTGAGCCAAAATTATTCAATACAATCCCCACTCAATTTCTACTAAGCCATTTTTATCCCCACTGATTTTCTACTGAGCCATTCAAATCCCGTTGCAATTCCTGTCTGCGTGCATACAAGCATGTCCTCCCTATGTATTGGAACCAAGGATGAAAATGGACAAGATATACTGACGCAATAGTCATTTCGAATGGGATAGTGTGATGCCTCAAAAAAGTCAATTAGTTTCAAAGGCAGTACCAGTTATGAGGACTTCTGCGAGTCTTTGAGGCATTCTTGTCAATAGAGGTAGCGCTAGCATATACTCCAATTACCACAATGTATAGATAGAGTCATATCACACAATCTCCACTTAATTTCCCAATATTGGTCTATTGAGTCTTGCTTAAGTCATAAACCGATAGGCATAACCTATAAGACGAACAGCTGAAGCAGAAAGTCAGAATTTCACTTTCTGCTTCAGCTGTCAATAATATCAAAATAGTTGGCTTAGCGACTGGTACTGAATAGTTCTGTAGCCTGTAAGTTGGCGACAGCAATGGCGAAGTCACGTTCGAGTTCAATCATCTTTTCATACATCTCATGCCCCCGTTGCTTCTCTTGTAGATAAGTGACCATATTGATTTGACCAGACTCTAAAGACTTTTTGAGTAGGGCATCGGTAGGATTAGCTTCAAGGGTATTTCTGTAGGAACAAGCAGCGTTTTGAAGAGTCAGTGCTTCTTGAAATCTAGAACGTAGTGCATTAAGAATCTCTTCTCTGACTGCTTTCATCTCCGAACTGGCAGCTTCTTGGTATTTCCGTGCCGTCTGTATTCGCTGACGACTTCCCCATAATGGAATCTGAAGGTTGACTGTGACTCCTTGATAATGTTCTTCTGCTGTTTTCTCACTCATCACTCCCAGACCGATACCAGGTAGAGCCCGGGCTTTGGCAGTCTTGAACAATAATTCCTGTTCTCTCACATTACCTTCAGCCCATTGTATCATAGGATGGCTCGTACACTGGGTTTTCAGCCATGTATCAAATTGCTGAGGCAGAATATGTGTAGGAAACAATGTATCAGAAAGTGTTACGGGTTCGTTGCCACACAGCAGTTTGAGGCGTTCCAGATGAGTGGCTTTCATCGTCTTGACACGCATCCATTCGCTGTGATAGTAAACCGTGTCGCGCAGGGCATGTCTTTTGTCCAATTCTGTGACCTCTCCTTTTTGGTACAGGGCACATACAGCTGTGGCCATTCTGCGACTTTCCTGAAGATCTGATGAAAGGTGTTTTTCCATCAGATTACACCCTATTACATTCAAACATTCACAATAGGCGTCAAGCAGAAGATTCTGTCGCTCGTTCAGATAGAGGATGTCTGCTTGTTGTTGTTGCTGTCGGATAAGCTTCTTCTGATGGATATACACCGATGGGAATTCAAAAGACTGTGAGAGACTTACATCATAGCGTTTTCCTTCATGATGAGTTCCTGACAAGAGACCAACACCGGCTTCCAGTGGAGGCAGCGTATTGTCCTGTCGGACTTCGTTCTTACGGGCATCAGCATGTTGTCTGGCTGACAACAGACGAGTGCTTTGAGTTTCAACCTTTTTCAGAATCTGCTGAATAGCTGGAGACTGTGCTTTTGTTGGAATGGTACAGAAGAAGACAGCGGCCAATAGGGTAAGGATAGTGGGTTTCATGGCATGTAAGGGGCTAATCTGTTTTTTGTTTTTTCTATCTGCTTGCCATCTGTAGAGGACAGGTACTACAAAGAGAAGGAGCAAGGTGGACGATATGAGTCCTCCCAATACTACAATGGCCATGGGACGCTGGATTTCATTTCCTGCCTGATCTCCTCCTGCAACAAGTGGAATTAAGGCTAGTGCAGAGGTCATGGCTGTCATCAGTATGGGGTTGAGACGGTCGGAAGAACCATTAATGATGGCTTCGTCAAGTGACATATGATTGTCATGTTGAAGGGTAAGATAACGTGACACTAACAGGATACCGCCACGGGCAGCCATACCAAACAGGGTGATAAAACCTATGATGGCGGGAATGGAAAGTGATTGAGAGGAAAGGATAAGGCCTGCCACACCTCCAATGAGTGCCATGGGAAGCCCTGCCATAACTAGTGCCGCCAATGAAAATTGACGAAATTCACTAAACAGGAGCAGATAAATAACTATGATTGCCATGAGTGTAGCTATGAAGAGTGTGCGGGATGCTCTCTGGGCATTCTCAAATTGTCCTCCGTATTCTATGTTGTAGTCTTGGGGCAGGGTAATGTTGTGATCTATTGCTTTGCGTATATCTTTTACCACGCTTCCTACATCACGTCCTGACACATTGGCTGAAATGACTAGTTTGCGACGTACATTTTCACGTGTAATTGTACCAGGTCCAAAGGAAGACTCCACTTTGCATACTTCCTCCAATGGTACCATAGTGCCAGTCTTGCTGTCAACCAACGATTTCTTTACCCCTTCAGCTGACTGGGTGTAATAATGGGGAAAGCGTACTATCAAATCGTATGAGCGTTGCCCTTCATAGACCTCACCCATCTTTTCTCCTCCGAAACCCATGGTTACTGTACGGCTTATATCCTGTTGGGTAACTCCATAACGGTTCATAGCATCTGGAATAGGCTTCAGGGCAAGTTGGGGAGTTTCAGAAAGTTGTTCCATATTGAGGTCCACAAGTCCAGGAACATCTTTGATGGTTTGCTGGATACGCTGACCTAGTAATTGCATTACACCCAAGTCATTGCCAAACAGTTTGATGGCAATACTTGCACGTGTTCCAGAAAGAATATGATCAATGCGGTGACCAAGGGGTTGACCTACTGACGTAACAACTCCAGGGACACTGGCCAACTGATAACGTACGTCTTTCAGAATCTCTTCTTTCGAACGATTGGAAGGATGGAAATTGACATCGATTTCTGCCGAGTGGGAAGTTTGGGAATGTTCATCCAGTTCCCCTCTACCTGTACGCCGAGCTGTGCTTTTTACTTCTGGTATTTTCAAAAGAGATCTTTCTAAATGATTGCCTATCTTTTGGCTTTCCTCAAGAGAAATACCGGGTTTGCTGACTGCTGATATAGTTAAAGAGCCTTCATTGAAATCAGGAAGGAAGCTGGAACCTAAGGTGAACATGGAAAGTAGGGCTGCTACAAACAGACATCCTATAGGAAGAACAACCAAACGACTATGACTGAGAGCCCACTGTAATCCTTTGCGATAATGGTTTTTAAGAAATCTAGAGGTGAATTTCTCCTTTTCTTGTCTTTTAAGATATTGGGAGCCTGTCAGAATGCGGCTACAGAATAGGGGAGTAACCGTCATGGCTACGAGCAGTGACATGACCAGAGATACCAAATAGGCAATGCCCAAAGGCTTGAGCATTCTGCCTTCCATCCCACTGAGAAAGAACATTGGAACAAAGGCAATGATGACAATCAGAGTTGCTCCAAGGACGGAAGAGCGAATTTCACTGGATGCTTCAAATACAATACGCATGACAGGCAGTCTTTCTGCCTCCTTCTTAACATGATTTTCACGCAGACGCTTGTAAACATTCTCCACATCTATAATGGCATCATCTACAAGGCTACCGATAGCAATACACATACCACCCAATGTCATAGTGTTGATGTCCAGCCCCATCCAATACAAAACAATCAATGTGCCTAACAAGGAGAGGGGAATGGCTGTGACAGATATGAGAGTAGTGCGGAAAGAACCCAAGAACAAGAAGAGAATCAGAACAACAAGAACAGCACCTTCCAGCAAAGCATTGCGTACATTGCTGACAGAAGCTTCAATGAAATCTCCCTGTCGAAATATATGGGTGTCCATAGTAACATCATCAGGAAGTGAACGTTTGATATTTTCGAGACGTTCCTCTATCTGACGTGTTACCTCAAGTGTATTCACATTGGGCTGTTTGGAGATAGAAAGAAGTACGGCAGGATGTGCATTGAGCGAGGCATAACCCGTCTTCTGTGCACTTCCTACAGTAATAGTAGCTACATCACCGATGGTAATGGGACTGCCTGAGGGCGACATCTTTATTAAAGTCTTGCTCATTTGGGTAATGTCCTCTGTTCGTCCGATGTATCGTAAGGCATATTCATTACCGAACTCACGTATCACAGCGCCTTCTGCATTGTGCTGCATACCTGCAACAGCATCTGTGAGTTCCTGCAGGCTTACCTGATGAGCGTGTAGAAGCATGGGGTCAGCCAGAACTTGGTACTGCTTGTTATCCCCCCCGATGACTGTCACTTGTGAAACACCACCAGTAGCCAATATGGAAGGCTTTACAACCCAATCGGCCAAAGAACGCAGTTCCATTTGGTTAGTAGGATGGGGTAGAGTACGGCTTATACTGTCATTGGTTTGAAGACCGACAAACAAAATCTCTCCCATAATGCTAGACTGAGGTGCTAATTGAGGCGAGATACCAGTAGGAAGTTTGCCACTGACTGTGACAAGTTTTTCGCTGATGACTTGACGGGCCTTGAAGACGTCTGTACCCCAATCAAACTCTATCCATACAAACGAGGCTCCATAGGAGGAAGACGAACGCACACGACGAACATGGGAAGCTCCATTGACAGCAGTCTCAATATGAAATGTAACTAGTTTTTCAACTTCTTCAGATGCCATGCCGTTGCAGTCGGTCAAGACAACTACAGTAGGTGCAGTAAGGTCGGGAAAAACGTCAATGTCCATCTTATGTGATGAATATACTCCTCCGAAAATGATGAGTATAACTCCACAAAGGACAAACCATTTATGCTGAAGGGAAAACCTTATAATGGAATCAATCATAGATATGGTATTGATGCATGAAATATTATTTAGGTATGAAAATATAGGATAGGTATCAGTTATCCGTGATTATGACCTGCGTGAGGGTCAACAGTTCCAGAGGATTGCTGCAGTTTCAGTTGTACAGCTCCTTTCGTTACAATTCTGTCATTGGGCAGAATTCCTTCAAGGATAGTGGTATGCAAACCATCAGTCGCTCCAATTTTTACATACCTCTTTTCAAAGAGTTCGGGGGTGAGTTGGACGAAGACAAAATAGGTTCCCATTTCTTCCATAACAGCTTGAGATGGAACTGTAAGAAGAGAGTCAGATGACTGGGTGCTGATATACATGTCGAGCCATACTCCAGGAACAAAATGTCCGATAGATGACATTGAAAAGACAACAGGCACAAGAGTGTTGCCTTCGTTGACTTGTTTCCCAATACTGACAAGATGACCTCCTAATGATTTCAAACTAACTGCCATTTGCGAACTGTTGGGGAGACGAAGGGTAGCATCTGAATAATTGTGCAGATACTGAAGGCTACCAGGGGAAACCTCTGCTTGAAGCAACCAAGAACGACATTGGGAAATAGTAGCAATCAGGGTACCTTCTGTAACATATTGACCACTGCGAACGTATAGATTTTTGATAAAGCCACTTTCGGGTGCACTCAAGTATTGTTTACCGGAAGAAAAATGTTTCTTCAGATTGTTGTAGACTGCACTTGCATTGTCCATATCACGTTTGGCAGCCTCTAACTGGGTGGCGGTGACTAGACGGTCATGGGCCAGTTGGCTGATGCGCAGGTATTCCTTACGGCATTTTTCGTATTCTGCCGTGGCTTTTTCCATCTCTACCCATAAGTTGTCAGAGGCGGTACCGGTAGCATCAATGGTACAAATGGTCTGTCCTTGGGAAATGGGCTGACCGCTTGTAAGCGAACGACTGCCCAATATGACTTTGCCGCTTACACTGGCACATATGTCCATTTCATCACTTTGACCCGGAAGTATTTTCCCGACAGTATGGATAACATCGCCTAAAGGTAACATGCGAGGTGTCTCAACGGAGAAATCCATATTCCAACTTATTTCCTTAGGAAGATGGACTGCAGAGATAGCTTCCACTTCACGTTCTTCAGCATAGTGCTCGGCTGCTTCTTCATCTGCAGCAACAAATATTTTTTCAGGCAGATTAAATACGTGTTTCTTGCCATGGGCATCGGTCATATGGATGGTAATGGTAACATTTTCTGCATGTTGGGGAGTAAAACAGGCGGAATAGATACCATCGGCTGTACAATGGGCATCCAACTTATGCTTATTGGCTCTTTGGGAAACGACTGTGATGTCTACTTTGGCATCAGATACGGGTTTATAGTTAGCCAACGAGGTGAAATGGGCTGTCAGATGAGTTTCTTCGCCAACAAATATAGGAGACGCAGTTAGAAACATTTCTATGCTATCGCTATAAGTACAGTATGACAACAGATGTGCATGATGATCTTCGTCATGGTGATGATGATCACCGCATGAGAAGAGAGCCAGTGAACTGGCAAGAATGCAGATGAAATGGATAAAGGGTTTCATATTGATGCGTTGAAAAATTTTCGAATGAATGATTGAAATGAAAAAATAGCCATTGTCAACTATGACCATGGCAGAAAGGTCAGAATCAACATCTGACTTTTCTTACATGCTAATGGATTATAATACAGGAGGCGCTCGTAGCCCTTGATGAAAAAGGGTAGGGGGCAAGGGCAAACTACTGACCCAACTGAATCTTTGTACTTGAAGCGATTCTGTATCTAGATATGTCCAGACATGAAGAAGAGGAGTGATAACAGAAATGGGGACAATGAGGGATGATCTGTTATCATTCTGAATGTCTTGTACGGCACATACCTGAAGAGTATTATTATGGTGACATGAATGATGAGAAGAGCCAGTTTGATCTGATGACTCTTCATGACTGTCTCCCAGGAGCAGATAGATTCTCTCCTTATGATGATGATGAGGGATGACAGCATGGGCTATTGTCATCAGACACATTATACAGATAAGGATAGGGTAGACAGATTTCATATTGCAAAGATAGAAAAGAATCTTGGATAAAGTAGTCGGGTAAGGAGGAAATGACTATTTTATAAGAGAAAAAGATATGGGATAATCATTGTCAATGACGTAATTTTGCCCCCATGAAGAGAATGTACACTATTCGAATTATTGGGATAATATGTACTATATGTATTGCTTCCTGTGATTTGGTGGATTACCATCCATATGACGGGAGAGTTAAAGGTGCGAAAGGAATCAATGCACAAAACATCCCACTCATTGAACGCAACTGCAGAGATAAGGATACCATCAGGATAGTCCACATCAGCGACACACAACGATGGTATGACGAGACGGAACTGCTGGTAAAAGCCATCAATGGACGAACAGACGTGGATTTTGTTATCCATACTGGAGACCATACAGACTTTGGCATGACAAAAGAGTTTATGTGGATGAGAGATATCTATCAGAAACTTCAGATACCCTACGTATGCATTATAGGGAATCATGACTGCCTTGGAACGGGAGAGGATATATTTTTAACTGTATTTGGAGACGTGAATTTCAGTTTTAATGCATCATTTCTTCATTTCGTCGGTTTGAACACCAATGCATTTGAATATGACTATTCTACGGCAGTTCCTGATTTTCAGTTTATAGAGAAAGATATATCATTACTGACACCTGAAGTAACTAGAACAGTTGTTGCCATGCATGCAATTCCTGGCAGTGAACAATTCAATAACAATGTAAGCAATTATTTCAAATACATGATAGAAAAATATCCTGATTTAATATTCTGTTTGTCAGGACATGGTCATCATAGTGGTGTACATTATCCATTTGAAAATGGAGTCCCCTATTTTGAGTGCGCATCAGCCAAAGAAAAGAGTTATATGTTATACACCATTACAAGAGACAGCTATGATTATGAATTGGTGGAAATATAGAATGGTGCTTATGACGGTAATGCTTTTCTCAGTATCTGTTTCTGCTATTGGGATGCTCAAGAACGATTCGATAAACAAAGTGAAGCAAGCGGGTGAGATTTCAACGGATAGTATGATGCTTTTGAATGAAAAATATAGACTACGCATTGAAAAATATGAGCGATTCTGGAAAAGCCTTATACCTAATCAGATGAAAATCCAATATGCAGGAAGTATCGGAATGGTTTCGGCTGGAGTGGGATGGCATTATGGAAAAGAAGAACGTGTTTGGGAAACAGATTTTTTTGTAGGTTATATTCCTAAGTTCTATACCCGAAATCCCAAAGTGTCTCTGACGCTGAAACAATCGTATATACCATTTCGTATCCAGGTGGTCGATGATTGGGAATTTGAGCCGTTATCGTGTGGAATGTTCTTTAATACCATAATGGGTCATCAGTTCTGGTACAAAGAACCTTCCAAGTATCCGAAGCGGTATTATGGATTTTCCTCAAAATTTCGTATTCACGTATTTATCGGGGAAAGATTGCGCTATAATATTCCCAGTAAGAAACGTCGTCACGGGAATAGCCTATCATTATACTACGAATTGAGTACATGCGACCTTTATCTGGCCAGCTATGTACCCAATTCATATTTGTCGTTGAAAGATGTATTGAGTCTTTCGCTAGGGGCAAAATTGGATTTTTTCTAAAGAAATTATGGGATGAGGTACTTGTCAAGTGTATCTGCAATGGCTTTCTTGTCGATATGTTGACCAATAAAGACAATCTTCTGCATTCGGTCTCCATATTTGTCATCCCAGTCTTTTCTAAGTCCAGGTTCTCTTGACAAGAGTTCTTCAAGTTCGTCTGCAGGCATGGTGGCATACCATTGACCAGCTTTTCTTATGGTCACCTGCTTTCCTGCTTGCTCAAAGATATAGCACATATCTCTTTCATCATCAAAATAACAAATTCCTTTTGCCCTAATAATGCCCTTGGGCCACTTGCGGGCAACAAATTCGTCAAATCCGACAATATCTAGCGCCTGTCTGCGGTAATAGACATAGGTACTGATACCATATTCTTCGGCTTCTCCTTCTTCGTGGTGATGGTGATGGTGATGATGTTCATGATGATCGTGATGGTCATCGTCATTATCATCATCTTCTTCTATATGATGGTCAATCTCTTCCATCCATCTAGCAGATGATGCTACTTTGTCAAATTCAAACAAATTGGTATTCAGAATCTTGTTGAATTCAATATTGCCGAAGTCGCATGGAATAATTTCCGCATGTGGTTGCAAACCACGGATTATGCCTTTGACATGATTTAATTCTTCTGGAGATACTTCGGAAGCCTTGTTGAGAAGTACAATGTTGCAGAATTCAATTTGTTGGATGATGAGACTTTCTATATCTTCTTCTCCGATATTGTCTTTTGTAAGACTATTTCCATTACCGAATTCATCTTTCATGCGCAAAGCATCAACTACAGTAACGATACAATCTAGATAGGGAATACCATCTTTGGTAAACTCTGCTTCCATGCTGGGAAAAGAGCAAATGGTCTGAGCAATGGGAGCAGGTTCACAAATGCCACTTGCTTCAATGACTATGTAATCAAAACAATGCAAAGCAATAAGATCATGCAATTGTTTAACCAAGTCCATTTTCAAGGTGCAACAGATACACCCGTTTTGTAAGGCTACAAGACTTTCATCTTCTTGACCGACTATGCCACCTTTCTCAATCAATTCGGCATCAATGTTTACTTCGCCAATGTCATTGACCACTACGGCAAACTTGATTCCTTGCTTGTTGGCTAGAATCCTATTGAGCAACGTGGTTTTACCACTTCCTAAATATCCTGTAAGAAGTAATACAGGGGTTTCTTGACGTACCATTTCTGATTATTATTTTTGAATGTTTCTTATAATAGACATAAATAGAAAGCAACCCAATCTCTTGTAAAAGAAAAGAAGGTAATTCATTTCTGACATTACCTTCTCTCTTGAGTGACTCCTATAGGATTCAAACCTATAACCTTTTGATCCGTAGTCAAATGCTCTATTCAGTTGAGCTAAGGAGCCATCACTTTTGATTTCGTGTGCAAAGTTACAGCTTTAATCTGAACCGACCAAATTTTTCAATTGGTTTTTGTCGATTTTTTTATTTAATCAGTGAAATACTTCTGCTGATAAACTTTGACAAAGCTTCTCCTTTCAAGAGACCATTCTGAAGAAGAGAAAGGTCAATAAGCTGGTGCACAATACTATTGCCTGATGCAAAGGCGGATATGATTTCCTTTTTCTTTAGTTCTTGATTGTTGATATCATCTGCGCATTTTTTCAAATCATCCTTTTCTTCTTGGGTGACTTCTTCTGCTTTTTTCTTGCTTTGCTGGTCTTTTAATACACTCTGTCGAGCTTGCAGGCCTTTGATTTCCGAAACAACAGGTTTAAGTGATTCATCTGTTGCCTGATGGCAATCTTCAAGAACTTTCTTAACAAGAGGATGGTCTGTATTGACTACTACTGTATAGGTGTCAGGCATCTCACCATAGAAAGCCATACCTTGTTGAATGTGGCTGAGATCTTTCATGCGGCGCATGAACTCGTTTTGTGTTATAGTGAGGGGAGAACCTGTCTCGCCCATCGATTGGGTCTCTACATGAAATTGTTGTTTGTCTTGTTTAGGCATTTGTGACAGAAATGCCTGAGAGATTCTATCTGTGTCTTCTTCGTTGAGTGTATTGATAGGAGTATCTTCTTTAGGTATCAGTCTGTCAATAATGTCACTGTCAACACGTGTAAAGCGAGATTTTTCTATTTTTCCTTCAAGTAGTCCTATTAAAGCACTATCAAGTTGACCATCCATCAGCAGGACATTGTAACCTTTAGCTTTAGCTGCCTCAATATAGCTATATTGCTCTTCCTGATTTTGAGCATAGAGATAAACAACAGTTCCGTCTTTGTCTTTCTGGTTTTCTTCAATTAATTTTTTGTATTCTTCGAAAGTAAAGAAATGTCCTTCTGTATCTTTCAATAAATTGAATTGCTGGGCTTTGTCATAGAATCCTTCTTCAGAAAGGAGTCCATAGGTGATGAAGAGTTTCAAATCATCCCACTTTTCCTCAAAACCCTTTCTGTCTTCCTTGAAAATACTATCCAAGCGGTCGCTTACCTTCTTGGTGATGTATTTAGAAATCTTCTTGACATTCTGGTCGCTTTGAAGATAACTACGGCTGACGTTGAGGGGAATATCTGGTGAATCAATAACACCATGAAGTAGGGTAAGAAAGTCGGGGACAATATTCTCTACTGAATCGGTAACAAATACCTGGTTGCAGAATAATTGGATTTTTCCTTTTTGAAGTTCAAGGTTGTTCTTGATTTTTGGGAAATATAGAACACCGGTAAGTTTGAAAGGATAGTCCACATTCAGATGTATCCAAAAAAGCGGTTCGTCAAAACCAGGATAGAGGTCATGGTAGAAGTTCTTGTAATCTTCATCTTTGAGATCTGAGGGCTTTTTTGTCCAAATAGGAACTATAGAATTGATGATATTGTCTTCATCGGTTTCTGTTTCCTTTCCGTCTTTCCATTGTGTCTTCTTACCGCATGCAACGGGTACAGGGAGAAAGTGGCAATATTTGCGAAGTAATTCTTGAATGCGGTTCTTTTCAAGAAATTCCTTGCATTCATCATCTATATAGAGGATAATATCTGTACCTCTTCCGTCTTTGTCTGCTTCTACCATCTCGAAAGTAGGAGTACCATCGCAAGTCCATTTGACTGCTTGACTGCCTTCCTTGAAACTTTTGGTAATAATTTCAACCTTTTTGCTGACCATAAAAGCGGAATAAAATCCTAAACCGAAATGGCCAATAATGGTCTGGTCTTTGTATTTGTCTAGAAAATCATTGGCGCCACTGAATGCAATCTGGTTGATGTATTTATCAACTTCTTCTGCAGTCATGCCAATACCACGATCGCTGATGGTAAGGATTCCTTGCTCTTTGTTGATATCAATATGAATTGTGATGTCTCCCAGATCCTCATTGGGAACAAAACATTTTAATTTCTGTGTAGCATCTACAGCATTTGATACCAATTCACGGAGGAAGATTTCATGATCGGAATATAAAAACTTTTTGATGACGGGGAAAATGTTTTCTGTAGTAACCCCTATACTGCCTTTTTGCATATTTATTTTGGATTAAATTCTTGATGTCATGACTTACAAAAATCATGCCAAAATCAGTTCCGATGTAGCTTCCTATAATATGGTTTGGATTAGATTCTCGAATATAGGAATAGAGATATGGGAACGGTTGCTCTTGAGAAGTTTCTTATCAGAAAGGCTAGCCAACATTTTACCAATATTACGGGAACTGCTCTGTAAAGCTTTGGCTAAATCTAACTGACGACAATCTAGAGATTTCGGACCTGCGGGATAGAGAAAATTGTGTTTCAGATACTGGACAAAACGCTTAGGAAGTTCTTCTTGAAGTGGTTCAAAGAGCATACGTTCTTGCTTTTGCTTAGTCAGACTGAGATGATTGATGAGGTTGAGTCGGAAAATCTCATAATTGAGTAACTTGCTGGTGATTTCCTTTTTGTTGATATTTATCCATTGGGTGTCGCTCTTGGTCTTGTACTGATGTGTATGATGAGGAGAGAAACCGAAAAGCACATCTGCGCCAATCATCACAGGGGCTGTAAGTATTTCGTTGAACTGTATGGCATTGTCATATGAACGGTGGGATGCTTCGATAGAACCTTGTAATAGCAAATTTACATGCTGGTTAGTATCATTGACATGATAGATGATTTTTCCTGAAGGAATTTTTCTGAAATCAAATTTGACAGTCCCTAGAATGGTTTCCATGTCACTTCTGCTGATTCCCAAAAACAATGGAAGTGAGCATAGTGTTTCGATGCTCTTACTGAATTGAGAATGTTGGAGAGATATGCTGTTGATCATTGTTGTGTCATGTTGGGAGATTTCCAAATACGATATTGACCCTTGGAATTGGAATAGATGAAATATGCTTTGAGATGTTTATTATGCTGTAGAATGTCTTGTGCTTTTTCTAATCCTGTAACCATGAAAGCAGTAGCATAGGCATCAGCTTCAGCACAAGTAGGGGCAATGACTGTTGATGAAAGAATACTATGTTGAACAGGATGACCAGTACGAGGGTCAATAGTATGTGCATATTTCTTTCCATCTTTATAATAGAAATTGCGATAATTACCACTAGTGGCAATACCAGCATTTGTAATGCATAGGATTGTCATAACAGGTGAGGACGAATCTGCTAATGAATCTTCCTCAGGTACTGCAATGCCAATATTCCATATCTTATGGGACTGATTGATACCTTTTGCCTGGATTTCTCCTCCTATTTCTACAAGATAGTTTTCTATGCCTTTGTTTTCCAGCATTCTGGCTACTTCTTCACATGCATAGCCTTTGGCAATGGCACTACAATCCAGTTGAATTTCCGGTTGAGACTTTTTAATCCGATTGCCTTGACAAGACAAACGTTGGTAACCAACAATGTTTTTCAAAGAATCAATTGTGGCAGGTGTCACCCTTTGGGCATTCTTGAAACCAAAGCCCCAGGCATTGACCATCGGTGCAACTGTAATATCAAATGCACCTTCTGTCTTTTGGGAAATATCTAATGCCATTCTGATGACTTTGAGACAATCGGAATCTGCTTCTTGAGTTAGATTCTTGTTGATACGACTGAGAGTACTTTTAGGATTGAATGCGGATAATGAGGCGTCGATTCTAGCTAAGACTTCTTCTATCTCATTCTGATAGGCAACAGGGCTTTGATAAGTGATATGATATTGGGTTCCAAAGGTATAGCCGCTGGATTTTTGATAAGGACATTCGCCTTGTTGACAAGCAATCAATATGTGGAGTATGCCAATACAGATGTAAAAGGTTCTTGTCATATAAATCCGTTTTTGCATGGAATATGCCGCCCAGAAGACCTTATAAGGCAAAAGTAATTTGGAAGGTTGCTCCAATATTATGTGAACCGTTTTTGCCAAATCCTGGTACATACCAGGCTTCTCCCACTTGGGGTTTGTCTTGGCTGATTCTACTACGATAACGAGCAGACCATCCCATGTAGAGATTTTTATAGATGGGGGTTTCTAAACCGATAGATAATTCCAGCCATGAGACATTGGTTTTCAAATTTGTAAAGCGGAAGGGTACAGGAGTTCCCCATATAGGATCTGTCATGTCATTTCCTTCAAGGTCAAATTGACAGGCTGTATAACAATAACGGAGACCTCCGAGAATCTTATTCTTGCTTGTCTTGTTCTTGTTGAAATTTATGTCACATCCAATCCTGAAATAAGGTGATTGTGTTTTGAAATGAAGTTCTGTCTCGTTGTCTGTATGGTCACTATAACCTAGACCTGCTTCAAATACAGGAAAATATTTATTCTTCAAGTTAACACGAAGTTGTCCTTCCAATTGCCCATAATTGGCAATCGCATACATGATGGCTCCGGCTACATCAACGCTTGCTGAAATTCCCTGAAAGAATACAATGTTTTCATTTTTCTGTTCTTTTTGCGGTTCAACATATTGTATTCCTCTTTGGCGTGTTCCAGACTGCTGGGATACATTATTCTGGGCTACAGCATGCAAGGATACCAGAAACATGCTAAGGAAGAGACAAATAGATTCTGATATTTTCATTTTTATTATAGTTGACATCAGGCTGACTGATGACGATGCTATCAATGGGTGATGGGGTAGAGCACGGAAGAAGGGTTACACCTAATATCTTATGAAAAAAGGATGTTCCGCATTCCAAAGATTCATAATGAGGGATATTGCTATGAGACAGGATAAAACTACTGATAGTTCTGCCTGCTGAGTTCTCGAAAAGGATGTGTATGGTATCTTCTTCTTCTGAATAACTCATTGGCAAATTAAAACTGTTACCATTGACTATCTTGTTGAGTAGAATACTATCGTGAATACAGACAGATACTGTATCAGGGCAAGAAGCAGGTTGTCCTGTTTCTGAGTGATAGAATCTGTAATAACAACGTACTATATTGCTCAGCGGACAATCGTTGTTACTGCAACTGCTCATAAAAAAAAGACCTGCCAATGATACAAGCAAGACAAAAGAATGTCTGATTCTATATTTCATTCTTGATATGATATTCATTTCGTTCAGAAGCGTTTCTACTGACTAGTTCTCCGATGAACCCTGTAAGAAACATCTGTGTACCCATTAGCATCATGGTCAAAGCGATGTAGAAGTAGGGGGAATCAGTGACAAGTGGTGCTTTTATTCCTTCGGCTAAAGCATATAATTTGGAGCCTCCCACAATAATACTGGCAATTAATCCGAAGAAAAACATCAGTGAGCCTAAGAATCCGAACACATGCATGGGTTTGCGACCAAATGTATTGAGAAACCAAAGAGAGAGCAAGTCCAAATATCCATTGACAAAACGGTTAAGTCCACCGAACTTTGTGCTACCATATTTTCTAGCTTGATGATGCACTATTTTCTCTCCGATTTTGGTGAAGCCAGCATTCTTGGCCAAATAGGGAATATATCTGTGCATCTCTCCATATACCTCAATGCTTTTCACAACATCTTTCCGATAGGCTTTCAATCCACAATTGAAATCATGGAGATTATGGATGCCGGAAACTTTCCTGGCTGTTGCATTGAATAATTTTGTTGGAATAGTTTTAGACAGTGGGTCATATCTCTTCTTCTTGTAACCTGACACTAAATCATAATGGTCTTCAGTAATCATTTTATACAATTCGGGAATCTCATCAGGAGAATCTTGAAGGTCTGCATCCATAGTGATGACTACGTCACCCTGTGCCTTAATGAATCCACAGTACAATGCGGCAGATTTTCCGTAATTCCTTCTAAATTGGATACCTTTTACATTGTTGTTGTTCTGAGACAAATCTTCTATAACTTTCCATGATGAGTCGGTACTGCCGTCATCAATGAAAATGACTTCGTATGTCAGGCTATGGGCTTCGCATACTTTATGAATCCATGCGTGAAGTTCTCTTAAACTTTCATCCTCATTATAAAGAGGGATTACAATACTAATATTCATATCTTAGATTGAGCAGATGCACTTATTATTTTCTTTTTCGGGTCATGGCAAATAGTGAGGTTACTAATGCCAAAGGTATAGAAATAAACGAACTAAAATTGATGACAGATGCTGTTACTGCAAGGGGAGTAATATTTTGTAAGGCTGACAGCATTTCGTCATACGCATTTCTGCCTTCAGAAATGACAGATTGTTCCAGTAGCTTCTTGATTTCAGGACGAGATAGGACTTTAAGGTTGCTCTCAACAAATGCACCATTATCAAGAAAACGGAAATATAGATAGGCAAACAATGCTAATATTGCAGATGCGTATATGTACATGAGCAAACTAAACCAGAATCCCCTCCAGTAATTGATTTCTCCATCATTCTTGACTGTCTTTCTAAAATGACGTGCAATAAAAAAGCCAATAAAAGGAACGGAAAAGAAGAGCAGGCCTGCAAGTGTTCGTAAGACTTCTTGTGGAGAGACCAGCATAAAAAACAGAATACACCAAATAATACCGAATACTAAGCCATAATACATGGCAAAGGCATTGGTCTGCTTGCGTATGTTGATGTTATGTTCTATCACTTATGTGTTTGTTTAAAACATTTTGACGGGCTTGATTATTTTCAGCCCGTCAAAGGTATTAAGAATAATTGGAATCCCAAAAAGATAGTCCGAATTTTATTGGAAGGAACCTCCAACAATATCCAGAAGTTCTGTTGTAATGGCAGCCTGACGTGTCTTGTTGTAGGTAAGAGTCAAATCATGCAGAAGTTCATCTGCATTGTCTGTTGCAGTCTGCATGGCAATTACTCTTGCCGCATGCTCGCTGGCACAACTGTCAAGCAAGGCTGTGTAAATCTTTAGATAAAGAACCCTGGGAATGAGTGTTGCCACAAGTTCTTCCTTAGAAGGCTCAACAATATAGTCAGCCTGACCTGACTGTTGGGAAGTATCAGCCACATCAAGACTCACAGGCAGAAAAGTTTCTGTTGTCATAACCTGTTTGGCTGTATTATGGAAATGATGATAAATCAAGATAACTTTATCAATCTCCTTGGCCTTGAATGCATCCATCAGAACTTGTGCAATACTTGCAGCCTCGTTGAAATTGGGTCTGTCCAAAAGATGTGTATTGTCAGCCTGTACAGGAAACCCCATCTTTCTGACTTTTTCCGCTATCTTTGCTCCAATAGGTATCACTTGGATTTCTTCGACACCTTCCGATTTCAAACTATCTATTGTCTGTGTTACTTCCTTCACTACGTTGGTATTGAAAGCTCCGCAAAGACTGGAGTTGGATGAGTATGCCACGATGACAGCTTTTTGAACCTTTCTTTGCTCTGCATAGACAGATTCTATTTCACCTTTCATCTCTCCTAGAAATGTAGACATTATCTTGTTGAGGCTCTTCTGATAAGGAAGCATACTTTCAATGGCTACTTGAGCATGATGAAGCTTGGATGAAGCCACCAGTTTCATGGCACTCGTAATCTTACGGGTGGATGTTACTGACTTGATGCGGTTTTTGACTTCTTTAAGTGAGGCCATAACATTTGCTTATTTATGGATATATTGCTCTGAAATTCTTTTTGCCTCTGTTTTGATGAGACTTTCTACTTCCTCTGTCAATTTCCCCTTACTGAGTACATCGAGTACAGTCTCCTTGTAAGCAGAACGCATCTTCTGAAGAAATTGTTGCTGGAAATCTTTAACCATCTCCAATGGAATATCTGCCAACAAGCCATGTGTACCACAATAAAGGATGGCTATTTCCTCAGCAACAGGCATAGGGGAATATTGTGGTTGTACCAACAATTCATTGTTCTTTCGTCCACGGTCCAATGTCATGGCTGTTACAGCATCCATGTCTGAAGAAAACTTGGAGAATGCTTCTAGCTCTCTATATTGTGCCTGATCTGTTTTCAGCGTTCCTGCTACTTTCTTCATACTCTTGATTTGAGCCGAACCTCCTACACGTGACACGGAAATACCTACATCAATGGCTGGACGGAAACCTCTGTTGAACAAGTTGGTATCTAGATAAATTTGGCCATCGGTAATTGAAATCACATTAGTCGGAATATATGCGGACACGTCTCCAGCTTGGGTCTCAATGATAGGTAGAGCTGTCAAGGAACCTCCTCCTTTGACCTTTCCTTTCATGCAGAGAGGCAAGTCATTCATTCCTTCAGCAACAGATTGCTCTGCATTCATCTTCGCTGCACGCTCCAATAGACGAGAATGTAGATAGAAAACATCTCCCGGATAAGCCTCTCTTCCTGAAGGACGTCTTAGAATAAGTGATAACTCACGATAAGCAACAGCTTGTTTGGACAAGTCATCATAGATAACCAATGCATGCTCGCCACGATCGCGGAAAAATTCTCCAATAGCTGCTCCTGCAAAAGGTGCATAATACAATAGAGATGCAGGGTCGGAAGCAGTTGCTGAAACTACAATAGTGTAGGGCATAGCACCGTATTCCTTTAGCGTATTGACAACACTAGCAACAGTTGATGCCTTTTGGCCTATAGCCACATAAATGCAATAGACTGGTTTGCCTTCATCATAATTGCTTTTCTGGTTGATAATGGTGTCTATGGCAATAGCAGTCTTACCTGTTTGACGGTCACCGATAATTAATTCGCGCTGTCCTCTACCTATTGGGACCATGGAGTCGATAGCTTTCAAGCCTGTCTGCAATGGTTCATTCACTGGTTGGCGGTATATAACACCAGGAGCTTTTCTGTCCAAAGGCATTTCATATTTCTCTCCACCTATCGGTAAACCTCCATCAATGGGTTGTCCCAGCGGATTGATGACACGGCCGAGCATTTCTGTACTCACTTCAATGGATGCAATACGTCCAGTACGTTTGACTGTGTCACCTTCCTTGATATTTTCACTCGGTCCCATTAGAACGACTCCCACATTATCTTCTTCTAAGTTGAATACGATTGCCATGGTGCCGTTCTCGAATTCCAGCAACTCGTTGGCGGTAGCGTTCTTCAAGCCGTAGATACGTGCTGTACCATCACTTACCTGCAGAACTTTGCCGACTTCCTCATACTGGATATCATCTTGGATATCTTGAAGTTCACGGAAGAGAACTTCAGATACTTCACTTGGTTTGATTTTATCTGGCATAATCTAATAATTTCTATTGATACAGGATGATTATCGGGTAGATAACAAACGCTTCCTAATTCTCTGTAACTTACCTTGGATGCTGGCATCGTAGCGCATGCTGTCAAAATCCAAGATAAAACCACCGATAATGGATTTGTCTGTTGTCACCTTGAATTCTATATCACAATGTGTCTGTTCTTTTACCAATTCCTTGAGTCGGCCAACAATGTCTTCGTCCAAATCTGCTGCAATGGTCAAGTCACTTTGGATAAGATGATTCTCTCTTCTGTACAATTCCATATACGAAATGGCCATGTAATGAATCATCTCCAATCGTTTCTTGGCAATGACCAGTCGGAAGAATTCTTGGATGCATTTTCCTGTTGGGTTTCCAGAAGCTATGACAAGAAGATTGAACTTTTTGGTGTCTGCCAAAACGGGATTCTGTAAACTGTCTTTTAATGTTTCGACTTCAGAAAAGGACAGGCATAATCTGTCCATGGCATGATATGTCAGGGCTGCTTCTTTATGCTCATTGGCATATTTGAAAAGAGCCTTTGCATACCGGGAAGAAACAATTCCGATGTCCATAGTGCAATTCAGACTTTATTGTTTTTCTGTAGTCCCATCTAGAAGGTTGTTAATCCATTCTTTTTGTCTGGCGTCTTTTTCCAAGTCCTTGGCAAGTACCTTTTCGGCAATTTTTATTGACAGATCTATCACATCAGCTTTACTTTCGTTTCTAGCTTTTGTCTTTTCTGCCTCAATCTGTTTGCGTGCATCATTCAGGATTCTAATGCCTTCAGAAGAAGCTTTGCTTTTTGCCTCATTGATGATTTCTTCTCGTGTTGCATTGGCTTCCTTAATAATTTCAGATTGCTTCAGATGTGCCTCCTGTAGTATTCTTTCGCTTTCAGCCTGTATGTTAGCCAATTTTGCATTGGCTTCCTTGGCACTCTTCAGGGATTCGTCAATAAATCTTTTCCTTTCTTCAACCATATTGATAATGATAGGGAAACCGAATTTCGCCAATATAGCGAAAACGATGACGAATGCCAAGAGCATCCAAAAAAACAGACCAAAATCTGGTGTTAGGAATGACGGCATAATAAAGAATTTCTGATATTATTGAAGTAGACAAACAATCAGAGCGAAGAAGGCTGCACCTTCAACAAGTGCTGCTATGATAATCATATTAATACGGATGTTGCTGGCTGCCTCAGGTTGACGGGCTATGGCTTCCATGGCATGGCCACCAATATTGCCAATGCCAAGACCTGCACCAATTGCTGCGAGACCTGCACCAATACCTGCGCCAATTGCGCTAATTCCTGCTTCTAATAAAACTAATGATAACATAATGATAATTTTTTAATGGTTATTATTTCTGATTATTGCTGCGCTGAAGTTGTTTCCTGATGATGTTCCTGATGGGCCAGACCAATGAAAACTGCACTCAGCATAGTGAATACAAGTGCTTGAATGAATGCCACTAATACTTCAAGTATGTTCATGAAAATCATCAGAAGGAAACTGATGGCTGAAATGCTTGCTCCTTTAGCAATACCCATTTGGAATGTAATGAATATTACACATGTCAATGAAATGGCGATTGCATGTCCTCCAAATATGTTGGCGAAAAGACGAACCATGAGTGCAAAGGGTTTGGTGAATACACCAAATAACTCTATGACTGGCAACAAGGGCACTGGAGCCTTGAGCCACCAAGGTACGTCAGGCCAAAATATGTCTTTCCAATATTCTTTGTTTCCGAATATGTTGACCATTAGCATGGTACATAAAGCCAGAAACAAAGTGATGGCGATGTTTCCTGTAAGATTGGCACCTCCAGGAAATATGGGGATAAGACCTATGATGTTGGAAATGAATATAAAGAAGAAGACAGTCAACAGATAGGGCGTATAAAATTTTACATGCTTTTCGTCTATAGCTGCTTTAATAATGTCTTCGTATACGTACATTGTAAACATTTCGATGAAACCTACAAATCCTTTGGGCGCCTCGCTACTTGCATCTTTCCCTTTGTACCAACGAGCACAACCCAAAAAGATAACCAACATCAGAGCCATAACTATCCATAATTGCAGTACATTCTTGGTAATGGACAAATCGAGTGTGACGGGTTTCCCATTCTCGCATATCTTTCCCTCTTTATTGAGTGTCAATCCATTGTATTGTCCTTCTGGTGCTTTATCAAATTCAGAAGACATGAATATCTGCCATCCAGTAGATGTGTATACTATTACTGGCAAAGGGATGGCAATCTTATGATGATTGATATCGGTAATATGCCACTCATGAGCATCTCCATTATGTTCAATGACAAGTTCCTTTACGTTGAGTTCCTTGTCCTCCTTGTTGCTTGAAGCATATGTGGCTGACAACGGCAACATTGTCAGTAATATTCCTACTGCAAGCTGGTACAACTTATTTATTGATAGTTTTTTCATATAGCCTTTTCTCGGTGAGAATGAAAAATATGCTTTCGCATGTTAGTGAAAGAATGAAGAATATACCAAAAGCTACGACATAAGGTGAGGCTACTGATTTGGACAATATCAGGACACCTATTGCAACAATTATGGCGCTGAGAGTCAATTCGCCTGTCATGCTTAACAAATAGTAGCGGGCAATAGCCATTTCTGATGAATGTAATACTTTGGTATAGAACATAGATACTGCCATTTGATAGACGAGGATTATCGCACCGCTGACTCCATATGCCATAAGAACTGGAGAAATAACTTGCTTCTCATATTGCCAAAGCAAGTATCCAGTCAGAATGTAGATTGCCAATGTTACGACTGGAAGTATTTTTGTCGGTGTCTTCGCTCTATTATCAATCATTGTTCTACAATTCTTCTATGCAGGCGGTTACCTGATTGCGTATAACATTGATAAAACCACCTTTAATATTGATTCTCTGTTCATTATCATTTTTGAAGACGAATTCTCCTTCCTTCAGGATGGAGAGCAATGCTGCATGATGGTCAAGCACTTCAAATCTTCCTTCCACACCTGGTGCGGAGATGGATAGTACTTCTCCTTCAAACAGTGTTTTCTCAGGTGAATAGACAGATAGTTTCATAGAATTTGCATAGGTGGGTTAAGCGCCGGTTTGTGCGGCTTCCATCAGTTTCTTTCCTTTGGCAATAGCATCTTCAATGGTTCCGACATTCAGAAATGCCTGTTCAGGCAAGTAGTCCACTTCACCATCCATAATCATGTTAAAGCCTTTGATACAATCTTCCAGTGAAACCATTACACCGGGTAGTCCAGTGAATTGGGATGCAACGGTGAATGGCTGACTCAAGAATCTTTGTACCCTTCGTGCACGATTCACGGTAAGTTTGTCTTCATCAGACAATTCATCCATACCCAATATAGCGATAATATCTTGGAGTTCTGTATATTTCTGCAAGATGTTTTTCACACGTTGTGCGCAATTGTAGTGGGCTTCTCCTACAATGGAGGCGTCCAGTACACGAGAGGAAGATGCCAAGGGGTCAACAGCGGGGTAGATGCCAAGCTCTGTAATCTTTCTGCTCAATACGGTAGTGGCATCCAAGTGGGAGAAAGTTGTGGCAGGTGCAGGGTCTGTCAAGTCATCAGCAGGTACGTATACGGCTTGGATAGACGTAATGGATCCTGTCTTGGTAGATGTGATACGTTCCTGCATGGCACCCATTTCACTGGCTAGGGTAGGCTGATATCCCACTGCAGAAGGCATACGTCCTAGCAAGGCTGATACTTCCGAACCTGCTTGTGTGAAACGAAAGATGTTGTCTATAAAGAAAAGGATATCTGATGCTTTTCCTTCTTGGGCTCCCATGTCCCTAAAGGATTCTGCTACCGTAAGACCTGAAAGGGCTACAGAAGCACGTGCTCCAGGCGGTTCATTCATTTGTCCATAGACAAGGGTGGCCTGACTCTTGGCTACTTCATTATAGTCAACTTTGGTCAGATCCCATTTGCCTTCTTCCATGGCTTTCTTGAACTCGTCACCATATTTGATTACTCCAGCTTCAATCATTTCCCGCAGCATATCATTTCCTTCGCGGGTTCGTTCACCCACACCTGCAATTACGGAATAACCATCATGACCTTTGGCAACGTTGTTGATAAGTTCCATTATCAGAACTGTTTTGCCTACGCCAGCACCTCCAAAAAGTCCTACTTTTCCACCTTTAACATAAGGTTCCAACAGGTCAATTACCTTGATGCCTGTTGTGAGGATTTCCTGAGAAGTTTTCAAGTCTTCAAATTTAGGCGCAGGGTGATGGATGGGAGCCGCATCAGTCATCTCAAATGCCTTCATGCCATCAATGGCATCGCCTGTTACGTTCAGAAGTCGTCCTTTGATTTGATTACCTACTGGCATTTTGATAGGAGAACCTAACTGTGTTACCTCTAAACCTCTTCCCAGACCATCAGTACTGTCCATGGCTACTGTCCTGACAGTGTTTTCTCCGATATGTTGCTGAACTTCCAACACAAGATTACTACCATCAGGTCGTACCACAATGAGTGCGTCATGGATTTTGGGAAGAACTTCAGAACTACTTTTTCCCTCGGTATCAAAATATACATCAACTACAGGGCCGATGACCTGTGATATGTGTCCTTTGATTTGTGACATATGGTTTGTACGTTTATATAGGTTATTATTATCAATCTAGGAGTACGTAACTTTTGTCAGATAGATAGTTCATCCTGTACTTGCAGTAATTCAGGACTGATAGGTTTCTGACGTGTGATGGCTTCGCAGAGGGGTACATAAACCATTTCATCGTTCTTGATGCCTATCATTACATTGCGTTGACCTTGTTGTATGGCCTTGACAGCAGCAGCTCCCATACGACTTGCCAAAATACGGTCAAAAGCAGTAGGAGAACCGCCTCTTTGTAAATGTCCTAAAATAGACACTCTGACATTGAAGTTGGGATATTCCTTCTTCATTCTTTCTGCGTAGTACATGGCACCTCCGTTAGGGTTACCTGGACTTTCGCATACTATGACGATACAACTCTTTTTGCTCTTTCTGATTCCGCGATTCATGAATTTAGCCAACTGGTCTTCATCTGTCTTGTATTCGGGGATGATAGCTGCTTCAGCTCCACTGGCTATTGCACTGTTTTCTGCAAGGAAGCCTGCATCCCGTCCCATTACTTCTACGAAGAAGATATTTTGATGGCTTTGCGCAGTATCTCTTAATTTGTCAACACATTCTACAATGGTGTTGATAGCCGTATCATATCCTATGGTGGAGTCTGTACCATACAAATCGTTGTCAATGGTACCAGGAAGGCCAATACAGGTCACTCCATATTCTTGTGCCAGTGCACGTGCACCGGTAAGTGAACCATTACCACCTATGATAATCAAAGAATCAATTCCTGCCTTACGAATTTGATCATAAGCTTTTTTTCTTCCTTCGGGAGTTGGGAAGAGTTGGGAACGAGAACTTTTAAGGATAGTACCTCCTCTTTGGATAATGTTGCTGACATCTTCTGTGGTGAATTCCTTGATTTCTCCAGCCATCAGGCCTTCATATCCGCGGTAGATGCCCTTTACAGTATATCCATTGAAAATAGCACTCCTTGTAATGGCTCTGATGGCAGCATTCATACCAGGGGAATCTCCTCCTGATGTGAGAATACCAATGCATTGAGGTTGATTAGTAGCAGTCATTTGTCTAATAGTTTTATCACCCCAAAAGTAGTCAAAAACACAACCTGCAGAGTCATGAGCTTAGATTTTCACTTAGCAAAGACCTGTGTTTTGTCTCTTTCATTGCAAAGATACACAAATCGGGCAGATAAAATGCCAAACTTACATCACAAAATTCATCAAAAATCCACTTCTTATTTCAAGATATTCCTTTATGGCCAATTTTTAAGAACATTAGTATAGTCTGCCGTATATATTGCTTCTTCATGTATTCTCTGTTAATACCTATCATTGATCGAAAAAATAGTTTTGAATAGCATAATACAATTTTCCCGTCACTCAAATGGTGTATGATAATCACATCGGCACATAATTATATTATTGAGGAAAGATTACTGGAAATCCAAACCTTTTGATGCCTGTTGGGAGACCCGTCAACCTAACTCCTCCTTGTCTTGCAACAGACAGGGTTTTTCCTACTAACAGGGAGAGCTATAAGGAAATGGTCTTGTCAAAAAGTGGAGATATGAGTGCTGTTTCTGTTATATCCCCAATATCCATATCAGGTTATGGCAGTAGATTTTTCCCATGATAGGCTATGTCAGCGAATTGTAAAGATGACTATCTGCCCAATAGGAGAGGAGCATGCAACAATTTTGTCGGATTCCTTTGGCGGGAATTAACCCTATTATGGCTGGTTGGATGTGTTGTCTAACCAACTTATACAGACCACGCGTGAAGTTACGAAGATAAACAGTCTTCCTTATGATTTCCATAATGCGAAAGAGTTAGCACCTTCT
>JALERS010000087.1 GCA_022763905.1 Prevotellaceae bacterium | reverse complement strand
GGTAGGTTCTATCAATTAGCTTGCGATGTATTTGCGACTATCGTGCCGTAGTTTTTTGTTTTTCACGAGGGAGCGTAGCGGGCTACGTGACTGAATGAAAGACAAAAACCTACGGTGCGAGAGGCGTGAAGACATCCAAGTAAAAGAGAAACACTGCCTTACATTGAAAACTAATTTATAGAACCTACCTTGTATGTTTGGAACGCTCTCTTTGGCGCAGGTTTTAGCCTTGAAAATAGTCACATAGCTCCCCATGGTATAAGCTCGATCCTTTATTTCAAGCCAAAAACCTGCATTACGCGTTCTTTGCGCATAGGTTTAGCCATGACAACAGTCGCGATTCACCTATAATTTGGCACGCTCTGCTTCTTTATTTCAAGCCAAAAACCTGCATCCAAATAGAGCATTCAAACATAAAACTAATTTTCATTACCTACTTCGGCGAACGCGATAGTGGCAGAAACGAAATGAAATCGTATCTTTGCTTCGTAGCACTAAATAATCTCGTGCCAATCAATCATGTCTAAGAAATCTGAAATGAAGCAGACAGCCAATACCTCACACGTATTCCCCATCGTCCGCCTGAGCATACCGCTCATAGTAGGCCAGTTGGGCATCATCGTCCAGCAGTTTGCCGACACGGCGATGGTAGGACGCTACGGCACTCCCGACCTCTCTGCCGCAGGGTTTGTGGGGACGGTTTTCGCCTTCGTCACATTCTTCCTGCTCGGAGTGTCGTACAGCACGACGCCCGTGGCAGGCGTATATTATAGTAATGGAGACCGGGAGGGCGTTGCACGCACGCTGCACGAGAGTCTGCTGGTCAATCTGCTGGTGGCTGTAGGCGTCATGCTGCTGCTGGCAGGACTCTATGCCCGCATCGAAGTGTTCCGGCAGCCGGAAGAACTCTTGCCCATAGCCCGCCCCTACTTTCTCTGTCTGCTCCTCTCAGTGCCCTGCATGGCCCTGTTCAATGCCCTGAAGCAGTTTTCAGATGCTTTGGGGCAGACCCGCCTGCCCATGTGGGTGATGCTCGCTGCCAATGCCCTCAACATTCTGCTGAATATTCCCCTAATCTTCGGATGGCAGACGCTGGGCATTCCCGCTATGGGGCTATTGGGAGCAGGCATTGCCACGCTGGTCAGCCGGATATTCATGACGGTGCTGCTGTTTGCCATCGTCTTTGGCAGCAAAATCTATCGCACGATGGTACATGTGCCTTCGAGCGTCAGCAGGCGAGGCTGCATGCGTCTGCTGCGGTTAGGGCTCCCCATATCCTTGCAGCTCTGTCTGGAGTCGGCCTCGTTCAATGTCTGCGGCATTTTCATGGGATGGATAGGCACCGTTCCCCTTGCCGCCCACCAAGTGATGTGTACGATTGCCACGCTCTGTTTCCAGATGGTATATGGAGTGGGCGCAGCCGCGGCCATTCGCATCAGTCATTACAGCGGTCGGGAGGACTGGCATGAGGTGAGGCGTGTGGCGCTGACAGCGTGGGGCATATCGCTTTGCTGTGTGGTGCTGACGACGGGTAGCATCCTGCTTGCCCGACATCCTCTGACGCGCCTCTTTACGAGTAGCGCAGAAGTGGAGGGCATGGTCATCGCCCTGATGCTGCCTTTCGTCTTTTATCAGTTTGGCGATTCGCTGCAAATCACGTTCGCCAATGCCCTTCGCGGCATAGCTCGCGTGAAGACGATGATGTTCTCAGCCTTCGTCGCCTACGTGCTGGTCAGCATCCCCCTGAGCTATCTCTTCGCTTTCAAGTTGCAGCAGGGAGCCGTCGGCGTTTGGTGGGGCATTCCCTTCGGGCTGACATTGGCAGGCATCCTGTTCGCCCGCGAGTTCTTTGCGGCAGTGAGGAGTTTTCAAGGCAGCGAGAAGGGCGGCCGTGCAAATCGGTGTTCGCCGTAAGGGCATGCTTTGTTCAGGACGGAACGCACACGGCGCGAATCGTACGAAAAAACGGATTTTTCATGGCCGATACCTGTAAGGTAGGTTCTATCAATTAGCTTGCGATGTATTTGCGACTATCGTGCCGTAGTTTTTTGTTTTTCACGAGGGAGCGTAGCGGGCTACGTGACTGAATGAAAGACAAAAAGATATGGTGCGAGAGGCGTGAAGACATCCAAGTAAAACAGAAACACTGCCTTACATTGAAAACTAATTTACAGAACCTACCGTAAATGAGTGTGCTATAGCCGTTTATAAGGTAGAGATAGCAGAGCGTATGTTCGTCAGGCATGGTGGAATTTGCGCGCGAGGCAGCAAAATGTGCAGTTTCTCTTGTGAAATTGCTGAAGCCGACTTGCCAAAATGTTCTAAAGTGGCGACATGAGGCGAAAAAATAAGGCTGTTTTCTGTGAAAAATGGAAAAAAACGCAAGTTTGCTCCGCCCGATATATGAAAAAAATCGTAATTTTGCACCCGTAATAAACAGGAAATCCCCTTGCAATCAGAGGACAAGATTAGCTCTTTCAAGATGCCCCGGAAGAAGTTTCGGGGACGTTCCTGACGAGAAGCGTCGGGGACATGATGGATAATAGGTATCTTTCGCGAGGCTCAGCGTGCCTTGCAGGATGGCATCCTGCACGTTTCTCGCGTGCTGCTCTGTTATTATATAATAATAAGGTAGCTGCGCGGGGCGGAAAGTGGTGCAGTCCTCTGAGTCGGTGGGATGCAGAAATTTATTTTTTTATGGCAAAAAATCAGAATCTGCCCGACGTAGTGTTTGAGACCAGTTGGGAGGTTTGTAATAAGGTAGGCGGTATCTATACGGTTCTTTCCAGTCGCGCAAAGACGCTGAAGGAGCGGTTTGGAGACCACCTCGTATTCATTGGGCCGGACATCTGGACTGGCAAGGAGAATCCCCTCTTCCATGAAGACCCGAAACTGCATGAGAAATGGCGTATGGATGCGCTGCGCGAAGGTTTCGCCGTGCGCATCGGACGCTGGGCAGTGCCCGGGCAGCCCGTAGCCGTGCTGGTGGACTTTAGAGGATTCTTCGCACAGAAAGATAGCATATACGCGCAGGCATGGGAGAATTTCGGCGTTGACAGCCTGCACGCCTATGGCGACTACGATGAGAGCAGCATGTTCTCGTATGCTGCCGGAAAGTTTGCTGAAATCATTGTCAAGAAATATTTTGAGAAGAAGAAGGTCATCTATCAGGCTCACGAATGGATGAGCGGACTGGGCATGCTCTTCCTCAAGCAGCAGTGCCCCACGGTCAAGACCATCTTCACGACACACGCCACGAGCATCGGACGCTCCATCAGCGGCAACAACAAACTGCTCTATGAATACTTCCATGGCTATGATGGCGACCAAATGGCAGCCGAATTGAACATGGAGGCGAAGCACAGCATTGAGAAGCAGAGTGCGCTGCGGGCAGACTGCTTTACGACGGTGAGCCATTTCACGGACCGCGAGTGTCGCCAACTCCTCGGCAAGGCTGCCGATGTGGTGCTCCCCAATGGCTTTGAACTCGACTTCGTGCCGAAAGCCACGGAGTTCTCACGCCAGCGTCGCGATGCCCGCCGCCGTATCCTCCAGACTGCTTCGGCACTGACGGGCGAAGCCCTGCCCGAAGATACGCTCATCATCAGCACTTCCGGCCGCAACGACTTCCGATGCAAGGGCTTTGATGTCTATCTCGAAGCCATGAAGCAGTTGCGCGACCGCCTGCGCGGGTCAGACCGCAGAGTGGTGTCGCTCATAGAAGTGCCATGCTGGCTCCTCGGACCTCGTAAGGACGTGCAGGAACGCCTGCAGGCCATTGAAGCCGGAAAGCTTCAGCTGCCCGCTGCACCCTTGGACACCCCGATGATTTCGCACGACCTCTACAATCTGAACGAAGACCGCATACTCTGCCTCATCAAGCAGCTGGGACTTTTCAACAGCCAGGACGACGCGGTGAAGGTAATCCTCGTGCCTTGCTACCTCGATGGCAACGATGGCATCTTCAATCTGCACTACTACGAGATGCTGACCGCCAACGATTTGACCATCTATCCCTCTTACTACGAGCCGTGGGGCTACACCCCGCTGGAGAGTGTGGCGTTCAAGACCCCCTGCATCACTACCGACCTGAGCGGATTCGGACAGTGGGTGAACGAAGTGCTCGGACGCGAGGGCACGATAGCCGACGGTGTGGCAGTGTTGAGACGCGACGACAGAAACTACTACGAATGTGCCGCGGCCATCTGCGACAACATTGAGAGCGTGATGAACGCTTCGCATACCGAAATGGACAATATGCGCCGCAGTGCCTCCAAGTTTGCCACGAAGGCACAGTGGAAGAACTTTATCAAGTATTACTACGAAGCCTACGACTTCGCGCTCCAGCGGTCGTAAGGGCGCAATGTGGAGGGCATGATTCCCTCGCACACGTGCGCGCGCGTAATATATATATGAGTAAAATCGTATGTGCGCGATGCGCATGAGTCTTTCAAAATCACAAAATCATCTACACAAGCAAAAATTAATTCTTATCTTTTATAGAAATGATCAACATCACAAATGCCAATCAGCCCCAGTGGCGTACGGTGACGGTGAAAAGCCACATCCCTACACTGCTGAAACCCCTCGACGAAATGGCCCACAACCTTTGGTTCTGCTGGAATCAGGAGGCACTCGAACTCTTCAAGAGCCTTGATCCGAAAATCTGGACCGAGGTGCAGCAGAACCCTGTGGAACTCCTCAACCGCATCAGCTACAAGCGTCTGAAGGTGATGAGCACTGACAAGGAACTCGTGGCACGCATGAATAGTGTCTATAAGATGTTCCGCGAGTACATGGACGAGCCGAAGCGCACGGATCGTGCCAGTGTGGCATACCTCTGCATGGAGTATGGTATGAACCACAACGTCAAGATCTATTCCGGTGGTCTTGGTATTTTGGCGGGCGACTATGTGAAGGAGGCTTCTGACTCCAACGTTGATATGACTGCCGTCGGTTTCCTCTATCGTTATGGCTACTTCACTCAGACCCTCTCGATGGACGGACAGCAGATTGCAAAGTATGAGCCCCAGGACTTCGACCGTATGCCCATCGAGCGCGTGCTCGACAGCGAGGGCAAGCAGGTAGTAGTAGATGTGCCCTTCGGAACTTTCACCGTGCATGCCCTCGTATGGAAGGTGAACGTAGGACGCGTGACACTCTATCTCCTCGATACTGACAATGAGATGAACGCCGAGTTTGACAAGGGTATCACCCACACTCTCTATGGCGGCGACTGGGAGAACCGTATGAAGCAGGAATATCTGCTCGGTATCGGTGGTGTCCTGACGTTGCAGAAGCTGGGAATTAAGGTGGATGTCTATCACTGCAATGAAGGCCACGCCGCACTTGCCAACCTTCAGCGTCTGGCTGACTACGTACAGAGCGGCCTGAACTTCGGCGAGGCTCTCGAACTCGTGCGCAGCAGCAGCCTTTATACCGTACACACACCCGTGCCCGCTGGCCACGACTACTTCGATGAGGGTCTTGCCAGCAAGTATCTGGGACATTATGCCGCTAAGCTCGGTATTTCTTGGGATGAACTGATGGGCCTCGGCCGTCAGAACCCTGCTGACAAGGGCGAGCGTTTCTGCATGTCAACCTTCCTCTGCAAGACCTGTCAGGAGGTGAATGGCGTGAGCTGGCTCCACGGAAAGGTCAGCGAGCGCATGTTTGCTCCCATCTGGCCTGGCTACATGCCTGAAGAGCCCGCACGCGAGCACCAAATCCTTACGCACGCTGAGTATGAGGAAATCTATGACCTCAATCCGACCGAGAGCCACGTGGGCTACGTGACGAACGGTGTACACTATCCCACTTGGTGCGCACACGAGTGGAAGGCACTGCATAAGAAGTACTTCGGCCCGGAGCACATGAAGGACCAGAGCAACCAGAGCATCTGGGAGAACATCTATAAGGTGAGCGACAAGGAGGTGTGGGAAACCCGCATGGCACTGAAGAACAAGCTCGTGAAGTATATTCGCGACCGTTTCCGTGACAACTGGCTGAAGAATCAGGGCGATCCTGCACGCGTTGTAAGCCTGCTCGACAAGATTAACCCCAACGCTCTCATCATTGGTTTTGCACGCCGCTTCGCTACGTACAAGCGTGCTCACCTTCTCTTCAGCGACCTTGACCGTCTTGCCAAGATTGTCAACAATCCTCAGTATCCCGTACAGTTCCTCTTCGCCGGTAAGGCACACCCCGCTGACGGAGCCGGACAGGGACTCATTAAGAAGATTCACGAAATCAGCCATCGTCCGGAGTTCATCGGCAAGATTATCTTCCTCGATAACTACGATATGGAGCTGGCTCGCCGTCTGGTCAGCGGTGTGGATATCTGGATGAACACCCCGACCCGTCCGCTTGAGGCTTCCGGAACATCGGGCGAGAAGGCTCTGATGAACGGTGTTGTCAATCTCTCCGTGCTCGATGGCTGGTGGTATGAAGGCTACCGCCCCGGTGCAGGATGGGCTTTGACCGACAAGCGCACCTATCAGAACCAGGATCAGCAGGACCAGCTCGATGCTGCTACCATCTACAGCCTCTTGGAGAACGAGATTATTCCGCTCTACTACAGCCGCAACGCTCAGGGCTATTCTGAGGGTTGGGTGAAGACGGTGAAGAACAGCATCGCTCAGATTGCTCCCCACTATACCATGAAGCGTCAGCTCGACGATTACTACGATCGCTTCTATAACAAGCTCCGCGACCGCTTCGCTGTGGTGTCTGCCAACGACAATCGTCTGGCCAAGGAAATCGCCGCTTGGAAGGAGACCGTCGCTCAGCGTTGGGATGAAATCCACGTGGTATCTGTAGAGCGCGTTGGTGCAGACGAGACCGGACAGATTGTCAGCGACCGCGAATTTACCGTACGTGTCGTCGTTGACGAGCGCGGACTTGAAGATGCTATCGGCGCAGAAATCGTGATTCTCCGCACTGATGCTGAGACGGGCAAGGACATTGTCTTCCGTACCTTCCCCATGCAGGTCGTATCTCACGAGGGCAATCTCTACACCTTCGAGGTGAAGGCCAACATCGATGTGGCTGGAAGCTACCGTTCGGCTTATCGTCTGTTCCCCAAGAACAAGAACCTTACGAGCCGTCAGGATATGTGCTACGTGAAGTGGGCATAAATATCCCTCCCCCTATAATTTGAAATGAACTGCTCCCCACAGGCTTTCGGAGTCTGTGGGGAGCTTCTTTTTCAGAGTAAAACCTGAGAGGCACGGGCCGCTGAATACTGCGAGATGCTGAAAATGATGAGATTGTGCCGAGGAAAATCAGAGGCGTTTCGGCTATGGAAACCCTTTTAGCTCGGCATCCTTGGTTAGGGATAAGCTCTTTTAAGAGAGAAAATTTTGCAGAAAACGCAAAACTTAGTAATTTTGCAGGGACATTTGGCTGTGTTTTGAGGAAGGAATCCTCTCCGAAAAATGCAAAACAGCTGTAGTAGAGAATGGAGCAGGAGCAGGGCAGGGCGATTCAAGTCAATTCCACTGCAATGTTGTTGCGATGGCTCATAGCTTTCTGTGCTCATCCGCATGCTTCTTCATCTACTCATATATATAATATATATATACGTCTTTGCTTATACTTACAGTTCCATTTCATTGAACTCAGAAAATACAAAGATATGATTAAAATTACTTTCCCTGACGGTAGTGTCCGCGAGTATGAGAGCGGAGTTACCGGTTTGCAGATTGCCGAAAGTATCTCCAGCCGCCTGGCACAAGATGTGTTGGCATGCGGAGTAAACGGCGAGACGCAAGAACTCAATCGCCCCATCTGTGAGGATGCCACTATCGCCCTCTACAAATGGGAAGATGCTGAAGGCAAGCATGCCTTCTGGCACACCTCTGCACACTTGATGGCTGAAGCCCTGCAAGAGCTTTGGCCTGGAACTCAGTTCGGCATCGGTCCTGCCATAGAAAATGGCTACTACTATGATGTGATGCCCCCCGAGGGAGTGGTCATCCGTGAAGAGGACTTTCCGAAGATTGAAAAGAAGATGCAGGAGCTTCAGCAGAAGAAGGAGGCTCTCGTCCGCGAAAGCATCTCGAAAGACGATGCCCTCAAGTTCTTCGGTGAGCACGGACAGCACTACAAGAACGAGCTCATAGCAGAACTTGAAGACGGACATATCACCACTTATACGCAGGGAGCATATACCGACCTCTGCCGTGGTCCGCACCTCATGACGACGGCTCCTATCAAGGCCAGCAAGGTGATGAGCGTCAGCGCTGCCTATTGGCGTGGCGATGAGAAACGCCCCATGATGACGCGTATCTATGGTATCTCCTTCCCTAAGAAGAAGATGCTCGACGAATATCTCGCACTCCTCGAAGAAGCCAAGCGTCGCGACCATCGCAAGATTGGTAAGGAGATGGAGCTCTTCATGTTCTCTGACCTCGTCGGAAAGGGTCTGCCCATGTGGCTTCCCAAGGGAACGGCTCTTCGCCTGCGCCTTGAAGATGTGCTGAAGAAGATACAGAAACGCTATGGCTATCAGCAGGTGATGACGCCCCATATCGGTTCGAAGAACCTCTACGTCACCTCTGGCCACTATGCTAAGTATGGCAAAGACTCGTTCCGCCCCATCACTACTCCGGAAGAGGGCGAAGAGTATTTCCTCAAGCCCATGAACTGTCCGCACCACTGCGCCATCTTCGCTTCGAAGCCTCGCAGCTACAAGGATCTTCCCCTCCGTCTGGCAGAGTTCGGCACCGTCTATCGCTATGAGCAGAGCGGCGAGCTCCACGGTCTGACGCGTGTGCGCGGTTTTACGCAGGATGATGCTCACCTCTACTGCCGTCCTGACCAAGTGAAGCAGGAGTTCCTCCGTGTCATGGACATCATCCTCATCATCTTCAAGGCTCTGAAGTTTGAGAATTATGAAGCCCAGATTTCACTTCGCGACAAGGTGAACCGCGAGAAGTACATCGGTTCGGAAGAGAACTGGGAGGCTGCTGAGCGCGCCATCATTGAGGCTTGCGAAGAGAAGGGACTTCCCGCACATATTGAATATGGTGAGGCTGCCTTCTACGGTCCTAAACTCGACTTTATGGTGAAGGATGCCCTTGGACGTCGTTGGCAGTTGGGTACCATTCAGGTTGATTATAACCTGCCTGAGCGTTTTGAGCTGGAATATACTGGTGAGGACAACAAGAAACATCGCCCTGTGATGATTCACCGTGCCCCCTTCGGCAGTATGGAACGTTTCGTGGCAGTGCTCATTGAGCATACGGCCGGACACTTCCCCCTCTGGCTCACCCCCGACCAAGTGGTGGTGCTCCCCGTTTCTGAGAAGAGCAACGCCTACGCAGAGCAGGTAGTGGCACAGCTTGAGGCAGAAGATGTTCGCGTGCTCATTGATGACCGCAACGAAAAGATAGGACGCAAGATTCGCGACAACGAGATGAAGCATATCCCTTACATGCTCATCGTCGGCGAGAAAGAGGCTGCTGAAGGCACCGTCAATGTTCGCGTTCAGGGCGGTAAGGGCGGCGAACCTGTCAGCATGAGCGTTGCCGAATTTGTGAAGCTCGTTCACGATGAAGTGGCAGAGCAGCTCGGCGAATTTAAGTAAGGATTGCGCACAGCCCCTGTGGCTGATGTGAGAAAGTGCTCAATATAACATTAAAAGCACATAAAAATATCATCTTTTGATTGTAAAAATGCCATCTTAAGGAGACATAAAATTCCTTGAGGTGGCATTTTTTTTCAGAAAGGAAGGATGAAGCCTTTGCGAAGCAATAAGAAAAGGCTAATTTTGCCCCGATAATCAACGTTTCTGTGAAGCCAAAAAAGGCAGAGCTATAGCATGGACTCTCTGTCACGGCAAGCAAACGCAAAGATTATCTATCAATCACAAACCCATTCAGCATCTATAACTTGAAACCACAAAAGACAGACAAGAAACAGCAGCAGTACAGAATCAACGAACAGATTCGTGCTCGCGAAGTTCGTATCGTAGGCGATGATGTCGAAAGTTCGGTCATGCCAACTCGTGATGCGCTCCGACTGGCACAGCAAGCGAACGTCGATCTCGTAGAGATTAGTCCAAATGCCGAGCCGCCAGTTTGTAGATTGATTGACTATAGCAAATTCCTCTACCAGCAGAAGAAGCGTCAGAAGGAACTGAAGGCTAAGCAGGTCAAGATAGAGGTGAAGGAAATTCGCTTCGGACCTCAGACTGACGACCATGACTACAACTTCAAGCTGAAGCATGCCAAAGGCTTTTTGGCTGACGGCGACAAGGTGAAGGCATACGTCTTCTTCCGCGGACGCTCCATCCTCTTCAAAGAGCAGGGCGAAGTGCTTCTCCTCCGTTTTGCCAACGATTTGGAAGAATATGGCAAGGTGGAAGCCATGCCTGTGCTTGAAGGCAAGCGTATGACAATGTATATCGCGCCTAAGAAGACTGCTCCCAAGAAAGTCGTAGAAAACGTAGAGGCTGAAGAGCCCGAACTTGAAAGCAACGTTGAGGAGCAGCCTGCAGCACAGGTCAAGAAACAGCCGAAGCAGAAGGAGCGCAAGGAATATACTGGCCCGAAGGTAGAGGGCGAGGATTTCTGATTCCCGCTTCTATGAAGGCTACGCCGATTTTACCCCAATAAGGAGTAGAAGGCGGCTAACAGAACAATGAGAATGCCGGCAGACAGGCTGAATCAGTTCTTGCAGGAACTACCCCAGTTTCCATATCACTAAAAATCATCCTGCAAGGCGCTTCCCTTCTTCCCATGCCTGCCGTATTTCGATAGTCGCGCGCTGTGCCAGGTATGCGCAGCCGCACCGTATATTATTATTCATTCATTATTTTATCTTACAACAAATGCCTAAAGTAAAGACTAATTCTGGTGCAAAGAAGCGTTTTTCGCTCACCGGAACCGGTAAGATTAAGCGTCACCACGCTTATCACAGTCACATTCTGACCAAGAAGACCAAGAAGCAGAAGCGCAACCTTGACCATGTGGCCCTCGTTGACCGCACGAACGTGAAGCAGGTTCGCGAACTCCTCTGCATGCGTTAATCTTCTCCCTTCCAACATCTTACCAACAGTCATTTATTCACCGAATGTCCAGCACCGAAAGATCGGGATAAACATTATCTTTTCACACCCCGACGCTGGCAATCAAAAAACAATCTACTATGCCAAGATCAGTTAATCATGTAGCATCTCGCGCCAAGCGCAAGAGAATTTTGAAACTCACCCGTGGCTACTTTGGTGCACGCAAGAACGTGTGGACCGTTGCCAAGAATACCTGGGAGAAGGGTCTGACCTATGCCTTCCGCGACCGTCGCAACAAGAAGCGCAACTTCCGCGCTCTTTGGATTCAGCGTATCAATGCTGCTGCACGTCTTGAGGGTATGAGCTATTCGCAGCTCATGGGTGCTCTCCATAAGGCTGGTATCGAGATCAACCGCAAGGTGCTCGCTGACCTCGCAGTCAATAATCCCCAGGCTTTCAAGGCCATCGTTGCCAAGGTTAAGTAATTTCTCTTAACTGCTACAACGCTTTTTTCCTATTCCCAATCAATCATAAAGGCTTGCTCCAGACATGGTGTGAGCCTTTTCCTTTTTTATGCTGCCTCCAGAGTTGTACGGACGTGGTATGTCATGGAGGGAGAAAGATATTCTCTGACGGAATGTTTCGTTTTCAACAGTTCACGGTCAATGATGACCGTTGCGCCATGAAGGTGGGCACCGACGGCGTATTGCTCGGAGCCTGGACTCCCTGCCAGCAAGCCAAAACTGCCCTCGATATAGGGGCGGGGTGCGGACTTGTGGCTATGATGCTCGCCCAGCGAAATCCCATGCTCAGCGTAACGGCAGTAGAAATAGAGCCTGACGCTGCGGCTCAAGCTGCGGAAAATGTTGCTGAAAGTCCCTTCGGCAATCGCATCAGTGTGGAGTGTGCCGATATTCTGACCTATGCTTCAACGGTGGAACCCGAAGGCTTCGACCTCATTGTCAGCAATCCCCCCTTTTTTCAAGAGACGCTCCTGCCTCCTGACGCACTGCGTGCTGCTGCACGCCATACCCGGGCAGGCTTGAATTTCGAGGCTTTGGTGAAGGTGGCTGCCACACTGCTGCGCCGGAGAGGCGTGTTCAGCGTCATTATCCCCACAGCCGCAGAGCATGATTTCCATGTGTTGTGTGCCGCAAGCGGACTATCGCTCCATCATGCCACGGCGGTACAGACCGTGGTGAGGAAGTTGCCAAAACGCAGTCTGTTGCATTTTCAGAAAGGCCCGTCGCCCACGAGGGTGGAGCGCGATGTGCTGGTGTTGATGACCGATGGCAAGCGTTCGGAAGCCTATGCTGCGCTTTGCCGAGATTTCTATTTGTGACATTTTTTGGGAGCGTCCCCTCTGATACGTCACGCCCCCTTCACACAGAGCAGCATAGCGTAGCTGTGTGAAGGGGGCGTGTAGTGTAAAGGGGAAATGAATGATGCTTAATACGCTTTTTATCAGTGAATTATCCGTGATGAATACGCCTATAGCGCAATCTTGCACCCTACGAAATACGTGCGGGGCTGTGTCGGCCCATAGAAATAGCCTGAGTCGCGAAATTCTCCGCGGTCGAGGTCTTTCTGAAACGCATTAAAAATATTCTGCACGCCGCAGTTGAGCTGCAGCTGGAGGCGATGAGGCAGGATAAAAGTGTAGGCCAACTTCGCTGAAAGTTCCATGAAACCGGGTGTATGCACCATGTCGTCCGTCTCGGCGTAGTGTGGCACGTACATCCTTCCAGTGTAGATTCCGGAGAGGGTGCAGTCCATCCGGCGCAGCGGTTGCACGTTCATCGTGAAATAGCCATACACATCTGGTGTGCGCGGCATCTTCTCAATGGTAGGCACATCGGGGTCTTCGCTCCAAGCGGTGGGCGAGGTGTAGCGGCTACGTTGCAGGGTGAGGCCTGCCAATATGGAAAAATTGGTGCCATGTGCCGCCTTGGCCTCGATGTTACAGCCATACACTTTCGCGCCATCGCCGTTGCGGCGCTCCTTGATGGCATGGCCCTCAGCGTTGGTACCGACGTTTTGGAGGTAGAACACATCGGAAAGATACGTGTAGAACACCTCGCCCAGCAGGTTGAAGAGGTAGTGCCCACGCAGGATGGTCCAGTCGGCCGATCCGCTGAAGCTGTTTGAATATTCAGGCTTTAGCCCATCGGCAAGCGTAATCATGATGCCCTCGCCGCCTACTGCCGTGACGTGGAGGTCTTCATCGTATGCCTGTGGTGCGCGAAATCCCGTTGACCATGTCAGTCGGGTCTGCAGTTTCTCCATGGGTTTCCACATCAGGTTGAGCCTTGGGCTGAAAATCGGCTTTTCAATCAGATTGTGAACGTCCATTCGCAGTCCGGCAAGCAGTGTGAAGCGTTGTATTTTCCATTCCCCCTGCCCATATACGCTGGCTATCTGCACGTCTTGGGTCAGGTCGCGGTCGTAGCCCGTCATGATGTCGTGGAGGGAGTTATACTGATATTCCGTGCCCGCCGTCAGTGTGGCAGGGGCAAAGAGCAGACGTTCGAAGCGCCCTACATACGTCGCACCGCCCACGTACGTCAGGTCTTTCGTCTTGCCGTAGGCATTGGGGTCGCGCTGTGCCCCGTAGTAGCTGTTGCGATCTACGTGCTGAAGCGACGAAAATGCAGAGATATTCTGCGTGCCATCGCGCCAACCTATATCGTAGGTCAGTCCGCCACTGTGGATGATGTGGCGCGTTTGCTCTGTGATGTCCGTCAGGTGCGGTTCCAGGTCGAAGAGGTTACCGCCGCGGCGAAATTCGTTCGTCGTGTGGTATTCGATGCCGATGCGGCTGAGCCCCGTTGGGCGAAAATAGCCGTTCAGTCCGAAAGTATGTGAAGAGAGTTTGCCCAGTTCTGAAAAACCATCGTCGTTGTGGTCATACTCCTGACGATAGCGCGTGGTCTGATAGAGAGCCAACCCATAGGTGCGGTCTTCGCTGACGATAGAGGCGTTGGCTCCCATCATGTCTTCCCATGATTGTGCGCCAATGTTCGAGAGCGTGTTTCGCACTTCAAAGCCATTCTTCCTCGGGTCTTTCGTGATGATGTTGATGGTGCCTCCTACGGCGTTGGCACCGAAGAGGGCAGAGCCGCCTCCCCTGACCACCTCAATCCGATCTACCATGGCTGCCGGTATCTGTTCCAATCCATAGACACCGCTCAGCGCACTCACCACGGGACGGCTGTTGATGAGAATCTGCGAGTACGAACCTTCCAGACCGTTGATTCTTACTTGCGGAAAGCCGCAGTTCTGGCAGTTGTTTTCTACTCTCAGTCCTGATTGGAATGAAAGCGTCTTGGCAAGGTCGGGGGCATTGACCTGTTCGAGCAGTTGGGCGTTGATGACGTTCACCACGACGGGCGCATCCTTGCGTTTCACTACGCTCTTGTTCGCGGAGACCACAATCTCGTCGAGGCATACTGCTTGGTTTTCTTCTTCGTCGTCGAAGCAGTCTGTGCTGTCAGGGCGTTCCGTCAGAGGTGGTGGCTGAAAAAGTGCAGGGATGGTAGCCTTGGCCTGTACGCCCATCATGGCAGCTGCAATGGCTGCCCCCATAAAGTGTCTGTTCATGCTTGAGTTAATGATATTTTTTTTCGTCGTGCAAAGTTACCGCCAGTTCCGAGAGTAGGCAATACGCAAAAATGGGGTTTTTTGCAGCTCGCCGAAGGGCGGAGATACCATGTTTTAGGTAGTGTGATACCTGAAAATGAGGAGGGTTGGCGATGGATTTTTCCCCTTTTACCCATAAATTGTGATTGCGGGAATGTGGGGAAATCGCTAACTTTGCCGCGAAAACTAAGATATAACCAATCAACCAGGGGGAGTTGCAACCCACGATATATACTGCCATGCAACGATTCAAACTCTACGAGGCCAGCGATAAGATGAGCGACCTCATCAGCGACAACTATAGTATGCTTCAGGGACTTGGGGCTTTCGGCATTCGTCTTGGCTTTGGCGACAAGACGGTGGAGGAAGTCTGCCAGGAGCAGCAGGTGGATAGCTATACCTTCCTTGCCGTCGTGAATTTTATTATCAACGGCTATATTTCCAAAGAGACTGATGAACGCATCTGCGTGCAGACCATTCTGGGCTATCTGCGAGCTTCCCACAAATACTTCCTCGACTTCCAACTGCCCGCCATTCGCGAGAAACTGCAAGATGCACTCTCGCCCGAACATGGGCTTACCGCGCTGATACTGCATCTCTTTGACGAGTATGCCCACGACATACAGCGCCACATGCGCTACGAGGAAAAAACGCTCTTCCCCTATGTCGAGGCCTTGCTGCGCGGCGACCTGACCACAAAGTATAATGCCGACATCTTCTCCAAACATCATGGCGACACGACCGGAAAGTTTCAGGAGCTGAAGAGCATCTTGATAAAATATCTGCCGCAAGACCGCTTGGCGAACCATAAGCTCACGGCTACGCTCTATGACATCTACAATAATGAGGAATGGCTCAGCAATCATGCCGAGGTGGAAGACCATCTCTTTGTGCCAGCCATCCGCCTGCTGGAGAAGAAGGTGGAGACAGACGGCATATCGACGAGAATTTCTGACATCATCCGTCGGGCAAAGCAGGGAGAAGGCTGCGAGACGGTCTCCGAACGCGAGAAGGAAATCATTGTCTGCCTCGTGCAGGGCATGTCGAACAAGGAAATTGCCGAGCAGCTGTTTATTTCCGTCAATACCGTCATTACGCACCGCCGTAACATAGCCCGAAAATTGCAGATACGCTCCGTGGCGGGATTGACCATTTATGCCATTGCCAACAATCTGATTGACCAAAGTTTCTTTGCGAAGGATGAATAAAAGCCGCACGAACCACCACCACAATGAGATTATCGAGAACATAGAAACGTATCAGTTTGCAGCCATCAAGAGCCTGTAATCTTGATAAAAGGCGTTGAAAATGAAAAAATCCGCTGCTTTTGATTGAGTAACGGATTTTTTTGTACTTTTGCATTGAGGATTCCGTAGCTAATGACTACCGATTCCTCGCCAGAATGAGGAATGAGCAATCATTCCTCAAACTTTTTATAGAACAATCTAATGCATTCTTTCATTTTGTACCGGACACCAATATTATTAATTGAAATCTACCATTCAATCAATATGATTTTCAAGTCTGGCAAGACTCGTGAACTAGAGAAATATAACAAGTTCCTAAGGGTATCCTTTCTCCTACCCAGTGGACACTCTTGCTGACTCTTGGGACAGATACTTATTACCCTATCCACAAAGAGGGTATGCTGTGTTATGAAATAACCCCCGAAAGTTTTTCATTAAACTTTCGGGGGTCACTACACTTTCAGATACGCTTCTATTCAAAATGATAATTTGATTGCATTATTTCACTATAGTATGTGGCATTGAAGCAATGACGCTCTTATTGATTTTGGCAAGACGTTCACTATCAATCTTAATGACTTTCCTATCATAAGTCATCAGACCATTGACTTCAACTTCTACATCGGTGGTCTGTGTATAAACACCTGCTGAAGTACCGCAAATGATATAATGCTTGAGCAATTCTGCAAATTCTTCATACTGGTCCAGAACTTCCTTACCATCCTTCTTCAAACCATTGTATCCCCAATTTTTGTCTTCCTGCCAGAGATGGCCTTTAACTGCATAACCAATTCCACCATATTCTCCCAGTACATTCACAAACTTTCCCTCATAGGCGTTCATGGCAGGCTGTGGATAATGATGGCAGTCTTGAATATCTCCAACATGATGGAAATTGCCTCCCGATGCTGCATTGATGAGACGTGTATTATCCAATTGGCGAGTCAACTCAACTGCCTTTTTAGTATCAAACTGTCCCCATGCCTCATTGAACGGTACCCATACTACAATACTTTGGAATGATTTGATTGCATTGATAATCTCTGACCATTCCTTATAGAAATTCTCCTTCCACAACTGAGGAATAACACAATCGGTTCCTCCTGTAAAACTATCATGTGACCATTTATTGATAGTAGCACGGAGAATATCCTTTGGACGATATTCTTGAGGAGCACGACCACTATGGTCAGCGATGCTAGGCATATCCTGCCATACCAACATACCTAACTGGTCACAATAGAAATACCAGCGGGCAGGCTCTACCTTGATATGCTTACGAATCATATTAAAGCCCCATTCTTTGGTCTTCACGATATCAAACTTAAGCGCTTCATCTGTCGGAGCGGTATAGAGTCCATCAGGCCACCAACCTTGATCCAACGGGCCGAACTGGAACAAAGTTTCATTATTGAGCGCCATACGCTTACTCATCTTGCGGTCATTATTATCTCTGCAGATGGATATCTTACGCATAGCTGTATAGCCTTCCACTTTGTCGGCCACCTTTCCCTGATTACTCAAGGTAATACGCAATCCATAAAGATAAGGATGGTCGGGAGACCAAGTATTGATTGTTGGCAATGCAATCACTGCCTTTCCATCTTTCACCTCTGCCGAAGCTATTACCTTTGTAGAAGGAGTTTCGGGATTGTAGCCTTCTCCACCTTCAAGCACTTCTACCTGTATTTGATCCCCTGTACGGACATCAGAGGTAGCTACATTCACTGTAAGAGTCTTCTTATCAATATCGGAAACAGCATAATAAGAGCTGATATGATTGGCGGCTACGGGTTCCATCCAAACAGTTTGCCAAATACCTGTTACTGGCGTATACCATATACCTGAAGATTGACATACTTGCTTACCACGTGGTTGGAAAGAGCAGTCTGTAGCATCCCATACCTTTACGCGAAGGGTCTGTTTACCACTCTTCTTCAAACATTTGGTAATATCATATTCAAAAGGAGTATAACCTCCTTTATGCTGGCCCAAATGGATACCATTCACCCATACATCTGACTGCCAGTCTACAGCACCGAAGTGAAGGATTATATTCTTTCCTTTCCAATTCTTGGGAACAGTAAAAGTACGCTCATACCACAAGGCATTGTCCATACCCACCATTCTACCTACGCCTGACAAAGCAGATTCAACTGCAAAAGGAACTAGAATCTGTCCTTCCGCATTGAACTCTGTAGCAGATGACGGAGTAATGGCATAGTTCCAAAGTCCATTGAGATTCTGCCATGCAGAACGCACCATCTGCGGGCGTGGATACTCTGGAAGAGGGGCTTGAGGATTGACTTTCTCAGCCCAAGGGGTCATAATTTTGTTGCCAACAGGTTTCCACTCTGCGTAACAAGTGGCCATAGCGGCCCATGCCAAAGACACAAATAAGATAAGTTTTTTCATAATTTATAATTGTGATTTATTTTTATTCCCTAGTGAGTTTTTTTATACCATATGGTCAAAGTTAGTCATTTTATTTCAATTTTTCAGACATCTCTCCCAAAAAGAAGATGTTAAAATACAGAAGACTCATTTCATGTCCCTCTTTCTTACTTCTGATGTGCGTAAAAAAAGAGAGAAATGAGTATTTTTGCAATAAATACCAAACTATGGGCAAAAACAAGTTAGAAAAATTCGCCGATATGGCCATGTATCCTCATGTCTTCCAGACAGAAGATTATGAGCACGCAGGACAGCCTCATGAGATGCAGGGCAAATGGCATGATTTTTTCAAGAATGATGCTCCCATCACTCTCGAATTAGGATGTGGGAAAGGTGAATATACAGTAGGACTCGGCAAACTGTATCCTGACCACAACTTTATCGGAGTTGACATCAAAGGCGCCCGAATGTGGACAGGAGCCACTCAATCTTATCGAGAGCAGATGACCAACGTGGCCTTTTTAAGGACACGCATCGAGTTCATCTCCCGTTTCTTTGCTCCTAACGAAGTAGATGAGATATGGCTGACATTCAGCGACCCCCAAATGAAGATGCCTACTAAAAGACTTACGTCCACTTATTTCATGGAACGCTACAGAAACTTCTTGAAAGATAATGGAACTATCCATCTGAAGACAGACAGCAACTTCTTGTTCACCTATACAAAGTACATGGTGGAAGCCAACCAACTTCCCCTAATTACAGCCACCTGCGATTTGTATAGAGAAGCCAGTACCATGCCCTTCAACGACAGCCAACGGAAGATTCTCAACATCAAAACCTGCTATGAGCAGCAATGGATGGACAGAGGGCTCCCCATCAGATACATGGCTTTTCAATTGCCCAAGGAAGGCATCCTGCAGGAACCTGACATCGAAATAGAACTTGACTCCTATCGCAGTTATTCACGCTTCAAAAGGTCTCCCAAAGAAAAAGCCAAATAGTTCCTTTCATGCCATCGTACAGAGACAACGACACTTTTATATAGGAGTTACACACCTATCTACCAACCACTTGATTGAAACAAATACATTCTAACCATATGACACTCTATCCACAACTCATAATCGATGCGCTTCGCACAGTGCGTTATCCTGGAGAAAGCAAAAATATTATTGAACTAGGCATGCTTCAAGACGACATGCGGATTGACGGTATGAAAGTATCGTTCAGTCTGTTGTTTCCCAAGAACCCCGACCCTTTCAGCAAGTCAGTTATCAAGGCTGCCGAAAGTGCCATCAAACTGGAAACTTCCCAGGATGTAGAAATTAATATCACTGCCCTTTATGCTCCCAAGCAACCTATACAGGACGAGAAGGCATTACCTAATGTAAAACACATAATAGCCGTATCCTCTGGCAAAGGAGGTGTAGGAAAATCGACAGTTGCCGCCAATCTGGCTGTAGCATTATCTGGACAAGGATGGAAGACAGGTCTTCTAGATGCCGACATTTTCGGTCCTTCCATTCCCACTATGTTCCAACTGGAAGATTTCCAACCTTATGGAGAAATGGTAGGTGACAAGCAAATGCTCATTCCCGCAGAAAAATTTGGAATGAAGATTATGTCCATCGGTTTTTTCATTAAGCCTGGCAGTGCCACAGTATGGCGTGGTCCGATGGCAAGCAATGCTCTGAAACAACTGATCACAGATACCTTGTGGGGAGAACTGGACTATCTGATAATTGACACACCTCCTGGCACAAGTGATATCCACCTTACGCTGATGCAAACACTGCAACTGTCAGGCGCTGTCATCGTCAGTACGCCACAGAAAGTGGCACTTGATGATGCCCGCAAAGGCATTGACATGTACATGAATGACAAAATCAATATTCCCATACTGGGATTGGTGGAAAACATGGCTTGGTTTACACCTGCCGAACTACCTGAAAACAAATATTTCATCTTCGGCAAAGAAGGATGCAGAAGCCTGGCGCAAGAACTGCAATTGCCCCTTCTGGCACAAATACCTTTGGTAGCTGGTATCTGTGAAAGCAGTGACAAGGGTGTTCCTATGGCTACTCATCCTGAAACACTTTCCGGCATGGCCTTCCATCAACTGGCTGATGCGGTCACTGCACGCATTCAGGAATTAGAGCAAGTTTAGCGAAGAGAATATTGGGGAGCATTCCTCCTCACATACCCTCCGATAGATTTGCAAGGAATGTTGTCAATGCCCTCAAAAATACCATTGGCAATACCATATTATATATAAGTTGGTCGACGGACACAGCATCCATCCTACCAGACTCTTTGGACCATCGATTACCGAACATCTCTCGGCCCACTACTTTACACTGTCAGCCACCAGCAAAGACAAGATTGGCATAAAGATACAACGATGACCCACCACCATTCGGAACAGAAACCTGCTTTAGAATTATTATTGGCATTGAGCACTATCCACCTTCTCAATGACCTAATGCAATCGGTATTGACAGCTTCCTATCCTTTGATCAAGTCTGATTTATGCCTTTCTTTTAGCGAAATAGGATGGATTACGTTGGTCTACCAATTGGCAGCTTCCGTATTCCAACCTATTGTGGGGACACTCTTTGACAAGCATCCCAGTAAATACAATTTGCCCATTGCCACCACCTTCAGTCTGATAGGGTTAATAGGAATCGCCCTGTCCACCCATTTCAACACCTTGTTAGCAAGTGCTTTCATCATTGGCATCGGCTCATCAGTTCTTCATCCGGAAGCCTCACGCATTGTATCCCTTTCCTCTGGAGGGCATAGAGGATTGGCCCAATCTGCCTTTCAAGTAGGAGGTAATCTCGGTTCCTCCACAGGTCCATTGCTGGTTGCTTTGCTAGTATCTCCCTATGGAAGAAGTTTTATACTCTGGTTTACCCTATTTGCCATACTGTCCTACATTGCGAGTATTCCCATTCAGCGCTGGTTCTCACATTACCTCATCCAAATGCGCAACCGCCATTTGAAAATGAAAGTCCAAGAGCAAAGACCGGTATCTTTAATACTGTCTCTCTTCAGCATAGCTATTCTGCTGATACTCATCTTTTCCAAATACCTCTATATGGCAAGTCTCACAAGTTACTACACCTTCTACCTCATTGGAAAATTCGGTATCAGCATTCAACAATCCCAAGTATGTCTATTCATCTTCCTATTGGCCACAGCTATCGGAACTATGATTGGAGGACCTATAGGAGACCGTATCGGAAGAAAGTATGTCATATGGTTTTCCATATTAGGTACTGCCCCATTTTCTCTTTTAATGCCACATGCCGGTTTATGGCTAACTGTCCTGCTGAGTTTTTGTATTGGATTAATCATTTCTTCCGCTTTCCCTGCCATTCTCCTTTATGCCCAAGAACTATTGCCTTACAATCTGGGATTGGTATCTGGGCTGTTCTATGGATTCGCTTTCGGCATTGCCGGTATCTCCAGTGCAGTTCTGGGATATTTTGCTGACATTTACGGAATTGATGCCGTCTATGATACCTGTGCCTATATCCCCCTATTGGGACTGGTCACTGTACTCTTGCCTAATCTAAATAAGAAAACCACATAACCCTATCATCATGAAAGTACTACTTATCAATGGAAGTCCCCGCAAGGAGGGAAACACTGCTATGGCTCTCAAAGAAGTTGAAAAAACACTTCAGGAGGAGGGAATCGAAACCATCAATCTCCACATTGGAACCCAACCTGTCAGAGGATGTATTGCCTGCAGAAAATGCGCAGAAGCGGGAAGATGCGTTTTTCATGACGACCTCTATGAATCAGTTTACCACATTTTGCAAGAGGGTATTGATGGAATAGTAATTGGTTCTCCCACCTACTATGCTGGTCCTAATGGTTCTCTCTGCGCTCTGCTTGACCGTCTTTTCTATTCTGCTGGCCGACTCATGGCATTCAAACCTGCAGCAGCTGTAGCTATATGCAGACGAGGTGGTGCCAGTGCTGTATTTGACAGACTGAACAAATATTTTACCATCAATCACATGCCTGTAGTCAGTGCCAACTATTGGAACAGTGTACATGGACGCCAACCCGGTGAAGCCGTACAGGACTTGGAAGGAATGCAAACTATGCGAACCATTGGCAGGAACATGGCATGGCTACTCAAGTCCATTGACGGGAAGAGCCACCCTGATACAGAAGAGAAAATCTACACTAGTTTCGTCAGATAAGAATGCGCTTTTCCCAGTTGACAGAATCAATTAACAGCTGAAAGGAAACTCATTACCCACAAAACCCAATAAGGGGGGAGAACCCAATTCAAAAAATCCTTGTGCTCCCTCACAACAACATTGCAAAACTCCCTCACAGATATACCTGAACAGGTACGTTCTGTGAGGGAGAACTAGTAATGCACAAACTGCAAACGGTCGCTACATCTTGCTGATAAGACCTCGCTTGGACTCCTCGGCAAACTGAATGATATTCTGAATTTCCGGACTGTCAGGAACCTGGTCCCTTACCTGATTGAGTGCATCAAAGACACTCACCATACCATTAAATATCAAACGATAAGCCTGTGCGATATTATTTTGGACATCCTCCGAGATGCCAATATTACTCAGAATAACAGAATGCACACCTCCATATTCTATAGGATTATGAGTAGCTACGATATAAGGAGGAACATCCTTACTGAATCGGCATCCACTCTGTACCATTGCTGCTACACCTACACGAGTAGCAGGATTGGCAACCACATTGGAAGAAAGAATGGCATTATTCTGGATGATGCAGTCGCCTGCTATCTTGGTTCCGTAACCGATAACGCATTTGTCACAGATAACAGTATCATGACTGATATGTACACCTTCCATGATAAAGTTTCCGTTACCGATAATGGTCTTGCCCGTAGAATGGGTAGCTCTGTTGATGACCACATTCTCTCGTATGGTATTGTTGTCACCTATCACCAATTCGGTCTTCTCTCCACAATAATCAAAATCCTGCGGAAGAGCAGCTAACACAGTACCTTGGTGGATATTATTGTTTTTACCTAGACGGGTACCGTCCATCAGACTAACATACGGATAAATGACACATCCGTCACCAATCTGTACATCACCCTCAATATAGGCAAAAGGATATATTGTGACATTATCACCCAAACGGGCAGCGGAATTCACATAAGCCTGGGGACTGATATTATTTGCCATATTACAAAATACTTTAAGAATTAGAGATTACTTATCGCCTCCACCAAGCGCATTATAGAGATTCACAATGGCCTGAATGCGGTTGAATTCATTGGATATTTGGGAGAGCTGAGCCTGAAGCAGGGACTGCTGGGCAGTAATCACATTGAGATAGTTGCCGTTTTGAGCCATGACGAACATTTTCTCTGCTACTTCCACATTGCGCTGAAGGCTTTCCACACGAACCTGTTCCAAAGCACTGCGTTCAGCACTGGTCTGATAAAGTACAAGCGCATTGCTCACCTCGCTTCCTGCCTGCAATACAGACTGTTGCCATGCCAACAAGGCCTGCTCCTGCTGGGCCTTGGCCACTTTAAGTTGAGCAACCAGTCGACCATTAGCAAATATCGGCTGTGTAAGACTACCTACTGCAGAAGCGAGCATCTTGCCTGGATTCACTATTCCGGAACCGCTACTATTGGTCCAAGCAACACTTCCTCCGACATTGATACTAGGATAGAAGGCCGAACGTGCCTTATTGACATTATAGAAGCAGTTGGCAAGAGCCATCTCATTGGCATGCACGTCTGGACGATTGGCCAAGAGTTGAACAGGTATTCCCACACTGAATTTCTCAGGCAATCTTTGTTGGTCGAAAGTACTCCTCTTAATACTATGAGGAGCTTCACACAGCAACAGAGAAAGAGAATTCTCAGTTTCGCGTATCTGCCTCTTTATTTCTGCCACGCTGGAACGTACGGAATAGTAGTTGGCTTTAGCAGACATAACTGCTGACTCATCAGTCTGTGCAAGTGTCTTTTGTTTTTGCATCAGTTCATAGGTCTTCTTGGTCAAATCCACCATTTCTTCGGTCAACTGCAGTTGTTTGTCTAGCATCAACAAAGTGTAATAACAATTAGCTACCCCTGCAACCAGACCACACTGGACTGCACGCTGATAATCCTTTGACTGGAGAAGTGTAGCCTGCTGGGCACGTTTCGCATTGGTAAGTGAGCCGAAGAGGTCAATCTGCCATGATGCTTCCACTGGCAAGGAATAAGTTTGACTGGCCTTACCATTATCCCACGAACGCAATGTTCCATTGGGAGAGAAGGAGAAGGCAGGAACAAATGCAAGACGAGCTGTAGAAAGTATAGCCTTAGCTTGTGTCACAGTAAGGGCTGCCGAACGAAGGTCTGTATTCTTTACCAATGCAGAATCAATCAATTCCTGCAGAAAAGGATCTGTGAATACCTCACGCCAAGGAGTACTACCGAGGGAAGTCGTATCGGCTATCGGCAAAACACCATCTACTGTTGCAGTATCTCTAAAGAGCCTGCTAGTATCCAAATCGTTTGGACGTTCATACTTCTTGTAAATGCCGCAACTGCTCAATAGCAAAGTAACGACAATGATATATATTATTCTTTTCATTGTAGATTGATTTTTGGCAATTTATTTGTCATTTGGGCGGGTATACTGATTGAGTTCCGAATCATTGCGTCCCTTGATAAGACCCACAAAATGTTTGGGAGTGATTTTTTCCTGCATCTTTTCAAATATCACGAAGAGAGCAGGTACTACAAAAATCTGTAAGATAGTTCCTATCAACATGCCACCCACAGCTGCAGCACCCAATGTTCGGTTACCATTGGCACCTACACCCATGGCAAACATCATAGGTAGCAAACCGATGACCATGGCCAGTGATGTCATAAGAATAGGACGTAGACGGGCACCTGCACCCAAGATAGAACTATAGGTGATATCCATACCAGTATCACGACGCTCCAAAGCAAACTGAACAATCAGAATCGCATTCTTAGCCAACAGACCAATCAGCATAATCAATGATATCTGCATATAGATGTCATTGCTGTGTCCAAAAATCTGAGTAAAGAGGAATGCTCCTGCCAATCCGAACGGCACTGACAGAATAACCGCCAGCGGAAGGAGATAACTTTCATACTGAGCACTCAAGATAAGATATACGAAGAGGATACACAAGATGAAAATCAATCCCGTGGTATTGCTAGATTTCTGTTCCTCACGCGTCAAACCAGAATACTCATAGCCATATCCTTGAGGTAAAGTGGTAGATGCCACTTCAGCAATAGCCTTGAGCACTTCACCTGATGAATATCCATCGTTAGGTGTTACATTGGCATTGATAGAAGTAAATAGGTTGAATCGGTTGATGTTCTGCGGTCCATAGATACGCTTCAGAGAACAGAAAGACTTGATGGGAGCCATACCTGAGGATGTTCTGACATAGATATCATTCAAACTCTCTTCTGTCAGACGCTTGTCAGGGCTACTCTGAATGATAACACGATAAAGCTTTCCGTAGGAGTTGAAGTTGGATGCATATAAACCTCCATAATATCCCTGCATGGTACTCATAACAACAGAAGGAGAAATGCCCGACTGCTTACACTTGGCAACATCCACATCCATCATATACTGCGGATAGGAAGGATTATAGGAGGTCATTGCCTGCTTCACTTCAGGACGTTTCTGCAATTCAGCAAGGAAATCCTTGGTAATCTGATAGAAGCGGTTCAAATCACCACCCGTCTTATCCTGCAAGGTCATGGTAATGGCATTGGTAGCCGAGAATCCAGAAATCATAGGAGGAGCAAAAGCCAGGATCTGGGCATCTTTGATAGTAGCTGTCTGCAGATAAATCATACCAAGTACGGCATTGACACTTTGTCCCATATTACGTTCCTCAAAAGGTTTCAACTTGACAACAAATGTAGCTTGGTCAGATCCAGCACCCGCCAGAAAGTTGTAACCCACAATCTGCTCACGGCTCCTTACAGCCGGATTGGAGGCCAGCATAGAGTCTACATAGGCTATCACCTGCTTAGTACGCACTTTACTGGTGGCAGGAGGCATGGAGATAGTACAGAAAGCTACACCCGTATCCTCATTAGGAACAAGTCCTGTGCGGGTTGTCAACATCGTTACTACCAATACGGCGATACCTATTACTATTATGCATGAAGTAAGTATGGGGCGCTTAATGAAACGTGCTACACCATTTTTGTATTTGGCTGTGTACTTTTCAAAGGCCACATTAAAGGCAGTATGGAAACGGTCTACCATACTCATCTTCTTTCCTTCCTCATCCTTTTTCGGCTTTAACAATACCGCACAAAGGGCAGGACTCAGCGTCAATGCATTGAGTGCAGAAATGAAAATGGATACTGCCATAGTAATACCAAACTCCCTATAGAATGTACCAGAGGTTCCACCGATGAATGATACAGGAATAAACACTGATGCCATTACAAGAGTAATGGAGATGATGGCACCAGAGATTTCATTCATGGCATCAATAGCAGCTGTACGGGCACTCTTGTATCCCTGATCCAGTTTAGCATGGACAGCCTCGACCACCACAATAGCATCATCCACCACAATGGCAATAGCCAACAACAAGGCAGACAAGGTCAACAAGTTGATGGAGAATCCGAAGACTTTCAGGAAGAAGAAGGTACCAATGAGTGATACCGGCACGGCAATCAGCGGAATGAGCGTAGAGCGAGCATCCTGCAAGAAGACATAAACTACCAGAAAGACCAGCAACAAAGTAATGACGAGTGTCATAGCAACTTCCTCAATACTTGCGTAAAGGAATTCTGTCACGTCATAATTAATCTTGTATACCATACCCGGTGGAAAGTTTTTGGACTCTTCCTCCAGCACAGCCTTACAGGCCTTACAGATTTCATTAGCATTGGAGCCTGCTACTTGATACACCATACCCATCACAGATGGACGAGCATTATTTTTCATCTCTACTGTATAGTCCTGTCCTCCCAGTTCAATTTCAGCCACATCTCGCAATTTGAGTGTCTGGCCTGTAGTCTTGCTGGACATGATAATGTTGCCGAATTCTTCAGCATTTTTCAAGCGTCCGGTATAGCGTATGGTATATTCATAGGCTTTGTCTCCATTTTCACCAAAGGAACCAGGTGCGGCTTCAATATTCTGCTCAGCCAGAACAGCGATAACATCCGAAGGCATCAAGCCATACTGTTGCATCTTTTTAGGGTCAAGCCATATACGCATGGCATACGTCTTAGCACTGAAAGAATTCACATCACCCACGCCATTGACACGTTTCAACGCAGGAATAATATTGATGTTGGCATAGTTGGTCAGAAATTCATCATCATAACATCCATCTTCAGTTGTCAAGGAGAACATGATAACCTGCGATGTCTGTCGTTTGGTTACTGTTACACCTACCTTGGTAACCTCAGCAGGTAGCAGAGATTGAGCCTGCGACACACGATTCTGCACATTGACAGCCGCCATGTCAGGATCAATTTCCGGATCAAAAAACACAGTGATATCCGCTCTACCACTATTAGAGGCTGTAGAAGTCATATAGGTCATACCTTCTACACCATTGATACTTTCCTCCAAAGGAGCCAACACAGAATTCTCCACCGTCTTGGCATCTGCACCAGCATAAGTGGTAGTGATAGCAATGGTCGGCGGAGCAATATTGGGGTACTGCTCGATGGGCAGTGTAACCAATCCGATAATACCCAGTACTACTATCAAGATAGAAATAACAGTAGATAATACCGGCCGCTCAATAAATTTTGTAAATGTCATTGTTCCAATATAAAATTACACGTCTCCTATTATTTCTTTCCACTGAAAGCTTTCTTCATCTCTTTATAATTACCCTGAATTGAGCCCAACTTTTCTGCGTCAGCTATAGACTTTTCATACTCAGCTTGGGTGACAGGTTTAATTTCCATTTCATTAATCAGTTTGGTAAGACCTGCTGTCACATAGCGGTCACCCACTTTCAGTCCTTCTGTCACCAGATAGTTGTTACCATCGTTTTGAGGATCCACCTTAATTTCCGTATATTTTACCTTATTGTCTTTACCTACAATGTAGACAAACACCTTATCCTGCACTTCTGTAGTAGCTGACTGTGGAATAATGATAGCACCTTCTGTCTTTCTAGGAATAATAATAGACCCTGTACCGCCACTCTTAAGGAGATGGTCGGGATTAGCAAAGTCGGCACGCACACTGACAGAACCTGTGGCTTGGTCGATAACTCCGCTAACAGTGTTCACCTTACCAGGATGGGCATATATGGAACCGTCTACTAACTTCAACTTTACTTGGGGAAAAGCGTCAGCCATCTTCTTTCCACCTGCCCGAGTCATTTCAAGAAGTTGTTTCTCGGTCAAAGAGAAGTACACATACATCTCAGAAATATTGGACACTGTAGTAAGCGGTGTTGCGATAGACGAACTCACCAGGCTTCCTACACGATAAGGTATATTACCCACAACACCATTAGAGGGACTTGTTACCTGGCAGTATCTCAGATTATCACGAGCAGAAAGCACAGCAGCATGAGCCTGAGCTAAAGAGGCCTTGGCTGTTGCCAGCGAATTGGCTGCTGTTTGCAGGTCATATTCTCCGATAATGTTATCCTTGAACAGCTGTTGTTTGTTCTTATAAGTCAATTCCGAAGTAGCCAAAGCCGACTTGGCAGAAGCATATGAAGCCTCTGCCTGATTCAGAGCAGCCTTGTACTGAACATCATCAATAACAAACAGCACTTGACCGGCACGTACAACAGAACCTTCATCAACGCAGAGTTTAGTAATGAATCCTGCAATTTTCGGACGGATTTCAATATCCTGCTTTCCCTTAATAACTGCAGGATAAGAATCTTCCAGATCAGCTGTAGTTGTGGCTACTGTAGCCACTGGGAATTCATTGGATTGTGGCAGACCGCCACCATTGTTTCCGCAAGAAGCAAGCATTGCTGTGCCAGCTACAAGTACAGCAACGGGAATCATTTTCCAGGAAAGGCTAAAACTCATAATGGTTTTTTTCATAGGAATTATTTATTTTGATTTTTCTACTGATTACACGGAACAGATGTATCTGTTTATCTATTCCTTTTCATTTTAGAAAGGAGCCCCTTTCTAAAACTCTGCAAAATTACACAATATTATTCTTGAAGGTCTATTGTTCACCACTTTAATTCTTCCTCACAACCCTATTATTTGCTTTTTTTTCCTGATTTTAACTGCAAATAAATCCATTATACCTCCAAAATGTTCTTTTTTTCTTCTTCCAATTACCTTAGTATCCTTTTTCCTCATTACTTTTGTCCTATAAAACAATATCATCCAATATGAAGAAAATTATTTTGTCTTTATTGTGTCTGTTAGTTATCTCGACAGCCAGTAACCCCACCTCAGCACGTCCCAAAATAAAGACGGGCATTGAAGTACTGAAATCCCAACAGTTCAAGATACTGCAGGGCAAACGAGTAGGTCTCATCACGAATCCCACTGGAGTGGACAATGACATGCGTTCCACAATTGACCTGCTTTACAATGCTCCAGGGGTAAAATTAGTGGCACTCTATGGTCCCGAACATGGTGTAAGAGGCAATATCTATGCAGGAGCATCCGTACAGGACAATATTGACCCGACTACAGGTCTACCCGTCTACTCTCTATATGGAAAAACCCGCAAAGCCACTGCAGAGATGCTAAAAGACATTGATGTTCTGGTCTATGATATCCAGGACATCGGCAGTCGTTCCTTCACTTACATTTCCAGTATGGGTCTCGCCATGGAGACAGCTGCTGAAAACGGGAAAGAATTCATTGTGCTTGACCGTCCCAACCCATTAGGAGGAGAGAAAGTGGAAGGTTGCTTGACAGAAGACGACTGCGTTTCATTTGTCAGCCAGTTTCGCATCCCCTATCTCTATGGACTAACTTGCGGAGAACTGGCTTGTATGCTCAACGGAGAGAAGTTGCTGAAAAACGGTGTACAATGTCCTTTGACAATAATCAAGATGAAAGGATGGAAACGCAAGATGACTTATTCTGACACTGGATTGCAATGGATTTCCTCCTCTCCACATATTCCTCAACCCATCTCTGCCATCTGTTATCCTGTCAGCGGCATATTAGGAGAATTCTCTTACATGAACATCGGAGTAGGCTACACTATTCCTTTCCAGATGTTTGGAGCACCATGGCTCAATGCCGATTCTTTAGCAAGACGCATGAATGCACTCCATCTTCCAGGCGTTATCTTCCGTCCTGTCTATCTAAAACCTTTCTACGCCACCATGAAAGGAGAAGCTGTTGAAGGCATCCAAGTACACATCACAGACTACAAGAAAGTACATCTTACGGATATCCAGTTCTATGTCATGCAGGAGACTGCCTCCATGTATCCCGACAAGGCTGTATTCAAGGTGCAGGATCCTAAGCGGTTCAACATGTTTGACAAGGTATGCGGATCCAAACAGATACGCCTACGATTTGCAGAAAACCACCGTTGGAATGATATCAAAGATTATTGGTACAAGGATGTAGAAGCTTTCAAAAAATTGTCCCGTAAGTACTATCTCTACAAATAGCTACTGTCTGAGCAGCCCCAATTAACGGTTGAGACGCACTTTCAAGCCACATAGTCCGTTGGAGGTAGTTAGCGTTCAAAAACGCTTATTCAAAGAATTAAAAATGATGCCCGAAATTAGGTCCTGGTTTTGAGGGCAAAATTAAATCAAGTGAAAGTGTTAGAACTCACATCTAACTGAATGTAAAGGTACACATTTTTTCCCAAATAAAAGAAAAGTTTCCCAAGAATCTGCTTTGGATGTGCCATTTTCTTCACTATCTGCCCAAAGTGACAGTTGGAACATGCATCTTTGACAAAAGGGAAAAGAAAAATTGATAATTTAGGGTGTCAGTAAGATGAAAAATGTTGATTTTCGTATGTATTTCAAAAGATTTAACCAAGTTGTGCCCTGATGTTGCACAGGTTTTTAGTAACTTTGCATCCGTAACTTAACAAAAAATATACACCTTATGAAAAAGAAAGAAGTTAAATATCTTGGTGATGAAGGCGTTGTTCGTGAAAAACTGATGATACGCAGAATCGAGTGTGGCAATGAAACAATAGTAGAAGCTGATTACAGTTGCATAGCAGCAAATATTGAGGAATTGTACTTCCTTGCAGAACAAGGTAGGCGATTTTCTGTTGGTTTGTTGAAAGTCTGGAAGAAAAACAGTGTTGATGATATTATTAAGTACATTCGAAATGCACACTCAACAGAAGCTTTGATAGATACATTCTGCAAGGAATTTAGAATTACTAAAGATGTTGCAGAATCTCTTGCTAACATGAGATTGTCAGAAATAACAGGTATAAGAATAGAAGATCTTCCACATCGTGTAGAGTATTTTACAAAAGCGGCAAAGAACTTAAAGGAACTATTGGAACTTGATAAAAGTACCAGCTATGATGATTTGATTGAATATGAATCAAACAAATAAGATAGTTTGGCTTGTTGATACGATACACAAAGCTGGCAAAATTTCTTATTGTGAACTCAATGACAAGTGGGTTCGCAATGAGAAGTTTAGTGGTGGCATCGACCTTTCCAAGCGAACCCTTCAT
>JALERS010000064.1 GCA_022763905.1 Prevotellaceae bacterium | reverse complement strand
TTCACTTACTGGAGGTAGAGCCAGCTTCAGCATGAAGTTTAGCAAGTATGAACTTGTACCTGGTGATGTTCAGGACAAACTTATTAAAGCCCACGAAGCTGAAGCTGCAGAAGACGAGAAATAACATAGACCTACACTTATCCATGAGGCTGTGTCGTAATTATGGTTTACGGCGCAGCCTCTATTTTTCAGCCACAGAGGTTTGGATATTTTTCAGGCGACCGATTTCTGATGTTGAATCAGTAGATTTTTAAGTAGGGTGACGGGTAGAGCAAATCCCACTATCGTTTCCTTTCTTGTAGGGCACTAGCCAAGGGAGAGACTTCGTTTCATTGATGGCCGTCATCCAAGAAAGCAAACTCATATCCTGGTATGGCCCAACAAAATTCTCGAGTTCGTCAAGTCTGGCATGACCGTTTTGTCAACAAAAAAGACTGGAGGGTCTTGTAGACGGTGTCTGTTGATTCAGTATGACTTCTGCCAAGCTGTCTACAATTTCAGTTGATGAAGAGAAAAAGAGTCCATTGAAATAAGGAAAAGACTCCTTTGGGAAATGAAGTTGATTGACTGGCCCAAGTATTCGTCGGTGCTTTCCAAAAGAATCGACGATTCTTTTTAAAAGAAGCGACGATGCTAAGAGGAAGCAGTCAATATACTCTCAGAAATCACATAACTGCTATGCCGTGGGAGGTAGTAATACGGGACAAAAACATAGTAAAATCATAGATTTTTCACTTGGGTTTCGTGAAGCTTTCTCTCTGTTGCCTTTCTGTCTCTGAGGATTCATCTGGAGCAACACAATGGAGCTGGGAGGATTTGGAAAAGATACTTGTTTTTCCGATGAGAGTCAATACCCTTATGAGGACTCCTGCAAGTCTTTGATTCATTCATGGCAAGGGAATGGGGAACTTTCCGATATACTCCAATTGCCGCAATGTATGGATAGAGTTATTCAATACAATCCCCAGTCAATTTCTACTGAGCCAGACAATGCTCATGCCGAGCGAACTGCCAAGAAAATGGGGCAAGATATTTGAATATCCTGCCCCATTTCGTTATCTACAGGTTCATTCTGCCATCAGGCAAAAGAATCCGACTGGGAAATTTCAATTATTGCAATTCAACTGTAGCACGACGGTTGTAAGAGATAGGTGACAAATCATTGACACCACCTGCAGCCTTGATAATAATGTTGTCACGGCTAACACCCATCTTAACGAGTTCGTTAGCTACAACTTCTGCACGCTTTTGGCTCAAGCTCTGGTTGTAAGCCTTGCTACCAGTCTTGCTATCAGCATATCCGGTAACGAGAATCTTCTTGCCATTTTCCTTGGCATACTTGGCAACTTCCTGCACATTCACAAGATCCTTGCGAGAAGCAATCTTGGACTTGTTGATATTGAAGAATACAGACTGCATCGTTGCAGCAAATTCCTTCTTCACTACTTCCTTGGTCTCTGTTATAGACTTCTGGTTGGCAAGCAAATTCTTGAGGCGCTCATTCTCTGCCTGAGCATCACGAAGAGAAGCATTCAAAGCATCCAACTGCTCTTTATTCATAGCCATCAAAGCATCCACATCAGGAACCTTAGACCAGTTGGACTTGCCCAAATTAATCTTCAAACCAGCTTCAACAGAATAAATCATATCATAGTTCTTCAAGCAAAGGCTGGCGGTGTGATCTACATACAGTCCATCGGCCTTTTTCTCTGCCATGATAACACTACCATCCAAGAAGATGTCTACCTTCTTGCATAATTTCCAAGTTGACATGATACCAGCTGTAGCATCAAGAGCATATGTATTGGAAGTACAATTGCGCAAAATACCGGCACCTACGTAAGGAATCACATTCCATACACGATTTTCATTGTAGCCGAAAAGCAAGTTACTCATATTAAACATAGCCTGTTCGTTGATACTGAAATAGTTCTTCATAGCCTTATTATCAGCACACTTCTCAGAAACAACGGCCTTACCCCATACACCTGAGAACTTTGTACGAAGGGCAAATCCAGGTGTAAAGCTTTTACCGATACCTAAGCCAAAACCCCAATCACGACGATAGTCCTTGAAGGGGCTGTTATTCAAACCCAATCCATGTTGCTGGTCACCATAGAAAGCATTATAGTTGCCACCTACAGTAATAAACCAATTAGACCAGAAGGAATTGGTAGCGACACTGTACTTCTTTACAGGAACACTGGCATCCTGTGCAATAGCAAAAGCAGAAATGCCTGCAAATGCCAAAACAAACATTAATCTTTTCATAACCTGTCACTTAATTAAAAAAACAATATAAAGAATTAATCCTGAGGTGTAAAAGGTATACATCCTCCGAATTATAATACAAAAGTAGTTATTTCCTAATTATCCAACAAACTTTCTTGAAAAATATTTAACTCCTCCACAATGAGACGGTCCCAAAGTATACCTCCATACTACTGGCAGACCTACTTTCATACATCTCTCCGACTCCAACAAAGATAAGAAATTTTACAAACAGTTGGGGCAAAAAATGAAACCTGCCGGCCTCTCCTATCAGAAAGATTGAGAGGACTAAAAAGCATGGAAAAGGTCAGCGCATCAGGGCATCCAGTCTACCCATATCCAATAGAGTGATGATGGGTTTCCCATCAGGAGCATATTTAGGTCCTTGCAGTTGCAGAAGTTGGGATACCAAATGATTCATCTCGTCATTGCTCAACTTCTGACTAGCAGGAATGGCATTGTTCCTAGCCAGTTCCAGAGCCAGAGATGAATGGACTGCTTCACGAGAAGAACCATTTTCACCATATTTATCCAAAAGGCTATGGACTACCTCAACAGGACGACGTTTCTCTATGCCTGCTGGCACTCCATTGATGGCATAACTGCCACCACCCAAATCTGAAATTTCAAATCCTACAGATTTCAGTTCGGACCACAACTTTTGTATAACAGGAATCTGAGAAATGGACAATTGAAACAATTCTGGAAACAGAAGACCTTGTGATATACCATCACCCTGGACAAGATTCTCCAGATAGGCATCATACAATATACGCATATGAGCATGATGCATATCTATCATCATCAAACCAGACTGTACCGGGGTGAAGATATACTTGCCATATTGGAAAAACATAGATGTTTCCCTTTCCCATTCCACAGAAACACTTTCAGACGCTTCATCAGCAAACAGATCCCGATTGTCCATAGCTTCTGTTATAGGAGCATTTTCTTCCATAGCTGTTTCCTTCTGCCCTACTGATGCAAACGACTGATAAAACTTTTGCCAATCTTGAGCAGAGGTACGGGTATAGCCCTTGGAAGAATTGAAAGGATTGTAAGAATTGTCCACTTCAATATGGGGCTGACTGATGGGACGCGAAGGTGACAAAGATATTTCCGGTATAGCACTAGGCTCAAAATCTAATGGCGGCACTACATTGAAAGTACCTAAAGCTTCCTTGGTTGCAGCAAAAATAATCTGCCATATAGCCTGTTCATCCGCAAACTTGATTTCTGTCTTTGTAGGATGAATATTCACATCAATGCGCGAAGGATCTACTTCCAGGCAATAGAAATAAGGTACACTCTTGTCGGATGGTATAAGTCGTTCAAATGCAGATTGAATAGCACGATTAAAATAAGAATGCTTCATATAGCGGCCATTTACGAAGAAAAATTGTCTAGCACCTTTGGTCTTCGCACTTTCAGGCATTCCTACATAAGCATCAATCTTCACTAGAGAAGTGTCAGCCTGTACAGGAAGCAACTGCTTTTCAATGGTATTTCCATACATTTCAATGATTCGACGCTTGAAAGTACCCGTCTTCAGGGAAATGGAAAGGATATCTTCTTTATAAAACGCAAACTCGATATCGGGATGTATCAAAGCAATTCTCTCAAATTCCTGAAAGATGTTCTTCATCTCTGTAACATCTGACTTCAAGAACCTACGTCGTGCAGGGACATTATAGAACAAGTTGTTGACAACAAACTTCGCTCCTCTATTACAAGCTACAGGAGACTGCTCCACAATCTGTTGACCCTTGAGGACTAGATGTACACCCAATTCATCATCTATGGTCTTAGTAGTGAGTTCTACCTGTGCTACTGCTGCTATTGAGGCCAAAGCTTCTCCTCGAAATCCTAATGTATGAAGATTGTACAGGTCAGCAGCTTGGGAAATCTTAGAAGTAGCATGACGCTCAAAAGCCATTCGTGCATCAGTCTCCGACATGCCCTTACCATTATCAATCACCATAATAGATGTCTTGCCGGCATCTGTCACCCGGATTTCAATCCTATCAGCACCCGCATCAACGGAATTCTCTACCAATTCCTTGATTACTGATGATGGCCGCTGTACTACTTCTCCTGCAGCAATCTGATTGGCCACTCCGTCTGGTAAAAGGTGAATGATGTCCATTACTGTTGCTTAGATGAGGGCAAAGTCTGGAAAGGAGCCTCTCGTCTGACTGTCTTTTTCAATTCAGTCCCTGCTGCCTTGCTTTGCCAAATGAATATATCGAACTTGTCTTTTGGACGCATATAGTCAAACCATACGAATTGAGGAAGATAAAGCTTGGGGGCTTCCACCATGGCCAGCGGATAGAACGTACCTGTCACCTCTCTTGTCCATATTCTCTTGATTTTCTTGTTTTCCATAAAGAGTCGAAGCAAACTGGTCTCTGCATAATTCATACCAGTCATGATACTGTCGGAATCATAGGGAAAATAATTGATGAGTACATTGCCAATCACACGATTTTCTTTGATATTCTGTCCATCAAAGAAGATTTTCATCACATTACCCGCCACTTGATTATAATAGATAGAATCCAGCCGTTCTGCCATAAGAGCTTGGTTGATGATGTAGATGCTGTCCATGGTTGAATCATTGAAGAAGACCTGAATCTCCTCCCCCAATATCTGACGGTTTTCATTCCATACGATAGGATTACCATAAAGGATAAGAGTTCGGTCAGCAGAATGGTAAATCATAGAATCGGCAACCGACTGTATGTCCTCTCGGAAAGAGCGGACATGATAATAGCCATGAAGAACCCGATAAACGGAGTCAGTCCTAATATTATATGTATACAACTGGAAAGTATCTGCATGAAGAAATAGCGTATCCTGTTCTGAATAATTCTTCACCTGTGCATTTCCATATGCCAACGCATATCCAGTAGAATCATTGTAGGTGAAATAGTCGCCCAAAAAGATATTCTTGTTGGTCTTGTCATGAAAGACAATATTGTAAAAGGCCTTGGAAATACCTGACACCTTATCATAAACGACAGAATCACCTATCATCTGCTTGTCATTGTCCACAATAACAGACCTGTCCAAAAGTATAGCTTGCTTGGTAACGGTATTGAAATCGGAATTCTCTGTATATATGTGAGAAGAACCGCTAAGAATATTAGACGGACCAGCCAAGTGAGCCAACTTGGAAATGGTATTATAATAAAGGGTATCCGAATGGATAACATAATCCTCTCCTGTCAGTTTGACATGATAATTGAATTTTGACTGGCGCGTTCCAGTCTCATATTGTCCCCAGTCAGAAGTAAGAATCATTCCTTCATCCAACAGTTTGCCCCCTTCAAAGAAATAACCTTGACCATATACTCTGTCGTAATTGAGACTATCTGTATACAAAGTGGTCTGACGATGTTTGAGTACTACATTTCTACGGGCCTGTGCTATCTGGGCATTTCCATCATAGTAGAGATAATCTCCTGTCAAGGAGATAGTGTCTCCCTGTAACATCCTCACATGACCGAAAGATTCAAATGAGTTGGTTGTCTGATAGAAGTTGGCACTGTCACAATGCAGGAATACACCATCATGATGAAACGACACATTGCCAGTAAATATCTGCATATCACCATTGCGAAACTGGTCATAAGTCACTTTGTCGGCATGAACCAGTTCTATCTGTTTCCCTTTGGGCCTATCCTTTCTTGCCGTTGCTTCTGAAGGATGCAACAACTGTAACAGGCACAGACAACTCACTACTACAACAACTCTGCAGTGAAGTCTAAAAACAGCATCAGAAATTATTTCAACCATCCGGGATATTTAAAATCAGTTTTCCTCCATCCTTCTTTGATACTGATATAGGTAGATTTCTGCTTTTCTCTAATCCAATCATCCAGTTTCTTTTCCTGTATCTTCTGAGATACAATATCGGTGAGGAGTTGAAAATCTTCAGTAATGTCTGCCTTGTGACCAGGATACCTATTCTTCAGGTAGACCACGGCACAAACTTGGATGCCCTTGCCGTTGACCATGGTAAAAGGATCAGAAACATCTCCTATATGCATTTTGTCAACCACTTTGGCCACTTCCTGAGGAAGGTCCTTCATCTGGAAACGGGAAGTCTGTGTCCCTGTCTGCATATTGACATTAGCCATCAGTCCATGATTGTTACGGGTATCCTTGTCATCCGAAATAGCTTGTACGGCTTCCTCAAACTTCACTTTTCCTTTTCTGATTTCCTGTACAATGGTATCCAACTTTATCAAGGTGGAATCCAATTCCTCCTGTGCCAGACGCGGCTTGCGTAAGATATGTCTTACATTAACCTTATCACCTTTTCTGGCAATCATCTGGATAATATGGTAGCCGTATTCTGTCTTGACAATCTTGGAAACCGTTTTGGGATCTGTCAGAGAAAAAGCCACAGAAGAGAATTCGGGAACCGTCTCTGCCCTACCTCTGAATCCAATCTCTCCTCCTTGACGGGCCGAACCTTCATCTTCAGAATAGAGACGGGCCAATGTGGCAAAAGAAGACTCGCCGGAATTGACACGCTGGGCATAATCTAACAATTCTTTCTTGACACGTTCTGTCTCAGCTTCACTGACCTCCGGAGTACGGGTGAGAATCTGTACTTCCACCTGCATAGGGATGTATGGCAAACTGTCAGAAGGCATATCTTTGAAAAAGCGACGTACTTCTGCTGGGGAAATCTTCTTGTCGCCAATGATTTTGGACTTTGCCTGTTTGATTTTCTCGTTTTCAACAAAAAACTTGATAATTTCCTGACGTATCTGCTTCAAAGTCATCCCCCTGTACTCCTGAAGTTTCTGCTCTGAACCAGCCATTTCTACCATGTATTCCAATTGCTCATTAGCGGCATCCAACACATCATTTTCAGAAACTTCAATACTGTCAATCGCTGCCTGAGTCAAGAATAGCTTCTGTACGGCCAGCTGTTCTGGAATTACCGTATAGGGATCTCCAGGAATCTTTGTTCCTTGCATCTCAGCATTCATGCGTTGGAATTCTACATCTGAACGCAAAATCACTTCATTGCCTACCACCCATATCACTTCATCCATGACATTGCTTTTCTGCTGGGCACATAAGGACGAAACCGCCAACAATGATGCAAAGGCTACATTAACCAATCTAAATTTCATATATCACTGAAAATAATATGTTTATTGATTCTTTATTATTGTATCCCAATAGATAGAATACGGATACTCCTTACGAAGTGACCTAATCCACTCTGTTTCCTGACGGGCCAAATAGTCCTGACGAACTGCTTCCTCATCATCCGAATATGATGCTGGTCGCTTGCAAAGTTTACCCTTGATGGCCTTATGAAACAATTCGTCAGACTCAGTAGAAGAACTGACGCCATAGACCTTCTTGTCTATATAGTCGTCATCACCTTTTTCAAAAATGCCAAAACATACAGCAATGGTTTTGGTAACGTCTGCACCATATATACGACTCAGTACTATACGGGCGGCTTCTTCATTACGACAACGGGAAACAACCTTGATGGCCAAGTCTGCCAAATGCTTGTTGGGAGCTATGACCATTACCCCTTTGAAACGAGGTTCTTTCCATTGAAAACGCTTTTTATTTTTCTTGAAATGACGGGACAGGACGTCACCATCTGCCACAGAAGAAACCGAATCCTTAAAATAATCAACAGCTTCATATGCGAGCAGATGTGTCTTGCATTCATTCAAACGAAATGCAGTTTGAGGATATACCTTGGCAATGACTGTTCTGAATGTATCCAAAGACAAGGAGGAAGAGGTACTATGCAATGATAGTTTCTTACAACCTTCCAAAAAGGCAAGCAACCTATCATTATCCTCAGTACTTGTCCTTTGGGACAATTTCCAAGCCAAAAACTCTGAAGAGGTAGACATTCTCCTGATTACCTTGACTATATGATATCCATCTTCTACCGCAATAGGAGCATTCCAAACGCCCTCCTTCATATGCTTCAGATGTTCATAAAAAGAAGGCAACACATCATATTGACCCACGCAAAGAGTATCTGCCTGACAAGTTAACATCCTATCTCCATCTGTCAACTGTTTCAAAGATTGATAGATGGAATCAGATTTTCTGGTAGCTACTGATGTATCTGTACATTTCTGCCGTACAGGGATATGTATATCTGCAATCAGATATTTTTCTTGATAGGCAACATCCCATCCTTGATTCACATGCGGCTGCCCTCTTAACGAATCAAGAAAAACAGAATCTACCAAGGTTTCAAACAACAGAGAGCGCTCAAAAGCAGCATATTCATCCCTGACTTCAGGAAGAGTATCCAGTCTGTGACGCAAAGCATAACAGGCCTTGAGCTGGATATCTAGATAATCCTCAACAAAATCTTGTATGCTCAACAGGCTGTCTCCTTCCAAATGCCTCTGATAAGCATATTGAATCTCGGCAGCAGTAATCTGACTTCCTGCAACATCCATGGCAACAGCATCCTGTTGTCGGGCAAAAGTCTGTCCGACTAAAAGCATATATACTATACACAGGAATGCCTTACATTTCCCTATTGCCATGTACGATTATTATATTCAAATACTGTTAGCAGGGCTGTAATTAGGAGCTTCACTAGTAATCGTTATGTCATGAGGATGACTTTCTAGAATACCAGAGTTGGTAATTCTATTGAACTTGGCTTCATGTAAGCGTTCTATAGTTGGAGCACCACAATAACCCATACCAGAACGCAATCCTCCTACCAACTGATAAAGGATTTCCTGTACAGTCCCTTTATAAGGTACTCTTCCGCTGATACCCTCGGGTACCAGTTTCTTGGCCTCAACAACGCCACTTTGGAAATATCTGTCCTTAGAACCGTTTTCCATTGCTTCTAAAGAACCCATTCCCCGGTAGGACTTGAATTTTCTGCCATTGAAAATTATGGTTTCACCTGGAGATTCTTCTGTACCAGCTATCAAAGAGCCAATCATAACACAATCTCCACCAGCAGCCAAAGCCTTGACCACATCACCTGAATAACGAAGACCACCGTCGGCAATCATGGGAATACCTGTTCCCTTCAAGGCCGATGCCACATCATAAATGGCAGACAACTGAGGAACACCTACACCTGCCACAACACGCGTAGTACAAATAGAACCAGGACCTATTCCTACCTTGATAGCATCAGCTCCTGCATCAGCAAGCATACGCGCTGCATCTCCTGTAGCTACATTGCCCACAACAATATCCACATCTGTAAAACGGGCTCTTGCTTCTTTGAGTTTTTCAACGACAAATTTGGAATGGCCATGGGCTGTATCAATTACAATAGCATCAGCACCTGCCTTTATCAAAGCTTCCATTCTGTCCAAGGTATCCATAGTAACACCCACTCCAGCTGCTACTCTTAAACGCCCCTTAGCATCCTTGCAAGCAATGGGTTTATCCTTGGCCTTGGTAATATCTTTGTAAGTAATAAGACCTATCAACCTATTGTCTTTATCCACTACAGGGAGTTTCTCTATTTTGTTTTTCTGAAGAATCAGCGATGCACTAGCCAAATCGGTCTGTTGGTCTGTTGTTACCAGATTCTCACTTGTCATGACATCGTCTATAGCCTTGTCCATGTCTGATTCAAAGCGGAGGTCTCTGTTGGTAACAATACCTACCAGATGAGAAGATTCATCTACCACAGGAATGCCGCCAATATGATATTCGTTCATTAAGGCCAATGCATCACGCACCTTGGAACCTTTCCTAATGGTAATAGGATCATAAATCATACCATTCTCTGCTCTTTTCACAATAGCTACTTGACGGGCCTGCTCTTCTATGGTCATATTTTTGTGTATCACACCAATGCCACCTTCACGAGCAATGGCAATCGCCATAGTGCTCTCGGTCACAGTATCCATAGCAGCTGAAACATATGGTATATTCAACTCGATATTCCTGGAAAACCGTGTCCTCAAGTCAACAGTCCTAGGCAGTACTTCAGAATAAGCTGGAATCAGGAGAACGTCATCATACGTCAAACCTTCAGAAACAATTTTGTCTTTTACAAATGAACCCATAATTACTTCGCGAATTAATTTGTACGCAAAAGTACATTATTATTTCCAATGTACAGACATACAGAACCCATTTTCTTCCAAAAAAACGGCTACTATTCAATCCCTTGCTTCCCCTATAGGAAGACTAAGGAAAAACGGAGGAAAAAGACCAGGTCAATTAGCTACTTCAGAAAGGAATTTTATTCTAACCAATCGGATATCCTCTTCAGAATAATCTTCCCCTAATTCATCCAAAGCAATATCAACAGAATCGGTTTCTGACTCTTTGAAATACTCGTAAATATCTTTGAGTTTGTCATCATCCATTACCTCTTTGAGGAAATAGTCAATATTGATTTTTGTACCAGAGTAGACAATAGCTTCAATTTCATCTAGAAGTTCGTCAAACTCCATTCCATTGGTTCTGGCAATATCATCAAGATCTACCAATCTATCAATGCTATGGATAATGCTTACCTTGAGTTTTGACTTATTGGCAACTGTACGTATCCGAAGGTCAGAAGGTCTTTCTATTTCATTCTCTTCACAATGCCGTTTGATAAGTTCACAGAATTCTGCACCAAACTTCTGGGCCTTTCCCTGTCCTACACCAGGAATATTCTGCAATTCCTCTATAGTTACAGGATAAGTAGACGACATGGCCTCAAGAGAAACATCCTGAAAAATGACATAAGGAGGCAGACCTACTTTTTTAGACAACTGTTTGCGCAAATCTTTCAGCATCTGAAAAAGAGCAGGATCTACGGCTGAAGCACCTCCGGCAGGTATTGCCTCCACATTTTCATTTTCATCAAACGCATTATCCTCTGTCACTGTAAATGTTTGAGGGTGTTGCTGAAATTCTTTTCCTTTGGCAGTTACTGACAATGCACCCGACTTCTCCGGGTCCTTCTTCAGATATCCCGCAATACATCCTTGACGTAATACAGATGTCCAAAGTAGTTCTTCTTCCTGATTGCCTGTTCCAAAGGTCTCTATCTTATCATGCCCTTGTTTGGCAATGGCATCAGTCTTTTTTCCTAATATGATATTTCTGATATAGTCTTCACCGTAATTTTCATCCGTTGCCAATATAGTTTCTATTACGGTCAACAATTCTTCTTTAGCTTCCACTTGTTTTTTGGGATTTAGACAATTATCACAATTTCCACAATTTTCATTCTTATATTCTTCTCCAAAATAGTGAAGAAGGAGTTTTCTTCTGCACACAGAAGATTCTGCATACAATTCTGTTTCCTGCAGGAGTTGTTTACCGATATTCTGCTCCCGCAAGGGTTTGTCTTCTATGAATTTCTCCAGTTTCTGAAGGTCTTTTTTGGAATAGAAAGCGATACACTGACCTTCTCCTCCATCTCTTCCTGCCCTGCCTGTTTCCTGATAGTATCCCTCAAGGCTTTTGGGGAAATCGTAATGGATGACAAACCGAACATCAGGCTTATCAATACCCATTCCAAAAGCGATGGTGGCAACTATCACTTCGAGACGTTCCATCAGAAAATCGTCCTGTGTCTTGTTACGCATGACGGTATCCATTCCTGCATGATAAGGAGCCGCTTTTATACCATTGGCTATTAGCACCTCTGATATGGTTTCCACTTCTTTTCGGCTCAAGCAGTAAACAATACCACTCTTCCCTTCGTTCATTTTAATGAACCTCACCAGATCTTCATGTGTATGGGAGGTCTTGGGACGAACCTCATAGTAGAGATTAGGGCGGTTGAAAGAACTTTTGAACACCTGTGCATCCAGAATACCCAAACTTTTTCTGATGTCCGTACTCACCTTATCGGTAGCAGTTGCTGTCAAAGCAATAATGGGGGCTCTTCCTATTCTATCAATTGTAGGGCGTATATTGCGGTATTCCAACCTGAAATCATGTCCCCATTCTGAAATACAATGGGCCTCATCTACAGCATAGAACGATACCTTCATCTGTCTAAAGAAATCCAGATTGTCTTCCTTGGTCAGTGTCTCTGGAGCCAAATAAAGCATCTTGGTCACACCCGAAAGGATATCCTCCTTTACCTGTTCAAGGGCCAATCTAGACAAAGTAGAGTTCATGAAATGGGCAATTCCCTCCTCTTCTGATAGAGAACGGACCACATCCACCTGATTCTTCATCAAAGCAATAAGTGGAGAAACAATAATAGCTGTTCCTTCCATCATCAAAGCAGGCAATTGATAACAAAGAGATTTTCCTCCACCTGTCGGCATGAGTACGAACGTGTCTTTGCCAGAAAGTACATTTCTGACAATAGCTTCCTGATCTCCTTTGAATTTATCAAAGCCGAACATCTGCTTGAGAATTCCTATCAAGTTCCTGCTTTCTTCCATAAACCCTTATTGAGGAGAGTTTGACGCAATGCGTCACTCTCCCACTAAACAAAGTTATAAACAATTTAGGGTATAATCCTAACGAAAGAAGAGAAAAATTACTATTTTTCTACAGGTTCTGATGCTGTATCCTTAAAATGCTGCTGAGCATATTCCCTCGTCACCTTGAAAGTACGTCTTTTAGATTCTGGAAGACTGAACATGGCATCTCTCATAATACCTTCTACAATAGAACGTAATCCTCTTGCCCCCAACTTGTATTCCATAGCCTTTTCAACGATGAAATCCAATGCGTCATCATCAAAGGTCATTTTGATACCATCCATCGCCATAAGTTTTTCATATTGCTTTACTATGGCATTCTGCGGTTCAACCAAAATTCTTCTCAGCGCTTCTTTCCCCAAAGGATTCAAATGAGTAAGTATGGGGAGTCGTCCTATAATTTCTGGAATAAGACCAAAGGATTTCAAATCCTGAGGAAGGATATACTTCATAAAATTGGACTTGTCGACATCCTGGGTATTGATAACAGCATTGAAGCCAACAATTCTTGTGTTCAATCTTTGGGCTATCTTTCTTTCTATTCCATCGAAAGCCCCCCCGCAGATAAACAAAATGTTTTTGGTGTCTACTTGGATATATGACTGATCTGGATGTTTTCTTCCTCCCTTGGGAGGTACATTGACCACCGACCCTTCCAAAAGTTTGAGCAATCCCTGCTGGACACCTTCACCACCAACATCACGTGTAATAGAAGGATTGTCCTGCTTGCGGGCTATTTTGTCTATCTCATCAATAAACACAATGCCTTTCTCAGCCTGTTCCACATCATAGTCGGCAGCCTGAAGCAGGCGTGAAAGAATGCTTTCTATATCCTCACCTACATATCCTGCTTCCGTAAACACTGTAGCATCTACTATAGTGAAAGGTACATTCACCAATCGGGCTATCGTACGCGCCATTAATGTCTTACCCGTTCCTGTAGGACCCACCATGACAATATTGGACTTTTCAATCTCTACATCATCATTGTCTTGAGGCTGTCCTATACGCTTGTAATGATTATAGACAGCAACCGACATACATATCTTGGCCTCGTCCTGTCCAATGATATATTTGTCCAAATGAGCCTTGATTTGTGAAGGGAAGGGCACCGACACATCAGTCTGCGACTTTTTCTTTCCTTGGGATGCCGAACTTTGTTCCTTCATGGCCGACTGCAACATATCATATGCTTGACGTATGCAATCGTCACATATATTGCCATACGCTCCGCTCAGCAAAAGATTTACCTCGGCATTGGAGCGTCCGCAAAAGGAACAGGTTTTATCAGAATTCTTTCTGTTAGGCATAAGTTTAGTCCTTTTTCCGAGACATTATGGAGTCCACAATACCATATTCCTTGGCTTCTTGGGCAGTCATCCAATAGTTTCGGTCACAGTCTTTCAGTACCTTTTCATAATCCTGATGAGAGTGCCGGGCTATAAGAGAGGTCAATTCTTCCTTGTATTTTTTGATTAGGTTAGCTTCGATTTCAATATCGGAAGCCTGTCCGCTTACACCTCCCAATGGCTGATGAATCATTACCCTGCTATGTGGCAAGGCATAGCGTTTACCTTCTGTACCACAAGCCAACAGAACTGCAGCCATAGATGCTGCCATTCCTGTACATACAGTTGATACATCGCAATGGATAAACTGCATAGTATCATAGATACCCAAGCCTGCCGAAACACTTCCACCTGGTGAATTGATATAGATGGAAATATCTTTTCCCGGATCTACAGAATCCAGATAGAGCAACTGGGCCTGAAGTGTATTGGCGGTATAATCATCAATCGGAGTCCCCAGAAAAATAACCCTATCCATCATAAGACGGGAGAATACATCCATCTGAGTCACGTTTAACTGGCGTTCCTCAAGAATATAAGGATTCAGATAGCCATTCTGCGCCTTGATGACATCTCGCAGCACCATGCTGTTGATGCCCAAATGTTTCGTTGAAAATTTTTCAAAGTCAGTCATCGAAAAAAAGACTTGGGGGTCAAGCATTAAATTTTGCATTGAAATCCTTGACAGAGATAGCCTGATGGTCAAGTTTGACGGTATTCTTGATGGCCTTCGTCAACTCAATGTCATAAGCACGTCCCAGCAACTGCTCGAATTGTTTCTTGTCCTTCATCATCTGACCAGCATAGTTGTCAATGTATTCTTCAGGTACATCGTTAAGACCATACTGAGCAAACTGGCTTCTAGCAACGACTTTTGCAGCCTCCTTGATAGTTTCATCATCTACCTTGACATTCAACTGGTCAATGAGTCGGGTATAGATAAGATACCATTTTCTCTCTTTCAGTATTTGGGGAAACTGATTCTCTACTTCTTCTCTACCCTTCTCATCCTTACTCTCCTTAAGCATTTCTTTCTTGATGAGTTCTTCTGGCAGAGTGAGCTCACCCACCTTACCGAGGCAGTAGTCCTTAACATCAAGAATCAACTTGTAATCGCTGTCCTGAACATATACTTTCTCCAGTTTCTCCTTGATACGAGCACGAAATTCAGATTCATCCTTGACGGTATCTTTACCAAATACCACATCAAACAATTCCTGATTAACTTCCGCAGGTTTCATATGGGAGATGGAGGTAATAGTATACTTGAAGTCACCAGTATGCTGAGCTACTTCTTCCTTATCCACCTTCAGAATAGCAGCTATCTCTGTATCCTTCCCATCATAGGCTTTGGACACATTGAATACTACATCTCCTTTTTGAGCTCCTTCAAAGAGTTTCTTCTGATCTTCATTGGAAAAGTATTTCGGCATGATGCTGGTTTCATCTATTGAGATACCACCTTCTTTTACCTGGCCGTTCCCATCCAGTTCCACCAGTTTTCCTCTCATGAGGTCACCATCAGAATAGGTCTCCGACTCTTCCATAGATCCTTGTCTTCTGCGATACATGTCAACTTCTGTATTGACCATTTCGTCAGTTATTTCTATATCGTAATACGGAATAGAATCCTTATCGTCAAGGGTAATGGAAAACTCAGGAGCCAGTCCCACTTCAAAGTGCATTTCAAAATCGTCACATGTTTCTACATCCACTTTGTCGGCGTCGGTATTAACGGGAGAAGTCATCAGCTCCAACTTCTGTTCCTTAATATAATTATTGATGCTTTCTGAAACCAGTTTCTGCATTTCCTCAGCCTTTACTTCCAGTCCGTACATCTTCTGGATAAGCCCCATAGGAACCATTCCTGGACGGAATCCTGGCATTTTTGCCTGTTTCTTTATTTTTTTCAACGACTTCTGTACGTTATCTGCATAATCGGCCTTTGTAACTTTGACGGTCAATGTGCCGTTGACTTCTTTTTCTCTTGTAAGTATAATATCCATATTCTGATAAATGTTGTAAATATTCTATATTCAGCAAGTTGTCTCTCTTCTCAAGAAGATTGACACAAAAAGACGGGTGCAAAGTTAACACTTTATTCCCATTTATGCTCCCTGTCCATGCATTTTCCTTACATGACTGACTCTTATTGCCTCAGAAGAATGATGCAGAGACCTTAAGAAGAAAATGACTATGTCTTGCCTTTGCAAAGAAAAGCCCCCAAAAAATCACTTCAAAGTAATGGCGGCGCTGTCAAAGATTTCCTGGATGCGCTGAATGGTTTTCCTTCTAAACTTGCCAGGTTCTTTCAGTAGTTTGGTCTTATCCTTGTTAAAAGCAGCCTCATCTGTAATCCAATCTTCAGCCTTAAGATAGGCACCCTTCACTTCGTGCATTTCTTCATAGCGGTACTGAATATCTTTCACCTGTATTTGGCATTGTCCGCCCTTGCATTTCAAAACTATCTGATAATAGAAGTCAGTAAAATCAGTCTCCCATTTAGACTTCTTAAAATACATGGTTTCGCAGATATTGGCTATCATTACACCCTGTGCAGGCTCATCTGCTGCTATCTGCGACACTTCCTCATGGTTGGAACGGGCAACCAGTGAGTCCAACCACCCTTTCATGGTTGCATAAACATCGGAAGATTCCTTTACCAAAGTCTTCTCAAACACCACAATTCCATCCTTGACAGGCACTTTCCCCAACCAGTAGAGTTGTCTATCTTGTTTATTTTGGGCTTCTTTTTTAGCCTGTCTGTTAGATACTCCCTGTTTCAGCAGGTCATCATTAGAATTGGTAGACTGTGCCATCGTGGCAGTCATGGACAGTACGCAACAAAGCAATACAAAGAGCTGTTTTTTCATCTTGTGTAATTAAAAATCCGATTGGATGGCAAATATAATGAATAATCTGTAGACACGATTGCCCTAAAATGAAAAAATATTTAGGGAAAAGGGTCAAAGACCGAGTTTCTCGATAATTTCCCTACCACTTTGTGCAATAGTCTGTCCTATAACGGTATTGGAATAGATTTTGTTTTTGAACACTATGGACATGGCTTGGATGAAAGAGATGGGTCTGATTTCTGCCTGACCATTCACTACCACCTTCAAATCATGAGGGACTGCTTCAATATCTACTTCCTTACCTCCCCAAAAAGGATCACCATCACGGTGTAAATAACCTTCCTGCTCACGTTCCACATGCAGTTTCCGAGTCTGAAACATCTTGATATTACCCTTATTGGGTAGTTTGCCATTTAGGAATTGGATAGCCAATAAAGGAACTTCAGCTATATTGAATGGTTCTACAATAGTCACATCTACCAATCCGTCCTCCAGTGAAGCTTTAGGGGCGATGTAGGCATTATTCCCATATTGTGAAGCATTGGCACATGTAATACAGAACCCCTTGCAGGTATAGATATTTCCCTTATCATCCGTAAGAGTGTAGTTTTGTGGTTTGTAGCCCTGAATCTCCCTAAAGGCATTTTCCACATAACCTATTGGTCCTCGCTTGGATGAATTGTCAAATCTGGCACTTACATAGGCATCAAATCCCATACCGCAGGTACAGAAGAAAGGCAGACCATTTATCTTACCATAGTCTATCAGTCGAGTTTCACAGACATTAATCAAATCCACAGCTTTGGTATATTCCAAGGGGATATGCAGATGACGTGCAAGGCCATTGCCTGACCCGCATGGTATTATTCCTAAAGCCGTATCGGAATGCACTAACTGACTGGCCACTTCACTAATCGTTCCGTCACCACCTACTGCACCTACTATATCATAACCATCAGCTACAGCCTTGGATGCAAACGAGGCGGCATCACCAACTCCAGCAGTGTAGGCTATTTCCCAATCATACCGACTGGAATCCATACACGTCTTGATGGCATTCACAGCAGTATCCTTTTTCGTTCCGCCAGAAATAGGATTAACAATAAACAATACCTTCTTCTTAATCATCTACGATTCCCGATTCAGAGATTCTAAGATGCAAAATTAGTCATTTTTTTTCAGAAATGCACTTATACGTTCCCACCTATAGAAAACGGCCACCTGATTCATTATATTCATGCTTGCAACAGCAATTCTTTTTATAGGAAAATCAATTCTATATGACAAGTAACTTACTTCCCTATCTTACTGTCAAATATATATTTTTTATATGTATAACCTTCAACATACTTTTCCCAAGGTCTATGGTAACGCTTAATCCCAGCGGTCAGCATTGTCAAATGACTATCCTATATTTTTTTTCATCTCAACAGACCATATTTGCGTAAAAAGACTTAATTTTGCAAGCCAAATTTTATGGTTGCAAAAAACACACATTTTTATGGGATTACTTCAAGACCGCTTAAAAAACTATCGTGAACCACAAAAGTTCATGAAAATGGGCATATATCCGTACTTCCGTGCCATCGAAGGAAAGGTAGGTACAGAGGTCACGATGGAAGGACATGATATTCTCATGTTCGGTTCCAATGCCTATACAGGACTCATCAATGACCCAAGAGTAATAGACGCTGCTGCCAAGGCTCTCTACAAATACGGATCTGGATGCGCCGGTTCGCGCTTCCTTAATGGTACACTTGACCTCCATATTGAGTTGGAAAAGGAGTTGTCCGCATTCGTCGGCAAAGAGGAATCACTCTGTTTCTCTACTGGATTCAACGTCAATTCAGGAGTTGTCGCTTCCATTACAGGAAGGGAAGACTATATCATCTGTGATGAACGTGACCACGCCTCTATTGTTGACGGCCGTCGATTGTCTTTCTCCCGCCAACTCAAGTACAAGCACAATGACATGGCAGATTTGGAGAAACAACTCCAAAAATGCAATCCCGATGCCATTAAACTGATTGTTGTAGATGGTGTCTTCTCCATGGAAGGTGATTTGGCTCCTTTGCCAGAAATTGTCCGTTTGAAACACAAATACAATGCCAGTATCATGGTAGATGAAGCACATGGAATCGGAGTATTCGGCAGAAATGGACGAGGCGTCTGTGACCATTTCGGACTGACTGATGAAGTAGACCTTATCATGGGTACCTTCAGTAAGAGCCTTGCTTCTATCGGTGGATTCATCGCTTCTGACAAGGATACAATCAACTGGCTCAGACATAACACCCGTACTTACATCTTCAGTGCATCCAACACCCCAGCCGCTACTGCTGCTGCTCTTGAAGCAGTTAGGATTCTTGAAAAAGAACCTGAACGCATAGAAAAGCTCTGGGAAGTGACACGTTATGCCCTAAAGAGATTCCGTGAAGCAGGATTTGAAATCGGTGATACGGAGTCACCTATTATCCCGCTGTATGTACGTGATGCAGTAAAGACATTCCAAGCCACAAAGATGGCTTTCGACAAAGGAGTATTTATCAACCCTGTAGTACCACCAGCATGCGCACCTCAAGACACGCTGCTCAGATTTGCTTTGATGGCAACCCACACCAAGGAGCAGGTAGACAAAGGCGTTGATACTCTTATTGAAGTTTTCAAGGAACTGGATTTATTGAAATAACAATCCCTATCCCCTGATACCTATCCAAAGGATGTCCTGTCTTTGCAGGACATCCTTTGTTGTTATATGTTTTCCAAGAGACGCCGAAGAGAAACAATTAGGGATTAGTAGATTTTTAGAGGGGCAGAAAGTGACAGATAGATTGATTGTGCTATCGTTTCCCTTTTTGTAGGGTGTAAGCCAGAGTGGAAAATTCGGATGATTGATGTCTGTTATCCGATAGAGCAAGCGCATATCTTTACACGGCCCAACAAAACGAGTCAGTAGAAATTGAGTGGGGATTGTATTGAATAATTTTGGCTCAGTAGATAATGGGGAGGGGACACTCGTTGAGAACGGAGAAGATATTTGTCGGAAAGACCTCTTCTGGCTTCCCGGAAGATATCAACAGGGAGGATGAAGTCACTCTTACATCTGTCTCTTGCGTTCAGCCTAGGCTGA
>JALERS010000059.1 GCA_022763905.1 Prevotellaceae bacterium | reverse complement strand
GGAAAAAAGTAGATGTAGATATCGTTTATTCCCAATAATATGCGTAATTTTGTTGGCGTTTTGACCTATAGACGAATATATCACATTTCACATAATACATATGATCAAATCACAAGACATCAAGATTGGAACATGCATCCGTCTGGACGGCAAGCTGTTCTTCTGCATCGACTTCCTTCATGTAAAACCCGGTAAAGGCAACACCTTCATGCGTACCAAACTGAAATCTGTTGTTGACGGACGTGTATTGGAACGCCGCTTCAATATCGGTGAAGCTTTGGAAGATGTACGCGTAGAACGCCGCCCCTTCCAGTTCTCCTATGCTGAAGGCGACATGATGCATATGCTTAACCAGGAAACATGGGATGACGTAGCTATTGACCGCAACATGATTACCGGTGTAGATTTCATGAAAGAAGGTGACGTGGTAGAAGTTGTCAAGGATGCTTCTACTGACACTATCCTCTTCGCTGAAATGCCTATCAAGACCATTGTAAAGATTGTCTATACAGAACCAGGCCTCAAAGGTGATACAGCTACCAACACCACCAAACCTGCCAAGGTAGAGACCGGAGCTGAGGTAAGAGTACCTCTCTTCTGCAACGAAGGTGAGCTCATCGAAGTGGACACACGCGACGGTTCTTATGTAAACCGTGTAAAGGCCTAAAGGGCTGAACACGTATTATAGCCAAACATATCTTTTAACCTAATTAAAGGGAAACCTGTTGCAGGTTTCCCTTTATAAGACTATCTTTGCAGTACCATGAAATATTCAGTCATCATTCCTGTCTACAATCGTCCTGATGAAATAGAAGAACTGCTGGGAAGTCTTGCCCGACAGTCCTTCAAGGACTTTGAAGCCATTGTTGTAGAAGACGGTTCTACCCTTCCCTGCAAGGACGTCGTTGACCGATACAGCCAACAGATAAATGTAACCTATCTCTGGAAAGAAAACGGAGGACCTGCCGCTGCACGTAATATGGGTGTTGAAGCCTGTAGTGGAGAGTATGTACTGATACTGGACTCCGACTGCGTCGTACCCGACGGATACCTGAATGCCGTTGAACAAGAACTTCTCCAACACCCATGTGACGCTTTTGGAGGACCTGACAAAGCCCACAGCGGATTCTCGCCTCTTCAAAAAGCTATCAACTATACCATGACCAGCTTTTTTACTACAGGTGGCATCAGAGGCGGGAAAAAGAAATTGGACAAATTCTATCCCCGTAGTTTCAACATGGGAATGAAGAGATCTTGCTACAAGGCATTAGGTGGTTTCTCTGCTGACATGCGCTTTGGTGAAGACATTGACCTAAGCCTCCGCATCTTTGAAGCAGGCTATTCCTGCCGTCTCTTTCCTTCTGCGTGGGTGTGGCACAAGCGTCGCACTGACCTAAAGAAATTCTTCCGACAGGTCATCAACTCGGGTATTGCACGCATCCATCTGGCAAAAAGACATCCAGGATCCATGAAGCTGGTACATATGCTACCTGCTGCGTTCACCTTGGGATGCATCCTGTTGCTAGTATGCAGTCTCATCTGCCCCTATGCCCTTTTACCTCTTCTGCTTTATGCTACCCTGCTGATGACGGATGCCGCACTAAAAGAAAAGAGTATTTGGGTGGGATGCTTGGCCATACCAGCCGCATTCGTACAACTGGGAGGCTATGGTCTGGGATTTCTATGGGCATGGTGGCAACGCTGTGTACTGGGTAAAGGAGAGTTTGGCGCTTTCCGAAAAAACTTCTACAAATAACACTGACTATGGCTGGTATAGGAAAGAAGAGCATTCACCAATGGACAGAAGATGCCCGCCCCCGTGAAAAAATGATGAAGTACGGGGCAGACTCACTGACCAATGCCGAACTACTGGCCATTCTCATAGGCAGCGGCACACGGGAAGAAGATGCCGTCAGCCTCATGCAACGTATTCTCGATGACCACTGCAACAACCTGGATGACTTCTGCCGACTGGACTATGACGACTTGATACAGTACAAAGGTATCGGTATGGCGAAGGCCGTCACCCTTCTGGCTGCCAACCAACTGGCGAAAAGAAGAACCATGGCTACCAATAGCCATACCATATGCGACAACCCTCAGGCTATCTATGACCTGCTCGCCGACAAAATGCGCGACCTGACCACTGAATCCTGCTATGTACTGGTACTCGACCAACGACTAAGATACAAGGGAGACAAGATGATTGCGTCAGGCGGCTATACCTTCTCAGCTGTAGATCCGAGAGTCATCCTCAAGTATGCCCTAACAAAAAACGCAGTAGCTCTGGCCATTGCCCATAATCACCCTTCCGGCTCTCTCATCCCCAGCACCGAAGACGACCGACTCACCCAAAAGGTAGCGGCAGCCTGCAATGCCGTGGGCATACGTTTCATTGACCACCTTATCATCACCGCGCATGGTTTCTACAGCTATCAGGACCATGGAAAAATATAACCCTGCAACCATTAACAACATGAAAGAAACTGAAGAAAACGGCACCCATACATTCACCACAGAAGACAAGATTGTGGAGGTGCTCCGTACCGTATACGACCCAGAAATTCCCGTCAATGTCTATGACCTGGGACTCATCTACAAAATAGACTTCGACGAAAAGACCGGTATCCTTGACATAGACATGACGCTCACAGCACCAGGATGTCCTATGGCAGACTTCATCGTGGATGATGTACGTCAGAAACTGATGGGCATACGTACCGTCATGGATGCCCGTGTCAACATAGTATTTGAACCTCAATGGGATGAATCCATGATGAGCGACCAGGCTAGAGCAGACCTGGGAATGCTCTGACCCGAGAATAACATGAAAAAGACCTATTTCCTCAGCGATGCCCATCTGGGTTCCTGGGCTATCCCTAACGGGAGAGAACAGGAAAAACGCATCGTGCGATTTTTGGACAGTATCAAATCAGATGCCCAAGCCGTCTATATGCTGGGGGACATGTTTGATTTCTGGCATGAATACCGCTATGTGGTACCTAAAGGACATGTCCGCCTGCTGGGGAAAATATGCGAACTGACTGATGCCGGCATAGATGTTCACTTCTTCACCGGCAACCATGACCTCTGGTGTGGTGACTATCTGGAAAAGGAATGCGGAGTCATCCTACACCGCCAAATACTCCACACCACCATTGGCAACAAACAGTTTGTTATGGCCCATGGCGATGGTATGGACCATAAAGAAAAGGCCTACTGCATCCTAAGACGTATCTTTCACAACCGAATATGCCAACGGCTCTTCGCCGCCATCCATCCCAGGTGGGGCGTATACTTCGGTCTGGAATGGGCCAGACGCAGCAGGCTCAAGCACGATATCATAGAAGGCTATTTCAGAGGTACACAGGACTGCGGTATCTACAATAATAGCCTAAACTATCAGAGCCTACATCCAGAAGTGGACTTCTTCCTCTACGGACACCTGCACATCGATGTAGACATCCCCCTTGGAAACGGGAAAGCACGCTTCATCGTACTGGGGGACTGGGTTTCCAAATTCTCCTACGCTGTTTTTGACGGTGAACAACTGGTAATCAAACATTTTCTTGATTAACTTCACTCCCTAATATCTTATTTCCCATGATGAAACTGATTATCCGGCAATGGACCATTGCCCTGCTGATTGTTTCCTTCCTACCTGCCTCCGCTGACAGATATGAAAAAATGTGGAAGAAGACGTACACCTACATAGAGCGCGACCTCCCCAAAACCGCCATCCAATCGGTGGATGACATTATAGAATATGCCCAGAAAAAAGGCGATAACGGACAACTGCTGAAAGGCATCATCACCCGCTACCAGTTATGTAATGAGATAGCCTATGACAGTGTTGCCTGCTACATGGACCAACTCCAGAGCAGTACGGACTGGAGAACAGATCCTGGCACACAGGCTCTCTACCACCTGGTAATGGGGCTTCTATATCCTTCCAGAACGGATATCCGCAGAGAAGAAGCCCTAGAAAAGAGCAAGAAAGAACTCCTCCTGGCTTTGGACAACCCACAGGCTCTGGCTCAAATTCAGGCTACCCAATATGTGCCTCTCATCATCATCGGGAAAGACAGCCGCCATTTCCAAGATGACCTTCTGCATGTCATAGCCCGCCACTGCCTCAACAGCCTCCGTTCCTACCCAGGTAACGAACAGGAAGAAATGCGCACCACCATGCTCAACAAAGTACTCTCGGTCTACAGACAACAGGGCAATAGGGAAGCGGAACTCTTCCTCACCCTGGAGGGAGCCAATAGTCTGAAAGAGGACCAACAGGCTACACTTTACGAAGAGGTAATCCGCCAATTTGGTGACTTAAGCATCTGCAGCGAGGCATACCGCCGACTAGGCAACAATGCATGGCTGAGCGACTCCATCAGATATACCCGCCTGGAAGAAGCCCTCAAGAGATATCCGCAATCGCCCATTGCCAACGAATTGAAGAACCTGATGGCCCAGCTGTCACAGACTACCTTGTCCATCGAACTACCAGCATCTCACTTTGCTCCCAACACCCTACAACAGGCTTCCATATCTGGTCGAAACTGCACAAAGGGTGAACTGGTATTCTACAAAACTGCTTGCGACGCACAGAGCAAAGAGGTGTGGCGCAATGACGAGAAGACATGGAATGGGATGATGAAAACTCCCTGCCTGCGTGTACCTTTTGCACTGGCAAAGGCCTTTCCTACATCCCGACAAAAAGCAACCGTCTCTTACCGACTGGAAGAACCAGGTATCTACCTCGTCCGATTGGAGACCGACAATATTCACTCAACTCCACAACTGGTCTATGTTTCCCGACTGCACATACGAAGTATACCCATAGCCGGCAACCAACAACGTCTGGTCATTAGCGACCTCTCAACAGGGGCACCTGTAGCAGGAGCACAGGCGGTCGTCAGAAATATGGATGAACAACGTACCATATGGAAAACACTGACAGCAAACAGCCAAGGGGAAATAGTCATGTCCTATAGCGGCAATGAAAGAAAACCTGTATATGCCCTAACATCTTCAGACCAATACTGCCCTCCTCTATTCCTATTCAAATCCTACAACAGACGGGGGGAGGGATTGAATATTCAGAAATCGGCAGCTATCTATACTGACCGCTCTGCCTATAGACCTGGGCAGAAGGTACAGGTAGGAGGATTCCTCTACACACAGATAGAAGACAACACTTCTGTACTCCCCATGACAGAAACCATCCTGAAACTACAGGATGCCAACGGAAAAGAAATCAACCGACAGGCCGTCACCACCGACAGCCTTGGAGCTTTCAAGGCTTCCTTCACTCTGCCTGAAAAGGGACTCAACGGATGGTACACCTTACAGGCTGACCGCTTGGGAAGCACCTCCTTTGTAGTGGAAGAATACAAACGTCCAACTTTCAGCGTCTTTTTGGACGAGGTAAATACTTCCTATCAGGAAGGTGACACCATCTATATACATGGTAAAGCACAAACCTATGCAGGTTTCCCCATCGCCCATCGGCCCGTGGCTTACACCATCCACCGCAGACAGGCTTTCTGGTATGACTACAGAGGACACACCGCCACCCTGCTGACCCAAGACACCCTCTTCACAGACGAGAAGGGAAGATTCAACCTTCCAGTGATTCTAAGTAAGGACAACAGTCTGCCACAAACGCATGCACTATTCCTGCAATATGATGTAAATGCCAGTGTCACTACACAGGATGGAGAAACCAGATGGGCCAGCCAGTCTGTCTATCTGGGCAACCGACCCGCTACACTATCAACAACCCTGCCTGCCACCATCTGCAAAGAGGACGAGAAATCTTTTATCTTGGAAGAACGCAACGTTTCCGGACAACTGATAAAGGGGAAAGCCAGCTTCCGCATCCTGCAAGACAAGCATTGCATACAGAAAGGCACCTGTGACCTCAACAAGTTCCTATCTACACACATTTTCCGTTCACTGCCTTCAGGACAATACATATGGGAAGTGATACCAGAGGACAGGAAGGACACACTGGTGATACTGAGACACTCCTTTACCATCTTCTCCATCAATGACCAACGGATAGCCCACGCTCCTTTCATGGTCTACATTCCTACAGAAGAGTTTCGCCCCAACAAAGCGGTGCCTGTATTCATAGGGTCATCCCAAAAAGACCTGTATGTACATATGGACTGCTATGCCAACAATAACTGCATTGACAGTCGGATCATCCAACTGGACAGTTCTGCCTTCAAAACCGAATTCTCCTACAAAGAGGAATACGGACAAGGAGTTGCCCTGCATTTCTCCTATCTGAAAGATGGAAAACTGCACAATGAAACTCGCTACATACGTCAACCACAACCCGACAAACAACTGAAGATAAAATGGAACGTATTCCGCAACAGACTACAGCCTGGAGAAAAGGAGACATGGAGCCTCAACATATCTCGCAACGGAAAACCTGCCACCGCATCCCTACTGGCAACTCTCTACGATGCAGCGCTGGACCCGATAGCCTATCGGCCATGGTCGTTCCAACTTTTTTTCAACCGCAACATATTCACTCCTTACTGGAATATCCTCCACAACTATTCCCAGACTCTGTCTACCTCGGCACGCTTGAAACGACTGAATTTCCAGGACTGGAACTTCAGCCATATCGACGAACAACTGCTACCTGCCAACCCGCCTAAAGTATCCAGACTATACAGAGGAAAGACTTTGGCCTCAGCCATGGTTGCTATGGACATGAAAACGATGGTAGAGGGAAACATCGTCAATGATGCCGTAGCGAAAGAGTCAGCAACTGCACCTACTCCTAAGTCGGAGAACAAGAATCCAACTGCCCTCCGCACTGACTTCAATGAAACCGCCTTCTTTGCATCGGGTCTGACCACCGACCGACAAGGCAATATACAGATATCCTTCCAGTTGCCTCAATCACTCACCCGATGGAACTTCCGTGCCATCGCTCATGACCTGGACATGAACTATGCCCGAATAGATACCTCAGCCATAGCTTCCAAGCCTTTCATGCTACAGACTCACATGCCTCGATTCCTCAGAGCAGGTGACCAAACTGAAATCACCGCCACCCTGCGCAACGCCTTGAACGAAAGACAAAGGGGAACTGTATTACTTGAGCTGATTGACCCACAGACCGATACAACCATACTTGCCCTCACCCAGCCCTTTGATGCGAAAGCTGAAAAAGAGACCGTCGTAAGTTTCCCTGTTACTGTAACCGACCGCTACCCTCTACTCATCTGTCGCATCATAGCTGACAACCGGCACTTCAGTGACGGAGAACAACACTATATGCCTATACTGGAAGACAGGCAGGAGGTAACTGAAACCTTCCCCATCACACTGACAGAGGGCAAGAACCACATCCTTACGCTTCCTGCAGACAACAATATAGGCAACAAAGAGGCAAGCCACCGCACCCTAACAGTAGAGTATACCTCTCATCCGTTATGGACTGCCATCGATGCCTTACCGTCACTCGCCCAACCTCTCAACAAGGATGCCATGACATTGGCTCGCTCCTACTATGCACTGGCACTGGCTACCTACGAGGTGCAAAAACATCCTTCCCTCCAACAACTGGCGGAAACATGGCGCCGACAAGGTAAGGCTGACTCACTCTTCCTGCTACTGGAACGACATCCGGAACTGAAACAGATACTACTAGACGAAACGCCTTGGGCCACCACTGCTAACGAATGCAGCAACCATATGAACCAACTCTGGCAACTGTTTGATACCCTATCGGTCAACTACCGACTGCACTCCTGCGCCGACAGACTGCTGGACCTTCAGAACACACAGGGGGCATGGACTTGGTTCAAAGGAATGACAGGCAACCTCCACGCAACACTGGAGGTGGCTGAGAACTTAGCTCGTATCCAAAAGACTGCTCCACAGGCGATGTTGCCCAAATTGAGCAAGGCACTTCAACGTAGCATACTCTACCTCCACAAGGAGGCTGCAAAGGCCATAGAGATACACAAGAAGCACAAAACTTCTCCTATAGGGGAATCCCTGCTACGCTATCTCTATATATGCGCTCTGACTGATATCCCACGAACAGCCAATATCTCCTACCTAATACAGCAACTGCAAGCCCATGCAGGCAACTATGACCTTTACACTAAAGCATTGGCCGCACGCATCCTGACTCTCTACGGAAAAAAGAATCAGGCTCAAAACTTGACCACCAGTTTGCTAGAACATACGGTCTACTCACCTGAGGGAGGAAGGGGATTTGACCCCAGCAGCCGCACATGGACAAGAGACTCCTACAGAATAGGAGCACACATTGCCCTTATGGAAGTACTGGCTGAATCCACTGATACAACTACGCTGAAGGAGATGGCCCAATGGCTCATGCAGTCCAAACGGACACAATACTGGAAAAAATCCGGCATTGCCACAGATGCCATTTACTTCCTCTTCAACCACTATTCTACTCCTCTGGAGACACCTAACACTTCCTTTCCCAGCATCATCATGAACATGAAGGATGGAACAAGCCGCGTTATAGTAACGGAAGAGAACATGCAACAGATGGCTACAATGGGCTACATCTACGAGACCATACAACCAAAAGAACAAGACCAACTGCCTGTCTCCATCTCCCTACAGCCAGCTGACCAGCACATGGCATTTGCCGCAGTACACTTGAAATACACCTTACCGACCCGACTGGTAAAAGCCAGGGATGCCGGAATCCGCCTGTCTGCCCAATACGAAGTGAAGAGAGGAAGCCAATGGAAAACTATCAGCCAACAGACAGTATTGCACAAGGGTGAACTTGTAAGAGTGTGTTACACAATAAAGGCCGACAGAGACTATGACTTCGTGAGCCTCAAGGCGGGAAGAGCCGCCTGTATGGAACCCGTCAATACGGCATCAGGATATACAGGACAATGCTATAGGGAAGTAGAAGATGCTTCATGCAACTACTTCTTCCAGCATATTTCCAAGGGAACGACATGGTTGGAAGATTCCTTTACCATAGACCGAACAGGTACCTTCAGTACAGCTGCACCCTCTCTGCAATGTACTTATGCTCCTGAGTTCTCTGCCCGAACAGCAGCCACAAGCTTCAAAGTAAAACAATAACACTGTCACATGCGCCTTTCCTTCCTTCTCTTGGTGGTAGGACTGACCACATTGTTTCCTGCTATAGGTCAACGCCCACATATGCTCCGTCCCTTCCAAATGGGGAAACGGGGTATTCCATACGGTAATTATAGCGGTATCACCCCTCTAGGCAATGGACAATATGCCCTAGTGGACGACAAGAAGGAGAGATGCGGATTTCATCTCATAAAAATTGTCCAGGATAGTATGTCGGGAAAAGTAACCGACCTTCTTTATGAGGGATTCAAGGGAGAAGGGCCTGCCTTACATCCAGATGCGGAAGACTTGGTGTATGTTCCCTCCCGCCATAGTATATTCATGACCAGCGAGGCCCGACAGACCATAGAAGAATATACCTGTCAAGGACAAGCTACTGGTTACGGACTGGACATTCCCCCATGCTTTTCTTCTGACAGCATCCAAAGGAACTGTGGATGGGAAGCTTTGGCTTATGACTCCTGCAACAAGACTTTTTATACAATAACGGAATGTTCTCTGCCTGCTGACGGAGTAAGAACTGACCTACGGCAACCTCTGCGATTGATAAGTTTCAATGAACTTTTGAAACCTGAACAGGAATGGGGATATCTTATGGAAGCTCCACGACTCAAATCCAAAGCACGCTACTATGCTCATGGTGTGCCTGCCTTACTCTATGAAGACAACGGGAATATAATTGTAATGGAACGCGAACTGAGGGTTCCATCTTCTTATATCGGTGCCAAGACTATTATCCGACTGTTCCGTATCCACGTAGATGATTCTTCTATTTTAACCACAACACTCCCTTTGAACTCAGCACCATTTGACCTATTCCTGAAGAAAGAGGAAATTGCATCATTCACTACCCGACTGAATATCACACGGAGGAATTTTGCCAACTACGAAGGTATGTGTTTCGGCATCACCCTCAAAAATGGCCGCCGAACCCTCCTATTGGTCAATGACTCGCAAGGCGGTATGGGCAACCACCTCGTCAGACTGAAAGATTACATCAAGGTGATTGTACTATAAGATTCAACAGAGGAACAGGCGGGTAACCTCCATCAGTGACAGTAAAACA
>JALERS010000052.1 GCA_022763905.1 Prevotellaceae bacterium | reverse complement strand
AAACAGGAAAAATGACAAGACTATTACAACCTCATCCAATAATGAGGACGTAGAAAAATTCCTCCAGTCCGTCAAGGCAACAGAACATGACTATGGCAATCATTACAAGACTGCAGCAGATTCAAAAGCGGGAAAAGACAGACATGCCCACACAAGTCGCAGATGGAATCCACACCCCTTCAACCCCAACACATGTGACTCCTCTATGCTGATTGATATGGGATTGAGTCCATCACAAGTTCATGGTTTCCTCCAATACCGCAGGGCTGGTGCTCGCTTCTACAACAAAAAGGATTTGGAACGCGTTTTTGTGTTCTCTCCCGGCGATATTGACAGAATGATTCCCTATGCAAGTTTCCCTGAAGACCCTTACGAGAAACAACGTCTGGTCAACCAAAAGAGAAAGAGAACACAAGACTCTCTCCGTCAGGTATGGTTATCCCTACATCCCGCCAAGATGAAAGATGGAGAAAAGATTGACATCAATCAGGCCGATACTTCCGGCTTTCAAACTATCCCTGGCATCGGCAGCCATTATTCCCGCAAAATTATTGCCTATCGTGAACGTCTAGGTGGCTTTATCCATCTATCCCAAATCAGTGAAATAGAAGGATTGCCCGAAGATATTGACAAATGGTTATCCATTCAAACGGTACCTATCCGAAAAATCAACCTAAACCGTATGGATTTCAAGACTTTATTGCGCCATCCCTATCTCAACTATCAGCAAGTCAAGGTCATCTTTATGCACCGTTCCAAATACGGACCTCTCAGTTCGCTCCAACAATTGTCCACAGAAGAAGCTTTTACTGAAGTTGATTTGGAAAGACTTGCGCCCTATGTAGAATTTAAATAAGAATAATGTATGGTCAAAAATATCATTTTCGATTTTGACGGCACACTCTGTGATACCAGTTCAGTCATTGTACGCTCATTCCAGGAAACTCTTGTCCGTTCCGGTTATCCTATTCCGGAAGTATCTGCTTGTCTGTCAGTTATAGGTTTGTCACTCTATCAATGCTTCACATCTCTTTTGGGATGCAGTGAAGCAGAATCCCATAGACTTGGTGACTTGTACGCCAGAGAAGTTTTCCCCAAAAATGTAAATGCTTTTCCTGTCCATCTGTTTCCGTCAGTAATGGAAACACTGGAAATCATCAAGCAAAAGAATATTCCCATGAGCATAGCGACAAGTAGAGAGAAAGAATCCGCATGGCAACTCATCAATAAAACTGGAGCAGGGGAATATATGGAACACATTGTTACCCCACAAGATGTAAGCAACGGGAAACCCTATCCTGACATGGTATTTCACTTATTGAAGGCAACAGGCCTAAAGGCAACGGAAACACTTGTTGTAGGAGATGCTCCTTTCGATATAGAAATGGGAACAAGGGCAGGATGCATGACCTGCGCCGTTACTTATGGCAACGGGAAAAAAGAAGACCTGCTTAAATGTCATCCCACTCATATTATAGACAACATTTCTGATTTGCTGCATTTACTATAAAGTTCCAACCAATAAAAATGACGGATTTCCATGCAGATAAAAAATGGAATTTCCTCTGATATTGTTTCCGAATTGACTACCTTTGTGACAACAAACAACAACAGACATGATTATCATCGGTATCGCCGGAGGAACAGGTTCCGGTAAGACAACAGTAGTCCGAAAGATTATTGAAGCGCTACCAGAAGGATCGGTGGCTGTCATTCCACAAGATTCCTATTACAAGGACCAAGGACATCTCCCATTAGAAGAACGCCTGAAGACAAATTTTGACCACCCTGACGCCTTTGAATGGCCTTTATTTGCTGAACAAATATCCATGTTGAAAGCAGGAAAAGCCATTGAGCAACCCACCTATAGTTATGTCATCAGTACACGATTAAAAGAGACCATCCACGTAGAACCGAAGGATGTGATTATCGTTGAAGGCATCATGGCTCTTTATGACAAAAATTTACGAGACCAGATGGATTTGAAAATCTATGTTGATACCGGTGCTGATGAAAGGCTTTTGAGAGTCATAGAGCGTGACATGGCAGAGCGAGGGAAAGACCTCGAAACACTGATGAACAAATACAGAGACGTCCTCAAGCCCATGCATCAGGAATTCATAGAACCTACCAAGGCATATGCAGACATCATCATACCTTTGGGCGGTGAAAATCGTCAAGCCATCGCCATGTTGCAACGATATGTAAGAGGTATTCTGAATGAGGCAAAATCAAAAACCTAATGCTCATTCAGATTGTTTGGCATCAGGAAGACGGAAATCAACAAGACTGTCAATTTGACAGATTTCTATTCCAATACCATCCCCAATAAAACCATCTACCTCTTCATTGAAATTCTACACTCATGAAATACGGCATCATCGGCACAGGAGCCATAGGAGGATATTACGGAGCGCGTTTGGCATATGCTGGAAAAGATGTTCATTTCTTGTTACATCATGACTACAAACAAGTAAAAGAACACGGCCTTTACGTAAAATCCTATCAAGGAGATTTTCACCTGCCACATATTCATTCGTATGCATCTACCCATGACATGCCCATCTGTGACATTGTCCTAGTATGTCTGAAGACCACCAACAATCACCTATTGCCTAGCCTACTACCTCCACTATTACATCCTGATACACTTGTAGTACTTATTCAGAACGGGATAGGAGTAGAAGAGGATGTACAAAAGCAGTTTCCCCTTTTACAACTCACAGCTGGTTTGGCATTCATATGTAGTGCCAAGACAGAAGCAGGAGTCATCCATCATCAAAGTTACGGACAAATCAATTTGGGAAACTATTCCTGCAGGAACCAGGCACTAATAAAATCTCTCCTGACTGATTTCCAACAAGCCGGCATAGAAGCACAAGAAGTGGAGTACACAGAAGCCCGTTGGAAGAAAGCTGTATGGAATATGGCATTCAATGGAACTACAGTAGTATTAGACACACAGACCGACCAATTATTGAAGAATCAAATCACCTATACCCTTATCAAAGACTTAATGCTGGAAGTAATACATGCTGCCAAAGCATGTGGTGCCGGCAACATCACGGATGAATTTGCCCAAACAATGTTGGACAAGACGTTGAAAATGCCACCCTATTCACCCAGCATGAAACTGGATTACGACTTCGGCCGACCCATGGAAATTGATTATATCTATTCTCGTGCCATTCAAATGGCAAGAAAAGCAGGATACCCTATGAAAAAAATGGAAGTCGTAGAAGCCGCTCTCCGCTACAAGGAATTGCGCCATCATCTCTCATCCTCGCCAAGCAAATAAATCTTCTAAAAAATCCTTTGAAGAAGACAACTATTCTCTGAACAAGTCAATACGTTGCTCATCCGACAGACGACAGATGAGGAGTTTGTCATCATATTCGGAAATGATAAATCCATCCATGCCTTGGACAATAACCTGCTTCTTTCCAGAAACATGGATAATGCAATTGTCTGTATCAAACAAGCGGATTCCATTTCCAACACAAGCATTGCCACGCAAATCATTAGACAAACGTTTCTTCAACGAAGAATACGACCCAAGGTCACTCCACTCGAATTCAGAAGGATAGACATATATTTCTTCCGTCTTCTCCATAATGGCATAGTCTATGGAGATGGATTCTAGATTTTCATACAATTTCTGAACCTTATCGTGCTCTTGGTCAGTTCCCAAAAGAGGCATAAGAGTTTCAAAAGCCTCAGCCACATGCGGCTGATAGACACGATAGGCATTGACTATGGTATTGATATTCCAGATGAAAATGCCAGAATTCCAAAAGAAATTATGCTCTCTGACATATCGCTCTGCCAAAGCCATTTCAGGTTTTTCCTTAAAAGAATCCACACGGAAAATATTGGGACTAGTAGGAGACGGATAACGCAAATCAGCTTCTATGTAACCATACTCTGTAGCAGGGTAATCTGGACGTATTCCCATGGTGACAATAGAATCGGTTTCTGAAGCAAACTCTATACACACGGAAACAGCTTTGCAGAATAAAGGCAACGGATCAATATAATGATCGCTTGGTGTTACAATGACATTGGCTTGTGGATTTTTGCTCTTGATGACCCAACTGGCATATGCAATACCTGGTGATGTGTTTCTTCGACAAGGTTCAGCAAGTATATTGCCATCAGGAACTTGTGGAAGTTGATTAATAACAATTTGTCGGAAATTTTCCGATGTAACCACCCATATATTTTCAACAGGACATAAGCGGTCGGCAAATCTGTCTACAGTCATTTGCAGAAGCGTCTTGCCTTGCCCCATCACATCCAAAAACTGTTTCGGCATAGTTTCATCACCCAACGGCCAGAAGCGGCCTTCAATGCCGCCTGCCATCACTACCACATAGGTATTGTTCCACAAAGGACCCTGCAAATATCTTGTATCACTCATTTCTTGTCATTATTAGATGAAGAAGCCTGCATATTACCTTCAATATACAAGCGAACAAGTCCATTCTTGGCATTAGAGCGAATAGTAATTATTTTCTTAAAAAAACCGGGATATCTACCAGTTCCATTGTACGTTACAGACACCTTACCACTTTCACCAGGCTGAATTGGCTTCTCCGTAAACATTGCTGTTGTGCAGCCACAGGAAGCAATAGCTTGATGAATAACCAGCGGCGCATCCCCTGTATTCTTGAAAACAAATTCGCTCGAAACAATAGGACGACTTTCAGGAAAAGTTCCCAATTTGACAACAGTATTCTCAAATGTAATCACACTTTGTGGTGACTTGGCTGACAGAACGACACAAGTGATAAATAACAAGAGGAAAGTAGCAAATCTATTCATACCAAATTACTATAAACATATCGACAAAAGTATAAAAAAACATCCAATTTTATATGCTTTATCCTACAAAAACAGAAAGAGAGAGAAAGAATATTCGTAATTTTGCAGTAAGAGAGAGAAAGAACATTAGCAAACACCTTGATTTTCATGAACGGAGACATCATACTCGGCATTGACCCTGGTACCAACCTCATGGGATATGGCATTCTGGATTGCAGAAAAAGCCAGCCGGAAATCATGGCCATGGGTGTAATCGACATGAGAAAATGCAAGGATGTATATGAAAAACTGGACAGAATACATCAGCGCGTCACCATGCTCGCAGAACAATTCCATCCTTCCGAGATGGCTATCGAGGCCCCTTTTTGCGGAATCAATGTGCAAAGTATGCTTAAACTGGGACGTGCACAAGGAGTAGCTATTGCTGCTGCCATAAGCCATCACATTACCATTGCAGAATACGCACCTACCAAAATCAAGATGGCCATTACCGGACAAGGAGGAGCCTCCAAGGAGCAAGTGGCTGCAATGTTACAGCACATTTTCCATCTTGACAAGGAAGCCATGCTCCCCTACTTAGATGCCACCGATGCCTTAGGTGTGGCTTATTGCCATTATCTGCACCGTAATCGCCCGCAGTCCACCTGTAGAGGCAATTCATGGAAAGACTTTCTACAGCAGAATAGCAATAGAATTTATAATCCCACCAAGAAAATGCCAGCAAAGGATTAACTGAACAACAATATGACGCCTACCACCCTACTACATCCTTATATTTTCCGCATGAACCAGTTGACCGTGAATTCTCCCTCTCGGTCAGACATTCCTATTAATTTGGAAATGGCTACTGGAGAGCATTGGATTGTCTATGGCAACAATGCTTCTGGCAAGACCACATTACTGAAAGCCATCATGTCATCCTATCGCATCACTGGTGGTAGCATTGTCTACGATTTTTATCCCGCCACCTCCTCTCGTACCAGCGACAACATTGTCTATCTCTCTTTCCATGATCAGTATAGTTGTCTGGCGGGAAATCTCTATCAACTCCGATGGAATCAAGGTCTGATGAGCCAAATGGAAGCCGAAGGACATCATCTTCCCACGGTAGGACAGGTTCTGACACCTACCTCTTTCGGAGACAATGTAGGACAACAATTGTACGAAGCATTAGGTATTGCAAGTCTTTCTGACAAATTGATCCTTTCTCTTTCAAGTGGCGAATTCCGCCTGTTCCAAATTGCTAAGATACTCATTAAACATCCTCGCCTCCTTATTCTGGAAAATCCCTTTGCCGGGCTTGACACAAGCAATAGACAGATTGTAGCACATATGCTACGCACCCTCATGCAAGCATCTGCCATTCAATTGATAGTAGCCACATGTCGCATGCCACATGAAATGGATGGTTTCACCCACGTGGTAACAGTAGACCATGGAACTATCACTAAATGTCCGGTAAAGGAATTCCATCTACCTCCAACACCCACACCAGAGGGTCAACTCCCGTCTCATGTTCGAACATCAGGAGAGAAGGTTCCCGACATTATTCTGAAGATGAACCATGTAGACATCTCTTACAATGGCCATGCACTACTCCGTAATGTCTGTTGGGAAGTAAAAAAAGGAGAAAAATGGGCACTTGTCGGTAGCAACGGTTCGGGAAAGTCCACACTGCTGAGCATCATATGTGCTGACAATCCCCAAGGTTATGCTTGTGACATTACTCTATTCGGCAGAAGAAGGGGCACTGGCGAAAGCATTTGGGACATTAAAAAAGGAATAGGTTATGTGTGTCCGGAAATGTTCCGATCATACCACCGTCCATTTAATGTTGAAGCCATCGTGGCAAGTGGACTCTATGACACAGCAGGAATGTACAAGAAAATATCTGCTCAAGACATGAAACTCATTACTCCTTGGATGGAAGCCTTTCATATAGAAAATCTGCGCCACAAACTATTCACAGAAATCTCCGATGGAGAAAAGCGAATGGTATTGCTGACCAGAGCATTTGTAAAAAATCCTCTTCTGCTTATTCTAGACGAACCTTTCCATGGACTAGATGCCAACAACAGAAACTTGGCTCGAAGCATCATTGAAGACTTCTGCCGTCAACCTGGCAAGACATTGATCATGGTATCTCATTATGACGATGATTTCCCCTCCTGTATCCAGCATCGCAAAATCCTTCACAAACCCATTCACCCATGAAACAAATGCATCTGCCAATTTTCCTCTCTATGCAGACCCTGATATCAAACATACCTACATTTAAAACAGAAACATACAGCTCACTCCTTTCTCGCTCAATACCAACTTGAATAAAGCATTTATGGCCACTAGAACTCTACTGGACAGACAGAAGCAATAACCCTATTCCGACATCATCCTACCACCAACCTTAGAAATTTCATCACCATGGCAATCATCAAATGTCCAGAATGCGGACACGAAGTCTCCGACAAGGCCCGCTCCTGTCCTTTCTGCGGGACAAGCATTGCAGGAAACATTATCACTTGTCCCGACTGTGGAAAAATACTGCTCCGCTCTACTAAAACATGCCCCAACTGCTCTTGTAACCTGGAAGAAACACATATTCCACATACTATTACAGAAATATCCAGCCGACAACCAAGCAAGACTAAACCGCAGCCTACTTCAAGTAGCCGACGTAACAGCCCCATTGGACTAATTGTCTTATGCGTACTATTGACTGCAAGTGCCATGACATGCGGCTGGATGTGGTACAGAACAGAACAAGATAACAGCATGCTTTCAGCCTACATTGATCTAATGGACAATTATTCTGTCGAAGACAACCAAGAATTTGTTCAACTCTATCCTTCTTCTCCATTTTTGAAGGCCATCAAGGAAAAGACATCCCGTCTCTCCGAAGCGGATAAGGCTTGGAACATCATATCACCTTCGTCAAATAGAGAAGACTATATCAGTTTCCTGCTTTCCTACCCACAAAGCATATATGCACAAGAATGTATCAGCCGACTGGACTCCTTGGACTGGTTGGATGCCAACAGTGACAATACTGTTGAATCCTATACCCAATACCTCAGGAAGCACTCGAAAGGCCACTTCGCCCAGTTGGCAAAAAAGTGCATCCAAGACCTCAATAATCTCATCCCCACTGATGAAGAGAAATCAACGGCCAACAATATCGTCAATACCTACTTCGAAAAAGTCAACCAGCGCAATGCTGAAGGCATGAAAAAGATTCTCACACAAAAACAGTTTCAGCAGACCGCCAACTTTATCTCAGAAATGGGACCAAATGATAGTTGGAGTATCATTTCAGGTATCAACGTTACTAAATCACTTTCCTCCATACCAGGCCAATACATCATTATCGCTCGTTTCAAAGCCTCACGACAGTCAGGCTACGGCCATACAGCACAGAAAATGACATACAATATCAGTATGCTCATCTATGGAGGCAACCGCATTTCCATGATAAAATTCCAGCCCGTGGTATCTGCTGCTGAAGACTGAATTCCTAATAACGTTACCGACAGGTACCTCCCCTCTCAACTTTCTCCTGTAACTCACAGTGAGATTGGAGAGAAAATTGTAATTTTGCATTTCCGTGGCTTTGCCAATAGGCATGCCTTTCAGTTACACATTTGAAACAATAATACATTCCAAATGACCAAGACCAACATTAATCCTTCTATATCGCTGATTGCAGACTATGATGGTGATATCAGAAGTATATTTGACATACAATATGATTCTGTCATCCCCATTCTCCCTTTGAGGAACATGGTGCTGTTTCCTGGCATTGTGATTCCTGTTTCCGTAGAACGCCCCTTTTCTCTTGAACTTATCAAGAAGGTCAAAGATACCAATGAGTTCTTTGGTGTGGTATGTCAAAAGAACGAGATAAAAAATCATCCTTCGTTGAAGGACCTCTACCATACGGGAACCATTGCTCGCATAGTACGAGTGCTGGATATGCCCGATGGTAAGACAACTATTGTCATACAGGGATTCAGCCGTTTTTCCATCAAACATCTAGTCTCTGACAGACCTCTGTACATGGCAGAAGTAGAACCGCTCAAGGAGATACTATGCAATCCCCATACCAAGGAGATGAAAGCCTTGGCAGAAGCCTGTAAGGACATGATGGTAAAACTAATTACCATTAATGATGTTTCAGAAGAAGCATCGTTTGCCATCAGGAACATCACCAATACTACCTTCCTGCTCAATTTCATCTCAGCCAACATGAACATCACTGTACCCGAGAAGATGTCTCTATTGGAAATTGGAGATGAAAAGAAGCGTGCCATGTCATTGCTGAACCTCTTGGATAGGGAGTATCAGTTTGCCGCATTAAAGGCAAAAATTCAAGAGAAAACCCGTGAAGATCTAGACCAGCAGCAGAAGGAGTTTTTTCTCCAGCAGCAAATCAAAAACATCCAAGATGAATTGGGAGGTTCTCCTGCCGATCAGGATTCATATGAACTAAGGGAAAAGGCGCTTTCCATGCAATGGAGCGCAGAGATGGCTGAACTTTTCGAGAAAGAGGTAAAAAAACTCGAACGTCTCAACATCCAAAGCCCCGATTACAATGTGCAACTAAGTTATTTGCAAACCATCCTTTCTTTACCTTGGGAGAAATGCACACAAGACTACATCAACATTGCCAATGCCAAAAAGGTACTAGATGCAGACCACTATGGACTCGAGAAGGTGAAAGAGCGTATTCTTGAACAACTTGCTGTCATTCTGTTGCGCAATGACCTGAAATCTCCCATCATTTGTCTTTACGGTCCTCCGGGCGTAGGTAAAACCTCTTTGGGAAAAAGCATCGCCCGAGCATTGAAGCGTAAGTATGTCAGAATATCTTTGGGTGGTGTACACGATGAGAGTGAAATACGTGGTCACCGTCGCACCTACATCGGAGCCATGCCTGGACGCATCATCAAAAGTCTGGCTAAATGTGGTTCCAGTAATCCTGTGTTTGTCCTTGACGAGATTGATAAAATCTCTTCCCAAAACATCAACGGAGACCCCTTTTCAGCTTTGCTGGAAGTATTGGATCCCGAACAGAATACGACCTTCCATGACAATTACTTGGACATTGACTATGACCTGTCCAAGGTGATGTTTATAGCAACAGCCAATAGCCTGTCCACCATTCCCGACCCTCTACGCGACCGCATGGAGATTATCCGTATTCCCGGATACATTACTGAGGAGAAAATTGAGATTGCCCGTCACTTCCTCATTCCAAAAGCTAGGGAGAACAATGGCCTCAAGACATCCCGCATCAGCATCCTTCGGCCAGCCCTTGAAAAAATTATTGAGCAGTACACCCGTGAAAGCGGTGTACGCCAATTGGACCGTCTTATCAACAAGATTTACCGCAAACTAGCCTATAGAAAAGTTACAGATACCTGGACCCATCAGCAATCAGTCAAAGAAAAGGACATCATTGACTTGCTGGGACAACCGCCCTTCATACGAGATATCTATCAAGGTAACTCATTTGCAGGTGTTGTTACCGGACTGGCTTGGACACCCGTAGGTGGCGACATCCTCTTTATTGAGACCAGTCTCAGCGAGGGTAAAGGTCATCTCACCCTCACTGGTAACCTGGGTGATGTAATGAAAGAATCGGCTCAATTGGCTCTAGAATACATCAAAGCCCATTGCTCGATTCTCTCCATATCCCCCTCCATCTTTGAGCACTGGAACATCCACATCCATGTACCTGAAGGAGCCATTCCTAAGGATGGTCCTTCAGCCGGTATCACCATAGCCACCTCCATCGCCTCTGCCATTACCCAACGCAAGGTGAGGAACAATACAGCCATGACTGGAGAAATCACCCTCCGTGGCAAAGTACTTCCAGTAGGAGGCATCAAGGAGAAAATACTGGCAGCTAAGCGCGCTGGTATCACATCCATTATCTTATGCCGAGACAATGAAAAGGATATTCTGGAAATTGAACCCGTCTACGTTGAAGGCCTCACCTTCGACTATGTAGAAACCATCGGTGACGTTTTCCGTTTGGCTCTCACAGACGAGAAGGTAGACCATCCTGTAGATTATTCCGCCACAACGTCCAACAAAGAGTAACCACTACCATATTTATCCATTGTACCCATCTCTCTATGGAATTCCAACTCTTACATACAGATGCAGGTAGCAATGCACGAAGTGGTGTCATTACCACCGCCCATGGTTGCATTGAGACCCCCATCTTCATGCCTGTTGGCACAGTGGGTTCGGTGAAGGGCGTTCATATGCCAGAACTGATGGACGACATCAAGGCACAGATAATCCTAGGTAATACCTACCATCTGTACCTTCGTCCAGGCATAGACATCATTCGCAAAGCAGGAGGCCTGCACCGCTTCAATGGATTCTCACGCCCCATGCTCACGGATAGTGGCGGCTTTCAAGTGTTTTCCCTGGCTGGTATCAGGAAAATTTCTGAAGAGGGTTGTGAGTTCCGCTCTCATATCGATGGAAGCAAACATTTCTTTTCCCCAGAGAAGGTCATGGATATTGAGCGTACTATCGGTGCCGATATCATCATGGCATTCGACGAATGTCCTCCTGGCACCTCTGACTACTCCTATGCACGTAAAAGCCTACGTCTCACCTGCAACTGGTTAGAACGATGTGTACGTCAGTTGAAGACAACATCTCCTCTCTATGGATATCCCCAGAGTCTCTTCCCTATTGTTCAGGGATGTGTCTACAAGGACCTGCGCCAAGAGAGCGCCCACTTTGTAACTCAGTATGAGGCTGACGGCTATGCTATCGGAGGACTTGCTGTAGGAGAACCAGCAGAGAAGATGTATGAGATGATTGAAGTAGTCAATGACATTCTTCCCACCAATCGTCCCCGTTACTTGATGGGAGTAGGTACACCAGCCAACATCTTGGAAGGAATCGCCCGTGGAGTGGATATGTTCGACTGTGTGATGCCGACACGTAACGGCCGCAATGCCATGCTCTTCACATGGGAAGGTACCATGAACATGCGCAACCGCAAATGGGAAGATGATTTTTCTCCACTTGACGAGCAAGGCACCAGTTACGTAGACCATATCTACACCAAAGCCTATCTGCATCACCTATTCAAGGCCAAGGAATTACTGGCTATGCAGATTGCCTCTATCCACAATCTGGCGTTCTATCTCCAATTGGTAGCAGAAGCAAGAAAACATATCCTTGCTGATAATTACCTCTCTTGGATGAAAAGCGTGTTGCCTGTACTGCAAAACAGAAAATAGTAGGACATGAAACACTTGCTACGTCAGTTGGCCAATGCTTTCCGCCTGTCCATGATTGACAGGTACATCATGAAGAAATTCATCGGAACCTTCTTCTTCTCCCTACTTCTCATCATCTGCGTGGTCATTGTCTTCGACTTCAACGAACGCATTGACAAGTTTACAGGAAGTCATGCTCCTTGGCAGAAAATTGTAATTTACTACCTTAATTACATCCCTTATTTCGCCAATCTACTGAGTTCTCTCTTCGTTTTCATTTCCGTCATTCTGTTCACCTCCAAACTGGCTGACAACTCTGAGATTATCGCTATGCGCTCGAGCGGCATCAGTTTCAACCGCCTTCTCAAACCTTATATGATTACTGCCGGCCTTATTGCCCTGACCAGTTATCTACTCGGCGGCTACGTCATCCCACAATGCAATGAGAAGCGCATTGACTTCGAATCCCAATACATTCGCAAGCAACAGGTCACCGATATCTCCAATGCCCAGTTGCAAGTGAGTCCCGGTACCATCGCCTTCTTCCAAAGTTTCAGCATCACTACTCGCAGAGGATTCAATTTCAGTTTGGACAAGTTCTCGGGAAAGAAGATGGTTTCTCATCTCACCGCTTCCCGCATCGAATATGATACGCTTTCTGACGTGAGGTATAAATGGAAACTCTACAATTACAATATTCGCCATTTCAAGGGAATGCATGAGAAGGTAGAATCAGGCAGTCAGATGGACACCATCATCGAGGTGGAACCCTCCGACCTGCTCTACACACGTAATCAGCAGGAGACCATGACCACTCCCCAAATCCGTGAATATATCAACAAACAGAAGAAGCGTGGTGCCGCCAATGTGAGCACCTTTGAGGTAGAATACTACAAACGAATTGCCTCCGCCTTCGCCGCATTCATCCTCACATTCATCGGTGTGAGCCTCTCATGCGAGAAAAAAAAGGGAGGAATGGGTCTTTCCCTAGGCATCGGTCTCGGACTGAGCTTCTCCTACATCCTCTTTTCTACTATCTCAGCCACCTTTGCCATCAATGCCAACTGGCCACCTCTGTTGGCAGTATGGATTCCCAATTTCATCTTCTTCGGAATCAGTTTATACCTGTACAGAAGAACTCCCAAATGATGTCCATCAACATCCTATTACAACCATCCCTCATACACAATCATACTGACTACCCATGAAATTTCAGGAACTGGACCTCGACGACAGCTTACTTGATGCCCTACATTCCATGCACTTTGAAGAATGTACCCCCATTCAGGAAAAGTCCATCCCCCATCTGCTAGAAGGTAAGGACGTGGTAGGAATTGCTCAAACAGGAACTGGCAAGACAGCTGCATATCTTCTTCCCACCATCCATCGCATACACAACGAGGGAATGCCCACCGATGTTATCAACTGCGTCATCATGGTACCCACACGTGAACTTGCACAGCAAATTGACAACCAGCTGGAAGCCTTTTCCTACTTCCTTCCTGTTTCGGGACTCGCTGTCTATGGTGGCAATGATGCTATACGCTACGAGCAGGAGGTGAAAAGCATGAAACTTGGTGCTGACATCCTCATTGCCACTCCCGGTAGACTCATCAGCCATCTTTCTCTGGGAAATGTAGACCTCAGTCATACATCCATCTTCATCTTGGATGAAGCTGACCGCATGCTTGACATGGGCTTTATTGAAGACATCAATCACATCGTTTCCTACCTGCCAACCCAGCGACAAACCATACTCTTCTCAGCTACCATGCCTGATGAAATACAATCGCTGGCCCGACGCATCCTCCACAATCCAGTATCAATAGAACTCGCCATTGCCCGTCCAGCTGATAATATTGACCAAATGGCACTCTATTGTAGTGAAGCAGAAAAAACCTCCTTTGTGAGCAGCCTATTTGCTGACAAGGACCTTAAACGCGTCATTATCTTCTCCTCCAGCAAGAAGAAGGTGCGTGAAATAGCCTTCACACTCAAGAGAAAAGGTCTGAATATCGCTGAAATGCATTCCGACCTTGAACAAAAGGAACGTGATGAGGTGCTCCGCCAATTCAAAAACGGCAACATTGACATCATCGTCTCAACCGACCTCCTTTCACGTGGCATTGATATCGATGACATCGAAATGGTCATCAATTTTGATGTTCCTCGTAATGCCGATGACTATGTACACCGCATTGGACGCACTGCCCGTGCCAACCGGTATGGCAAAGCCATCACTCTGGTCAGCAATACCGATGTTATCTACATGTCACGCATTGAGAAAACCATCGGTATCTCCTTGCGCAAGGAAGGTCAAGTACCCTCCAACACATCCTCTCCCCGTCCATCCAGAGGAATGAACCAAGATGCTCATCGTAAGAAGCAACAACAACAAACTACTCGAAAGGAAAAAGGCCATCATCCCCATCATCACAATAATGACCAGTCGCAACATCGTCATTTTCATCGTCATAGAGGAAAGAAGCCTTTTGAAAACTCTTGATCTCCCCCAAACAGACAAACTCACTTTCTTTCAGGAATGAGATGATAAAGGATTCCTAACCTTATTTCCTTCAGGAGAGGACTTGAAAGAAGAGACTATCCTTCCTCTATGTTATTCTGTCAGTTGACATCTTCTCCTAGTAGTTTTTCCTCTTTTCTGAATAGCCAAAAGATGAATTTATTCAAAAAATTATCTCTCAAGCTTTACACTTTTCCGAAAATTACAGTAAATTTGCAACGAATTTCCAATCTATATCAACAATGACTGCATTCTATAACAATAAGTATTGGTGGCGCCCCCCGATGATTCAATCAGCGAGGTGGTTCACTTATACCTATTGTGCAAGTTGATACTAATAATCATTGTTTTAATAATACACAAGAAGGATTTCCGCCAAGCTGGAAATCCTTCTTGTGTATTATATTTCACTGATACCTCCATTCAAAATACTTTTCACACAAAAAACCAAATAATCAAATATCTACCTATGAAATCCTACAACATTGATGAAAACGGCTTTTACGGCGAATTTGGCGGAGCTTTCGTTCCTGAAGTATTGTACAAGTGTACGGAAGAATTGCGCTGCAGCTATCGTGACATTCTAGAAAGTGATGCTTTCCAGCAGGAATTCCGTAACCTGCTTAACGACTATGTAGGTCGTCCTAGTCCCCTCTATGAAGCACGTCATTTGAGTGAGCTTTACCATGCACGCATATTCCTTAAGCGCGAAGATCTGAATCATACAGGTGCCCACAAAATCAATAATGCACTTGGTCAGATTCTCTTGGCTCGTGCCATGGGCAAGACTCGCATTATTGCTGAGACAGGAGCAGGTCAGCATGGTGTGGCCACGGCCACTGTGTGCGCCCTGATGGGAATGCCCTGCACAGTCTATATGGGTGAAACCGACATCCGTCGCCAAATGCCCAATGTGGAACGCATGAAAATGCTAGGTGCCACCGTATCACCTGTTACCAGCGGCAATATGACTCTCAAGGACGCAGTCAATGAAGCTATTCGCGACTGGTGTTGCCATCCCAGAGATACATTCTACATTATGGGATCGGCTGTAGGTCCTCATCCCTATCCCGATATCGTAGCGCGTCTACAAAGCATCATTAGTGAGGAGATACTCATGCAATTGCAGGCGAAGATTGGCAGAAATTACCCTGACTACCTCATGGCTTGCGTAGGTGGTGGGTCCAATGCCATCGGTACCTTCTACCACTACTTGGACAATGAGAAGGTACATCTCATCGCTGCTGAAGCTGGTGGCAAAGGATGTGATACTCCATTCACCGCTGCCACCATCCACTGTGGCACCACTGGTATCCTCCATGGTAGCCGTACTCTCATTCTGCAGACACCCGATGGTCAGGTTATTGAGCCCTATTCCATCTCAGCGGGACTCGATTACCCAGGCATAGGTCCTGTCCATGCCCATCTAGCCAGTACTGGTCGTGCTACCATCTACTCCATTAATGATGATGAGGCTGTGAGAGCAGCCTATGAACTCACTCGCTTAGAGGGCATCATCCCCGCCATGGAATCGGCCCATATCTTGGCTGTATTGCCTAAGATGGAATTATCTGAAGACGATGTAGTGGTCATCACAGTCAGCGGTCGTGGCGACAAGGATATGAAGAGTTTTCTCGACAACAAACCCTTTTGACCCTCCATAGTAAGAATAATCATCCCTAAATACATATAAAAGAATATATCAAGAACTATTTCCCCTCATTAATCCCATGAATACCCTCTCCTATCACATCTCTAGTCAGCGTATTCTCGCCGACCGCTACACACCGGTTAATGTATATATGAAGGTGCGCGACATCTATGCTCAAAGTTGTCTAATGGAAAGTTCCGACTACCAGAACGAAACGAATAGCCATTCCATCATCGGATTCAACCCCATTGCTTCCTTTTCCGTAGGCCATGGAAAAGCTCGGCTGAAATGGCCTGACGAGCCAGAAACTATCCGTGAGATTTCTGCTTCTTATGGAGTAGAAGAGGCTTTCGCTGAGTTCATGGGGCGTTTCTCCGTCGAAGGCGACACCTCTGGCTATTGTGGCCTCTATGGTTACACAGCCTTCGATGCCGTAAAATATCTGGAGAACATCCCCGTGAAGGAAGAGACTGTTCCCCGCAATGATGCCCCGGATATCCACTATATTCTTTATCACAATCTCATCGTATTCAATCACTACGGCGACACTTTGGACATCATCGAACTCCTACGTCCCAACGAGACCCCTCATCCGGAACTTGTACGCCGCATGCTAGATGACCATCATCAACGTACCTACACCTTCCAGTCGGCTGGTCCCGACCTCAGCACCCTCACCGACGATGAGCACCGACACAACATTCGCGAATGCATTCGCCATTGTTTGAGAGGCGATGTATTCCAAATAGTGCCCAGTCGCAGATTCGTTCGCAAGTACACTGGCGACGATCTCTGTGTCTATCGTGCTCTGCGTAGCATTAACCCCTCCCCCTACCTCTTTTATTACGACTTCGGAGGCTTCCGCATCTTTGGTAGTTCACCCGAGACACACTGCCGCATTGATGGTGACAAGGCATACATTGACCCTATTGCAGGCACAGTACCCCGCACAGGTGATGAGGAGCAGGACCAACGGAATGCCGAGCGTCTGCGCACCGATGCCAAGGAAAATGCAGAGCATGTCATGCTGGTCGACCTGGCCCGCAATGACTTGAGCCGCAATTGTTGCCATGTACAAGTGGAGAAATACAAAGAGATGCAATTCTATAGTCATGTCATTCATTTGGTAAGTCGTGTATCGGGCACTTTGGAACGTGATTCCACTCCCTTTTCCACCTTCACAGACACTTTCCCCGCAGGTACGCTCTCAGGAGCTCCTAAGGTAGAAGCTATGAAAATCATCTCCCGTCTTGAGCCTCACAGCAGAGGTGCTTATGGTGGTTGCATCGGATACATCGGTTTTGACGGGCATCTCAATCAGGCCATTATCATCCGTTCATTCGTCAGCCGCAACGGAGAACTCTGGTACCAGGCTGGCAGTGGCGTAGTAGCCAAGAGTGATGTAGAATACGAACTGCAGGAAGTCAACCACAAACTAGGTGCCCTGCGCAAAGCCATTGACATGGCCCACTGTGGACTATAAGTCATCATCTGTTTCATCCTTATAATCATACACTATCATGAGAATATTTATCATCGACAATTACGACTCATTCACCTACAATCTATCCCATCTGGTAAAAAGCATGGGTGCTGATGTCAGCGTACTACGCAACGACCGCTTCTGTCTCGATGACCTTGATGCTGCCGACCGCATCATTCTCTCTCCAGGGCCAGGCATTCCTCAAGAAGCGGGACTTACCCTCAGTGTTATCGACCGCTACAAGGGAGTAAAACCCATCCTTGGCGTATGTCTGGGGCATCAAGCTATCGGTGAGTATTTTGGTGCACATCTGGTCAACCTCTCTGAGGTGTACCATGGAGTACAGACTAGCGCCACTATTGTCCGTCCTGACCCTCTCTTCCGTGGACTTCCCTCTTCCTTCCAGGTGGGGCGCTACCATTCTTGGGCCGTAGAAGATGGCGACTCTCTACCCTCCTGTCTAGAAGTAATTGCGAAGAGCCCTGATGATTGTATTATGGCACTGCGTCACACTACCTACGACATATGCGGTGTACAGTTCCATCCCGAGTCAGTCCTCACCCCACAGGGATCTGTCATCCTGTCCAACTGGATGGAAGGCCGTTAAACCCTTTCATTGATGCTCTAACAAGAAAATTCCTTTACTCATTATTATCGATACCCTAATATCTTCAATCACCATGAAAAATATACTCGACAAGATTGTCAATAACAATGAAAATCTGTCTCGTGAAGAGGTGTGCCACCTTATGTTGGACATCACTCGGGAACAATACACAGACATTCAAATTAGTGCCCTGCTCACAGCCTTGCAAACGAAGGGCGTCACAGCCGACGAACTGCTAGGTTTCCGCGATGCCATCCTGCAGACGGGTGTCCATGTAGACCTCTCGCCTTATTCCCCCATCGACATCGTAGGTACAGGGGGAGACGGTAAAAATACATTCAACATCTCTACTTGCGCCTGTTTTGTGGTGGCAGGAGCAGGTTACAAGGTAGCCAAACACGGCAACTATGCAGCCACTTCCGTCTCAGGCGCCAGCAGTGTACTGGAAAACCATGGCGTGAACTTTACATCCGAGAATGACCGTTTGCTGAACAATCTGGAGAAATGTAATTTCACCTACCTACATGCACCTCTCTTCGCCCGTGCCATGAAGTACGTGGCTGCCGCCAGAAAGGGCATTGGCATCCCCACCTGCTTCAATTTGCTCGGTCCGCTAGTCAACCCCTGCCATCCCTCCTATCAAGTGCTGGGCACCGCACGTCTTGACCAAATGCGTCTTTATGCCAATGTCATGGAACGCCTGAATATGCACTACTGCATTGTCAACAGTCTTGATGGCTATGACGAAATCTCTCTCACCTCCGATTTCAAGGTCATCACCCCCGAGGAGGAACGCATCGTCTCACCTTCTTCCCTCCCATTTGCGCCCGTAAACGCTGCTGACATCTTTGGGGGAAATTCGCCTGCCGAAGCCATGCACATATTTGACTCTGTCTTGGAGAATACTGCTCCTGCACCCTGTATTGCTGTAGTTACAGTCAATGCCGCTTATGCTATCCACACCCTCTGTCCCGCCAAGTCCATCGAGGAATGTCTCGACGAGGCACACATATCTATAGAAAGCGGGAAGGCACTAGCAGCACTGACTACTTATGTACAACTCAATGCTTGATTCATCTTCAATGGTTATGTCTACACCTGATATTCTTCAAACCATCATCCAGCGCAAACGTCAGGACATCCAAGAATCCATGTCGCTACGTCCGCTTGCCTCGCTCCGCAAAGAAGTGGAATCCTTGGAAACTCCCACTGTTGTCCGTAGTCTGTCTCGCTCCTTGGCATCTTCGCCTACTGGCATCATCGCTGAATTCAAGCGCAAGTCACCCTCTCTGGGTTGGATTAAGGAAGAGGCCCGTCCTGCTGACATAGTCCCTGCCTATGCCGCCAATGGAGCAAGCGCTCTGTCCATCCTCACCGATGCCCCCTTCTTTGGCGGTAGTCCCGAGTATATCAGAGAAGTGAGAAACAAAGTCTCCCTCCCCATCCTGCGCAAGGATTTCATCATTGATGACTACCAAGTATATGAAACCCGCCTCATAGGCGCCGATGCCATGCTTCTTATCGCATCCTGTCTGGACCTTCCCACCTGCCGTCATTTGGCTTCACTGGCTCACTCGCTAGGCATAGAAGTACTTTTGGAGGTGCATGAGGCTACAGAATTGGACTATATCTGCGACGGAGTAACCTGTGTTGGAGTTAACAATCGCAACCTTCACACCTTTGTTACCGACATTCAGACTTCTGTGCATCTGGCCGATGCCATTCCCTCCTGTTATGTCAAGGTATCAGAGAGTGGAATCCATGATGCCGCCTCCCTTCACCTGCTGCAGAAATGCGGCTATCAGGGATTCCTCATGGGAGAGCGTTTTATGAAATGTCCATCGCCAGCCGATGCACTGGCACAATTCTTAAAGTCGATATGATTATCAAAGTATGTGGCATGCGTAGTAGTGCCAACATTCGTGAGGTGGAAGTCCTACCCGTTGACTGGATAGGATTTATCTTCTATCCGCCTTCACCACGCTACTGTACGGTTCCGCCATCACCCTTACCTTTACGGCAGCGCAGAGTCGGAGTCTTCGTCAATGCCGACGATGCCTTCATAGAAGAGCACATACTCCAGTGGCATCTGGACATTCTCCAACTCCATGGAGATGAGAGCCCCACCCGTTGTGCCGATATTCGTGAGCATTTTCACCTGCCTGTCATCAAGGCCTTCGGCATCGGATCGCCAACCGATTTCGCTACAACTGCATCCTATGAAGGGTATGTCGACTACTTCTTATTTGACACCCTCAGTGACAACCGAGGTGGTAGCGGCCAGAGTTTCTGCCACGACTGGCTGAAAAATTACACAGGCCATACACCTTTTCTCCTCAGCGGAGGCATTGGAATCGAAAATATTCACGAACTTCGCACCATCCATCATCCCAAGTGGGTCGGTATTGACCTCAACAGTCGGTTTGAAACGGCTCCTGCCGTGAAGTCTCCTGCCCTCCTTAATTCATTCTTTCATTCACTTTTCCTTAAAATGCACAACTCTCATGAACAAGATTGATAATCTCTTCCAAACCAAAAACCACAACCTTCTCGATATCTATTTCTGCGCAGGCTATCCCCATCTGGACAGCACAGTTCCCACCCTTCTTGCTTTACAAGAGCAAGGCATTGACATGGTGGAGATAGGCATTCCCTTTAGCGATCCCATGGCTGATGGTCCCGTCATTCAAACGGCAGCCACACAGGCCCTACGCAACGGCATGACCCTTCAGCTACTCTTTGACCAACTGAAAACTACTCTTGGACAGATACACATCCCAGTCCTGCTCATGGGATACCTCAATGTTATCTACCAGTATGGTTTCCAGCATTTCTGCGAAAGTTGTCGCGACTGTGGTGTTGACGGTGTCATCATCCCCGACCTTCCCTTCGATGTCTACATGAAGGACTACAAGGAAACAGCCGAGCACTACGGCATCCATGTCATCATGCTGATTACCCCCGAGACATCCGAGGAACGTATCCGACTCATTGACGCCAATACCCACGGATTCATCTATCAGGTCTCCACCGATGCCACTACAGGCGTTCAGCACAGTTACAACGATGCCACTATCACTTATTTCAAGCGTGTACGCAATATGCATCTGCAACACCCTACCCTTATCGGTTTCGGTATCTCGAATTCCACCACCCTCTCCGCCGCTCGCGAGTATGCCGCTGGAGGCATTGTCGGTAGTCTTTTCGTAAAACTCTCCGCCACTTGCACTACACCGCAAGAAGCGGTATCTGCCCTATTGGATACCCTTTCTTGAAAATAGTATACCTTCAAGTCTGCTCACTCTGAGAATTCTTCCATTTCCCCTTGCATTCTTTCTCTCATGACTAACCCCGAACACACTCGCCAACAACGCATCTACCAAGTCACCCTCCTCGGTAGCATCGTCAATGTCTTCCTGTTACTTATCAAATTGGCAGCAGGTTTATTGGGTCATTCGTCTGCCATGGTGGCTGATGCTATCCATTCGCTCAGCGATTTTCTCACCGACATCGTTGTCATCCTATTTGTGCATTGGAGTGGCAAACCCGCTGATGAAGACCATGACTACGGCCATGGTAAATACGAAACCATCGCCACCTCCCTCATCGGAATGGCGCTTCTCATAGTAGCCATCGGACTGGGGTGGAACAGCATGCAAACCATGTGGCAATGGTTCACAGGCTACACGCTTCCTCTACCAAAAACGATAGCCTTATGGACTGCACTAATCAGTATCGTGCTGAAAGAATGGATATTTCGCATCACCCGTCGAGTCGCTCGCCTCACAGATTCACAAGCACTTGAAGCCAATGCCTGGCATCATCGCAGTGATGCCCTTTCGTCTATTGCAGCCCTGGCAGGTATCGGAGGCGCCATCTTGCTAGGAGGTCAGTGGGCTGTACTTGATGCAGTGGCAGCCCTCGCCGTCAGCATCTACATCGCAGTCATGGCTATACGTCTCATCCGTCAATCCTATGGCGAACTGCTTGAAGAAAGTCTGCCCGCCGAAACAGAACGACACATTCGTGAGATAGTCTATGGAGACAATCATGTCAACGATGTTCACAACCTCTACACACGGCGCATCGGCAGTAGTATAGCCATTGAGATGCATTTACGACTACCTGGCTCTATGTCACTCAAGGAAGCTCATGACCATGTCAGTGCTATTGAAGACCGCCTCATCGAAACTTATGGAGACAACACCCACATCATGATTCATATCGAACCTGAGAAGGAAAACGACACGGGCAGGTAGCAGAAAGATAAAGAGAGAGGGAGGGGGAGCAGTTCAATTACTTTAGATTTCATGGCATTTACAGTAGAGAGGCAGAGTGTGCGGCTACGAGAAATCCACCAGAGTCCAACATGTAATCACCATCTCCGTGACTGAGGATTACAAGTCTACGGACAATTCCATTGCGGAGCGTTTCAATGGAATGTTAAAGTCAGAAGGTGTCTATCCGCGAAATAACAAAACAGAATGGTCTTGTGGCATATGTCTGTTGATTCTGTATGACATTTTACCAAACTACTATCTCCCACGGCATAGCAGTTAAGTGATTTCTGAGAGTATATTGACTGCTTCCTCGTAGCATCGTCG
>JALERS010000047.1 GCA_022763905.1 Prevotellaceae bacterium | reverse complement strand
TCGGATTCCTTTGGCGGGAATTAACCCTATTATGGCTGGTTGGATGTGTTGTCTAACCAACTTATACAGACCACGCGTGAAGTTACGAAGATAAACAGTCTTCCTTATGATTTCCATAATGCGAAAGAGTTAGCACCTTCTAAATAATGACGTTGACTAATTTGTTCGATTATTTGCATTAGAAAGTGGACGTATTCATGCTAGAAATCTCTCGTCTTCTAACTGGTCTCGGAAATACTCTACTGTGCATTGAAAGGAATTGCCGAAAAGGATAGATAATACATGGAGAAACAAGTTCTCTGACGCTTGCTGGTAAACTTTCTATATCTGACCTAAAAAGAAACAACAGAAATTCGGACAAGTAAAGTGTTAAACGACTATGTAATCGTCTTCCTATGTCATCATTTGCCACAACCTGTTTTTCGGTCAGCATTATGCCCAATGTGGTACGGTGATATATTTGAGACGAAGAAAATACAACAATTCTACTATTTCCTTTTTTCTTCTATGGAAAATTGCTAATTTTACGTCGTGATAATATTTTAACCTTTATAAAAAATGATAGAAGGATTGCTCCAGTTCCTTAATGATTCTCCTGTCAATTTCCTGGCAGTTGATTCTATTGCCCGTCGTCTTGAAGAAGCCGGATTTGATCATCTTGACCCATCCGTTTCGTGGGATGATTTGCCTCCTGGAACTCAGTTTTATGTAACAAAGAATGATTCTTCCCTATATGCTTTCCGCATGGGAAACAGTCCGCTGGAAGAATCTGGTATACGGATGATCAGTGCCCACTGTGATTCCCCAACATTCCGCATAAAGCCCCACGCAGAAATGACGAGCGAAGGAGGTGTTGTACGTCTGAATGTAGAAGCTTATGGAGGAGCCATTTACAGTACTTGGTTAGACCGCCCGTTGAGTCTCGCAGGAAGGGTTATTCTTAAGACTGAAGATGTTATGCATCCTCTTACACGATTGCTTCATATCCGCAAACCCCTGTTGCAGATACCCAATCTTGCTATTCATTTCAATCGCGGTGTTAATGAAGGTGTCCGTTTGAGTGTTCAAAAAGACATGTTACCTGTGATGGGTATTGTAACTTCCGAGTTAGAGAAGGGCAATATGCTATTACACACTATTGCAGATGAACTAGAAGTAGATATTGAGGATATTCTTGATTTTGACCTATACTTGTATGATGTGACACCAGCTTGTCTTGTAGGTGTACATAATGAGTTTGTGTCATCTGGTCGTTTGGATGATCTTTCTATGGTCCATGCAGCATTGACAGCACTTGTCAATGCCCAGCCTGATGTTCCTGAAACAACTCAGTTACTGGCGATCTTCGATAATGAAGAGACAGGTTCCCATACCAAGCAGGGAGCAGGAAGTCCTTTCTTATCCTTTGTCATCAAGAGACTTGTCAGTTTACAAGGTGGGAATGAAGAATCCTTCTACCGTACAGTAGAAAAGACCTTTATGATTTCCGCAGACAATGCACATGCTTGGCACCCCAATTACTCGGAGAAATATGATCCAACGAATCATCCTGTGATGGGAGGCGGACCTGTCATTAAGTTCAACGCTGCCCAAAAATATATCAGTGATGCTGCTTCAGCAGCTGTGTTTGCTTCTATATGCGAGAAAGCAGGTGTTCCATGCCAGAAATTCGTAAACCATAGTGATATTCCTGGTGGAAGTACATTGGGTAATATCCTCAGCGTTTCACTGCCTGTTCAGGGAGTGGATATTGGCAATCCTATTTGGGCCATGCATAGTGCACGAGAAATGGGCTCCGTGGCCGATCATGAGTATTGCATCCGAGCTTTTACTTCCTTTTATGAATTGTAGATGATTGCATGTCGAATAGCTATAATGACGCAGATACTGAATATGATTCTATCTGCGTCATTTATTATTACTCTCTTCCTCCTGATGATCAATATGAAGGACGGGCAACATGACATGATAGCGAACGGCCAAAATGCGGATACCTATTACCGCAATACCAGCGAGAACACCTGTTATTTCTCTTGGCAACCCTGCCATGTCACAAAGCATGAATAATATGCCGCCACAGATGCAGGCTGTAGCATAGATGTCTTTCCGAAAGATAAGTGGTGTTTCATTGATTAGTACATCTCTGAGCACACCACCAGCTGCTCCAGTCATGGTTCCCATCATGATGGCCACCCAATATGGAAAATCCATGGATAGGGTTCGTTCTATACCAGTAACAGTGAATAGTCCTAGACCAATGGCATCAAAAAGGAACCATGTATGTTCTTGGTTGACCAGTCTTTTCTTGAAAGCGATGACCCATATCAAGGCAAAGGCTGAACATATAAGATACAGCGGATTGGTCATCCAGAAAGGAGTAGCATGCAACAGCACATCTCTTAAGGTTCCACCACCTATGGCGGTGGTTAGTCCTACCACATATGCGCCAAACCAGTCAAAATCCTTTGCTGCAGCAAGTCGGAGCCCGGAAATCGCAAATGCCAGTGTGCCGAGTATGTCACATATTTCAAAGAAAAGAGAGTAATCGAGAATAATGGTCATGGCTTGAGGTGTGTCAGTTGAATGTTATTGCCGGTCAGGGTGGAATTTGAAATTTCTGTATCCTATCAGTTGGTCATATCGGCCTCCTCTTGGAGTGTAGTAGACCAGGATGGTATATTCGTTTTCTGTCTGATAAAAATTGCCTTCCAGCGTATGTGTGTCTATTTGTCCGCTGTCGTTATCCGCACATGCGAAGAGATAGTTATAATAACCTTCTTTGAGTAGCATGGTAGCTTCATACATTTGACAATCGGGTTGATATTTGAGTTTTGCTTCTGGCAGGATAGCCCAGTTGGTCAATGAGCCGAAGACATACATATCTTTCTGTGAAGCTTTTTCTGTTTTCAGTAAGAAGTGAACCCATATGTAGTCACCTTTATCTTCATCATATCCTGAATCGGTGGTGCGGGTGTAGTATTGTCCGTTCTGTTCTTCGTCATAGAGGTAGTTTTTTCTCACATTATTTGGGTAAAGAGTAGCATGATAAAAGGGTCTGAACCATTTGATGTTCTCTACTCCCATCATGGCAATCTTTGTACTTGTCATTTCAAATTTCCTGAATTCGTTACCAGCATCAAATATGAGGTCTTTACTATGCTCCCATTTTACTCCGGTGGGAGTGACGTAATCGGGAGTTGGATTCCATACGGCTTTATCCCATCGTCCGTTCTGGACGACAACGATGCGTATCTCTTTCCTTGTATCAAACATGGTGATACCATTGGTCGGAACCGATATTTTAAGTTGTTGGTGGCAAGTATTCCAATCTATTTCTGTATTGGTGGTTGCGGTGACATTGACTGGGATTTTCTCATCTATCACTAAGAAGCAGAAGGAGAGGGCCTCTTCCTTGGTTTCGTCGTTGTAGATACGTATCCTGTAATTACCTGAAATAGTGATATCCAATTGGTTTGTCGGAAATTCCATGAAATAGGTGGTATATTCCACCGATGTGTTAGTGCTCTCTTGGTAGTCTTCTATCGGTATTCTTCTGAGATTACCTTTCAGATAGTCGGATTCAAAGAGCCTGTTATTCTTTTCCCATTTAAAATTGCAATGTTCTACCGTGTAGACAAAACGCCTGTACTCTTTTGTCAGGTCGTCGAATGTCACTTCCAACCTGTTCGGACCATTCAGGCTGATACACGGCACATTCCTTTTTTCTCCTCCTGTAAATATCTGCACGGATCGTATAGTAGGGGAAGTGACATGTATTTGCTGTGCTATCGTTGGAAGAATATTAACCAACAGGATTTCCCACAGGAGGAGAAATCGTAGACAGGGACCTGTTTTCATGGTGATGGAAGAACTGCTCAACATTATTGTTTTAGAGAAGATGAGGAGAAAAGTGTCGTGGAAAAAATATGTTGTCTGTTATTTCACGACGATATTTCTATTCGTTGGCTTCCCGCAGCTTTTTGCTGAAGTCGCTAGCGAAAATAAAATCGTTGAGCCGCTGGTTAGATGATTCCATGATTTCATCCTTGCTACCTACCCATTCACGTTGGCCATGATATAGGAAGAGGATATTCTCACCTATTCCCATCACTGAATTCATGTCATGGGTATTGACCACTGTGGTCATATTGTTTTCTTTGGTAATTTCGTAGATAAGTTGGTCGATGACTAGGGACGTTTTAGGGTCAAGTCCTGAGTTAGGTTCATCGCAAAAGAGGTATTTAGGCTTCATAGAGATGGCACGTGCAATAGCTGCTCTCTTCTGCATACCTCCACTCAATTCCCCAGGGTATTTCTGGGCAGCATCGCTGAGGTTAACTCTGTCCAGACAGAATTCAGCCCTTTTTTTCCGTTCTTTGTAACTTTCATTGGAGAACATGTCCAGTGGAAACATGACGTTTTCCAGTACAGTCATAGAGTCAAAAAGGGCGGACGACTGAAACAACATACCCATATGTCGGCGCAGTGATATCACTTCCTTTTTATTCATTGATAAGAAATTTTCATTGTCATAGAGAATGACACCGCTATCTGGTGCCATTAGTCCTACTATACAATTCATCAGCACGGTTTTTCCGCTACCGCTTCTGCCTATGATGAGATTGGTTTTTCCACTTTCGAAGATACAATTGACATCATTGAGGACTTTCTTTTCCTCGAATGACTTGTATATGGATTTAAGTTCAATCATGATATTAAGTGTAATAACAGACAAGGAAAGAAGTGAAGTTGTTATGACAGAAGTTGGGTAAGGAAAGTATCGCTGACAAGTATCAGAACGCTACCTGTGACCACGGCATTGGTGCTTGCTTTTCCAACCTCAATCGAGCCGCCTTTTACATTATAGCCGTAATAAGAGGAGATGGTTGCAATCAAGAAAGCAAAAAACATAGCCTTGATGACGCCCATCCAGAAGAACCATTGGTTGAAAGAGTATTGCATACCTACTGTCAGTTCTCGAACGGTTCCGATATGTCCGATGTAGACGGTACAATAAGCACCTATAATACCCGCTGCTACGCTGAAGGTAACAAGTACTGGCATAATGGAAACCAAAGCAACGATTTTGGGCAGTATCAGGTAGTTAGCCGAATTGACACCCATAATTTCCAGTGCATCAATCTGTTGGGTTACTCTCATAGCACCGAGTTCCGATGCTATATTTGACCCGACTTTGCCACTCAAGATAAGACACATGATAGACGATGAGAATTCCAATAACATGATTTCACGGGTGGCATAGCCAGGCACCCAAGAGGGCATCCATGTGCTTTGGATATTCATTTTGAATTGGATGCAGATAACAGCACCAATAAATAATGAGATGAGCAGGACAATACCTATTGAGTCAATGCCCAATTGGTAAACTTCATTGTAATAGCGTTTGAAAAAGATGCGTAATCGTTCGGGGCGCTGGAATACCCTGCCCAACATTTCAATGTATTTTCCAAAGGCAACTAACCAGTTGATGATAAACATATGCTCTATATTATAATTGTATTTACTCGCAAAGATACACTTTTTTGCTATTTTGACGGTATGACTGCAGGTAATAAGGTTTTCTTCTGAAGTTTACTTTCTTGACATGGAGTGCTGTTGCCAAAATTCCAAATATTTCCTTGCTACGATATGCCTGTCATGGTATTTATGGATGAATGCAATGGACCGTTCTGAAAGTTGTCTGACCTTTTCGGGATGTATGGCCAAGTCAACAATGGCATGATATACACTTTGTAAGTCAGGTAGTACATTCACTACAGGTCTGAGTTTGTAGTCGCCCATGAGTTCATAAGCTTCAGGTTCTCCACCTCCAATAATCACCAATCCTTGTGCCATTCCTGTTAGTGCATTCATGGCTGGTGTGTAGGAATATAGCTGGTCAAGCATCACATCACTATTAGCCAGGAGTCGGCGGTATTCGAGAAAAGGAACACTCTCCACTTTGACTATTTCTATATGGTCGGGATAGTCTCGCTGAGCCATTTCCAATGCTTGTAACATAATGTCGGTACCTTTGTAGGCATTACGTTGTTTCTGTATGCCTATAAAGAATCTCACCTTGTCCTGTGGGCAGCGTATATGAGTTTCTATATTGTCGGTTTGGATGGGAAACGGGATATAGTCCATTTTCTCCCAGTAGTCCTTTTCGTAGCATTTGTAATACTCGTAAAGTCCGGCAATGATGCCGTCGCAATCTTGTGCGATGCGTATGTTTAGTTGTCCTTTATCACCTTTTAGCCAGTCGTGTATCCATATGTCGTTCTCCTTGCTATATCTTATTGTAGCACCCAAATTGAAATCGCTATAGCGGAAGGTATGACAATCCATACAAGTCTTCACCCAGTAATGGTCCATACCGAAAGCCCCCATGAACACACTTTGGTTGAAGTGTCGGAGATAGCGGTAGAAAGGCAGAATTTTGTCAGCCTTTATTGACAAGAAAACAGGATTGATGATTTGTACCACGTCATAATTGCGCATTTTCGGGAGCAGAGACAAAAGTCTCATTATGTATCTAGCTGTATCTAAGCGACCCGTTGAATGGCGTGACAGGTCAATATCTCTGTGGTAGTTTTTCCATTCGTCACCATCTGATATAACACATACCTCGTGACCCAACTGACGTAGCCCTTCAGCCAGATTCCAATGTACATTGCTGTATTCGCCTAGTAGAAGTATTCTCATAATTATAAGCAAAATTATATCTAATATTCGTATTGAAAGAAAATATTCGAATGAAATTATTATCTTTGCAATAAGTAATTGACAAAATTTTGAACTAACATGAGTATAGATTCAGTAAAATTGCTGGGCAGACAAGTTGACAATGCTACAGCTAAACGTTTTCAGAGCTGGCAGTTCCGCTCAATTGTCGGCGTAATGATAGGCTATGCCATCTTTTATATTGTACGCAAGAATCTGAGTATGGCCATACCGGGAATGGAAGCTGACCCGGATTTGGGGTTCACCAAGACAGACCTTGGTATTTTCCTGACGCTCAACGGAGTGGTGTATGGTATTTCCAAGTTTGTAAATGGTTTCATCGGTGACCGTGTCAATGCCCGTTGGTTCATGATGTTCGGTTTGGCCATGTGTGCAGTGTGCAATCTCATCTTCGGCATGAGTTCCGTTGTTTGGATGTTTGGCCTGATGTGGGTATTCAACGGATGGTTTCAAGGAACTGGTTATCCTCCTTGTGCTAGGGTATTATGCCATTGGGTTCATCCCAATCAGTTGGCAACAAAGATGTCTATATGGAATACTTCCCATTCTATTGGAGCTTTTGTAGCACTGGTGTTGTGCGGATATATCGTTTCCTTTGGTTGGCGTTGGTGCTTTTTCATTCCTGCCTTCATAGCTTTAGCCGGTGTGGTATTCCTTTTCTTTGTTATCCGTGACACTCCTTCGTCAGTAGGTTTACCTGAGATTGCTGTTGGCAAGATGACCGAAGAAGTGGAGCACAAGAGGACAACGGCAGAGTTCAAGGAGATTCTAAAGAAACGAGTATTCTGCAATCCTTATATTTGGATATTGTCAGTGGCTAATTTCTTTATCTATACGGTGCGTTTCGCTTTCCTGGATTGGGGACCTACTATGTTCCAGCAGTGGATGGACCTTACACCATCCCAGTCAGGCTGGATGGCAGGTGGATTTGAAATATTCGGTCTGTTGGGTATGCTCGTATGCGGATGGGCCTGTGATAGGTATTTTGCTGGCAAGGCAGCCCGTGTCAGTCTAATATGTACAGTATTCTCTCTGTTAGCAGTAGGTTGTCTCTGGCTGTGGAAAATCAATGATCTGCCTTTAGTAGGTTCAATAGCATTCCTTTTTGCTGTAGGTTTCTTTATTTATGGCCCACAAGCTCTGATTGGCATTGCAGCTGCCAATATTGCTACCAAGGAAGCTGCTGCTTCGGCTGTAGGTCTTACGGGGCTGTTTGCCTATGGCAGTACTGTTCTATCTGGATGGGGCTTCGGTTATGTGGCAGAAAATTACGGATGGAATTGCATCTTTATAAGTCTACTGGCTGCTGCCGTAATAGGAGCAGTTATTCAGGCATTCCTATGGAAGGCAAAGGCCAACGGTTATGACGATTGAAGTTTTCGTACAATGATTATATTCTAATTTCTATGAAGATTCTTTATATCTTGATATCATTGTTTATTCTGACTAGTTGTTCCAGTCAGAAGGCCTTCGTGCAGTTGGATGGCAATTGGTCCATAGTAGAAGCAATGGGTAAAAGCACGGCTACAGGAGAAAAACAGCCGTTCATTACTTTTGAAAGTGGTAAGGTGCATGGCAATGCCAGTGTCAATCTTTTCCATGGTTCCTACACTTTGAAAGGTAGTCACCTTACGTTTTCCCATATGGGAATGACTATGATGATGGGGAGTAGTATGGATGTAGAGGCAGCCATTACCCAAGCATTTGAAAAGACAATCCGAATTGCTTGCTCCAAAGATCAATTGTATTTGTTGGATGCCCAAAAGGACACCGTTATGACACTTGTCAAGAAACCTTGATTCATCCTTGTCTTTAGTAAGTTTCAGAGGGTTTCTCCATTCTCTTTTGTAAGAGCAAGGGAGAAACCCTCTGAATTTTTGTATTTCGTCAATCTTGACTCCCAAAAAATGAATGTACAGATGAGTAGGTTCAGAAGATATTTCGTGGGGGAGCAGGAAAAATCCATTCATTGAAATACCATTTCCAGATGATTGGCACTGGATATTCTTACCATCCTGCTCTGTTTCTGTAAAGGCAGTTTATTCCTCATTTGCCATTTGAAATAGA
>JALERS010000044.1 GCA_022763905.1 Prevotellaceae bacterium | reverse complement strand
GTTTAACGGAAAAGGTTGACTACTTTGAGTCTTATTTGTAAAGTCAGTTGACTGGGTTAATAATTAGTTTTACTATTGGTTGACTAGTTTTCTCTTAGTCATGATACCAGTTGACTTCATTTGTTTTTAGTTGTACATAAGGCAATAAATAAAATGCAACCAGTTTCCTTTTTGACTGGCTGGGAATTGATTCTCTGCGTTATGCATTGTTGTTATGTCAATGCAGGTTTTGTGGTAAGATGTCTGTTGTGATGTGGGATGCTGGTGGTAACTAAATCATATACTGCGCTATGGACGGTCGTATATATAGAGTTCATGTATTTCCCTGTTATAACCATTATAGAAACCCTTGGGCATGCCGAGGATGATACGTGCTCCTCTGTTGGCCAGTACCAATAGTTGGGAATTGCTAGGGTCAATGGTCAGTCCTTCTATCTCGCCCATTCTACGGAAATCAGTCATAGTGCGCCATGTTTTGACGGGCAGAACGGCTGACGGCTGGTAGGGATTGGGGGAGAATTTCATTTTTCGGGCATCTACTATATAAAGATGGTCGGGCAGGAGTTGCTCTGCATCTCCGTCATCACAGCTAATGATGATGTGTCCATCTCTGCAACATATTCCCTGTTGCAAGTGTGGAGTGGGTGAAAGCTCTACTTTGCCAAGGTAGGTGCGCTGGTTTAAGTCATAGGCATAAAGCTCGTGTCCTTGTACCCAATCAGCCATCCATACGATGCCCTTTTCTTTGTCGACAGCCAGTCCGCAAACTTCCACCTGCCCAGACCGGCTATCCCATAGGATGGAGTGCTTATAGCGGAGTGTTTCTGTATCATACACCGCTACTTGTATGTTTTCCCCTTTTCCGTCAATGAATGTTTCAATGCCCATATAGATATTGCCGTCTGCTACATCGATATCGCCTATATGGTTGGCGGGAAGTTGTAGTCTTTCAAAGGGGTGCTTATTGCTTTGAATCAATTGACCTTCTTTATTGTATTTGTAGATGGCTGTTGAAGAAGATACATAGTAGTAGGTACCGTCAGTTGCAATTCCTTGACGTCCATCTACTTCTATGACTTTTTCCAGACGGTACGGTTGACCTCCGTTTTCCTTCCAGCATACCTCTAATCCATTACTGGAACGGCAGGCTGACAGAAAGATGGACAATAGGATGATGCCGAAGGTGGGGTATGATGAAATTTTCATTGTGATGAGATGTTATGGATTGTCAATCAACTCCTGGAGGTACTTTCGAGTCTTGATAAGGTAGTCCTGATTTTTGCCGTTGAGTTCGCATTCTATGGTGATGGCTCCCTTGTAGTTTCTTTCTTTGAGTAATTGTATGATGGCGGGGAAATCTACGTCACCTTCAGGTATTTTCTTTTCCTTACCCAGATGGTAGGGGTCTTCCCATGTGGGGTATGTGCCGTCCTTGGCATGTACATCCTTGACTAGTGGACCAAACTGGCGGATGGCATCTGTGGGGTTGGCTTTGCCGTAAAGAAGTAGGTTGGCTACATCACAATTGATAAAGCAGTTGCCTGTTCCGATGTCTTTGATAGCTCTCATCAAGGTGGTCGGAGTTTCCTGGCCAGTTTCAAAATAGATGTCTACTCCTTTGTCCTTGGCGTAGGTGGCCAGTTCTTTCATGACAACAATAAAGTCCTTGTATTCGTGGGAGGAGCAGTCTTCGGGGATGAATCCGAAATGCGAGTGCATGGCTGGGATGTTTGCCGTCTGGCAGAAGTCTATCATCTTTCTGTAGGTGGCTAGTTTTTCTTCTCTCCCCTTGACAGGCACTAATCCGATAGTGGAAGGTCCTTCGGTGAAATTCCATCTGCTTTTGATACCTGCGTTGGGAGCAGAGGGTACACCTACGAGAGTGGTGATGGTTATCTTATGCTTGCGAGCTGCCTTTTTGAGTCTTTTTGCAAAGGCTTCGTCCATCTTGATGTTGTAATTGAGTTGGCATGAGGTGAACTGGGCATCTTTGAGTTCCTGAAAACTTTGGTCAATATCGGCCCATTTATAGACAATGGTGCCTAGGCTGATATTACTCTTGCCTGTGGCATTGAAACTGGTGAAAAGGGTTAGCAGAAGGATTGAAAGGAGGATTCTCATAACTGTGTGAAGTTGGTTGTTATAGGTTGATATTGTAATATACTCCCACTACATGTTGGGTAGGTGAAGTGCCAGCCTTGGTGTAGTAGATATAGAAGAATTCAAGACTATTTTTGTCGTTGATATCATAGTGAATACCAGCGTAATGTCGAGTTTTCTTCCATTTTTCCCATACGAATACTTCGGTGGCAATATAGGGTGATATTTTTGTGTCGGGTATATGGTACTGAGCTGTCAGCTTGGTACGTAGCACCTGGTCACCATCTTGGCGGTCTACACTATAGTCGTACAGATATCTCTCTCTGAGAGAAAGGGCGAAATTGCCTTCTTTTAGAGTAGCAGTGGCAGAAAACATACCACGGTGGTATACCGATTCCTGGTCTTTTTGAATTTCATAAGCGGCATCAGTCTTGAGCCATGGGGTCCATTTCCATCCTACATATTGCCGGCCGAAGTAGCAATCAGTGCGTTGAAAATTGTTATTAGTCCTGTGTTCCAACAGGGTAGATAGATACATTTTTTTACTGGGATTGAAAGTAAATTTGATGCCTTCCCAGGAACAACCTTCGTCGGCATGGGAGGTTATTGGGAAGAGGAGGCCTGCTGTTAAGAGAATAGCAAGAGTTAGTGATGGATGAACTTGTCTGAATAGTCGGTACATATCAATAATAGATTAGAATTCATGTAAAACTGCAAATTTATAGCATTTTGCATATATTGGAGGCAAAAAAAATATAAAGATGTCAATTTCTTGTGAAGGTACCTTATGGTAGAAAGGAATGATATTTGCGGGGAAATGAAGGATATGTATCTGGGATTTTGTATTTTTGTAGGAAATTTATTTAATAAAAAATGAAACTGCTATATACTATCGGTTTACTCATTGTATCTAATGTGTTTATGACGTTTGCCTGGTATGGCCACCTCAAATTGCAGGATATGAAGGTGATTACTTCCCATACACCCTTGCTGGTTGTTATTCTGATGTCGTGGTCACTGGCATTTGCAGAGTATTGTTGTCAGGTTCCAGCCAATCGTATCGGATTTGCTGGTAATGGCGGTCCGTTGAGCCTCATTCAGTTGAAGGTTATTCAGGAGGTTATCACACTGCTGGTCTTTATGGGTTTCTCTATCCTGTTCTTCCGTACTGAGTCCATAGGATGGAATCATTGTGTATCCTTCGTGCTGTTGGTCTTGGCTGTCTTTTTTGCTTTCTATCGGTAAGTATTGCCTTGACGGACTTTTTGTGTATTGATTTTTGTAATTCATTATTTAATAATTCTGCAAATATCTTTGTTATTTATGAAAAGATTAGTTTTTGTTCTGTTGTTCTGCTTTTGGGGATCAATAGGCAGTATGTTGGCTTCTGTTGACAATCCAGACCCTGTTGCACGTCCTGATGCCATAGTCAAGGTAGGAAAGGCCCGATTTACAGTGCTCACCGATCGTCTTATTCGTATGGAATGGGATGAGTCTGGTAAATGGGAGGATCGTGCCTCTTTGGCTATCATCAACCGTAACCTGCCGGTACCTTCTTTTAAAGTTACTCGTCAAGGTAATCGTACCGTCATCAAGACATCTTCGGTTACACTTACCTATGAGGGTGAGGAGATGTTTAATGCTACCAATCTAAAGGTAGCTTTTCCGCTCAACGGCAAAACCATAGTTTGGCATCCCGGTTTGAGCGATAAGGGCAATCTTCTGGGAACTACCCGTACCCTCGACGGATGCAAGGGCTTTTCGCGCATCAGTGCCAAAGAGAGTGAACTGGAGAAAGGTATTATATCCCGCGACGGATGGGCCGTTGTTGATGAATCTAATCGCCATGTTCTACAGAAGGACAATTCCATTTGGGGTGAGTGGATTGCCTGTCGTGAGGAAGGCCTACGTGCCGACTGGTATATTTTTGCTTATGGACATGATTATAAGGCTGCCCTGGGCGATTTTGTTAAGGTGGCAGGTCGTATTCCTATGCCACCCAAGTATACACTGGGTTATTGGTGGAGTCGCTACTGGATATATACCGATCAGGAACTACTTGACCTCGCCAAAGAGATGCGTGACCGTAGTATTCCTATTGATGTGTTCATTATTGATATGGATTGGCACGAAACTTGGAAACCTTTGGATGAACGTACGGGACATGATGAATTCGGACAACGCAGAGGATGGACCGGCTATACCTGGAATGGTGACCTGTTTCCCGATCCAGTGGGTTTCCTTCATGACCTCCATGCCATGGGCTATAAAACTTCCCTCAACCTGCATCCAGCTTCAGGTATACGTCCGTATGAAGAATGTTATGACCGTTTCGTGAAAGATTATCTCTCTCGTACCAATGATTATGATGGCCCCGCCAACTATATCTACGGAAAAGAAGGATATCAATATGTCAATGTCAAAGAACCCAAAGGCAAGGAAGGCTGGCGTGCTCCAGTACCATTTCGTATGAGTCAACAGGCATGGGCAGATGCCTATTTCAATTCTGTTATTCATCCTTTACAGGAACAGGGAGTGGATTTCTGGTGGCTTGACTGGCAACAGTGGCGTGAGAGCCGTTATGTGAAAGGATTGAGTAATACGTTCTGGCTCAATTATACCTTCTTCAATGATATGTTGTGTCAAGCCAAGAAACAGGGCCTCAAGGCACCTCGTCCTCTCATTTATCATCGTTGGGGAGGATTGGGCAGCCATCGTTATCAATTGGGATTCTCAGGGGATACCTATGACGAATGGAGTACCCTGGCTTTTCTTCCTTATTTTACATCTACCGCTTCCAATGTGGGTTATGGTTATTGGGGGCATGACATCGGTGGCCATATGCAACTTAGTAAGCATATGACCAACCCGGAGATGTATACTCGATGGTTGCAATATGGTGTGTTCACTCCCATCTTCAAGACCCATAGTACCCATTCCGAAACTCTAGACCGTCGTATTTGGTCATATACTGACCATTACGATTATATGAAGGAGGCAATAGAGTTGCGTTATGCGCTTTCTCCTTATATCTATACCGCTGCCCGTACAGCCTATGATACAGGTATTTGTATCTGTCGTCCCATGTACTATGATTATCCTGAGGCTGACAATGCTTATACTATGAAGGAGCAGTTTATGTTTGGTGACCGAATCCTGGCTACAGTATTGTGTCAGCCTATGACTGATGGCAAGACAGCTCGTAGTATGTGGTTCCCTAAAGGCAATGATTGGTATGATATGGCTCTCCATAAGATGATGAAGGGAGGAACTACTGCTACACTCCATTATACCATTGCTGAAAATCCTTGGTTTGTTAAGGCTGGCAGCATTCTTCCCTTAGCCAAAGAGGGCATTCAGTCACTTCAGGAGAACACGGGTTCTTTACGTTTGCTGGTGATTCCAGGCCGTGGCAAGTCTTCCTATACATTGTATGAGGATGACAATACTACTCAGTCATACCATAAAGACTGTGCCTTTACCGAGATTACTAAAGAGTCCACCTCTCGAGGCATGAGTATAGTGGTTCATCCTCGTAAGGGTGCTTATGAAGGAATGGCGGAGAATCGTCAGCTGACCATCCAGTTGGAAGGAGTTCAGCATACACCCAAGAGTGTTAAGGTAAATGGTGTGGCTATTCAACCTTCTGTTCGCAAGAGCTCTCATGCCGTAATGCTGGATTTGCCAGCATCCTCATGCGATAAGAAGTTGCAAATAGATATTGCCCTATAATTGAATCTTAGCATTCCTGATAGCAGTATTTGTATGTCAGGATAATTCAAGTGGGATGCATTGCATATCATGCGGTGCATCCCACTATGATAGTTATAGGCTCGGTTTGTGGGCCGCTGGGATATGCAGGAATTGAGAGAAAACCTCAGCTTTCTCTGGAAGAGTCATTGATGGTTGACAGCTACTTTTTTTCGTGAAGTCGTATGCCGTTTCTTGAGAAAATCATGTTACTATGTTCCAATTTTTGAATCATCTTTTTCCTTCTTCTTCTCGTACCGTGTTCTTGGGTCTATCTGCTGGGAGACAATGCACAAGGGTGGAGACAATGCAAAATTATGCTGAGGAGCCTTCCACCTATATCATATATTATTTGTAACTTTGCACATCTTTTCGGAGGTCCCTGTGAAAGGGTAGAAAGACAGAACAATTCAGAAGAATCTACCATATGAAAAAATTTGCTGAACACGACAAATTGAACCTTTCCGACACTAATGAAGAAGTGCTTGCGAAATGGCTTCGTGAAGATATGTTCCGACATAGTCTGGAGTTGAGAGAAGGTGCTCCGACATTTGTTTTTTATGAAGGTCCTCCTTCTGCCAATGGTCATCCGGGTATCCATCATGTGCTAGCTCGCTCCATTAAGGATACCGTATGCCGTTATAAGTCAATGAAAGGTTTTAGAGTACCCCGTAAGGCAGGATGGGATACACACGGACTGCCTGTGGAACTGAGTGTGGAGAAAAACCTGGGTATCACTAAGGAGGATATTGGTACGAAGATATCTGTAGATGAATATAATGCCCAGTGTCGTGCAGATGTTATGAAATATACAGCTGAATGGCGTGAACTCAGTGAAAAAATGGGTTATTGGGTAGATTTGGATCATCCCTATGTGACTTATGAAAATTCCTATATAGAGAGTTTGTGGTGGTTGCTGAAGCAACTCTACAATAAAGGACTGCTCTACAAAGGATATACCATTCAGCCTTATTCGCCAGCAGCAGGTACAGGACTTAGTTCTCATGAACTCAATCAGCCTGGATGTTATCGTGATGTGAAGGATACCACAGTTACTGCTATCTTTGAGGCAGAAGGCTGTCCTGACAATTGGAAAGGGTGGGGCAAGGTAAATTTCCTGGCATGGACTACTACTCCCTGGACCTTACCTTCCAATACCGCCCTGTGCGTAGGACCTTCGTTCCAGTATGACGTAGTACGTACCTACAATCCCTATAATGGAGATCGGATTACCATCATCATTGAAGAACATTGTCTTGCCAATTATCTCAATCCAGAGGGAGCCAATCGCTCGCTGGACAGTTATGAGGTAGGTGATAAGGTGATTCCTTATGAAGTGATAGCAACTGTAAAGGGTACAGAACTACAAGGCATGAAGTACCGACAATTGATGCCTTGGGTGAAGCCTACAGAAAAGTGGGATGACAATGCACCGGCCTTTGTGAAGGAATATGCAGAGAAGCATCCTCAAAAGGTATTTGAAGTGGGTACCGACCGATTCGTGGAATTGGCAGACGAGGCTTTCCGAGTTATTTTGGGTGACTATGTCACCACTGATGAGGGTACAGGTATCGTTCATATTGCACCTACTTTTGGTGCCGATGATGCCAAAGTGGCTAAGGCAGCCGGCATACCTTCTCTGCTGATGGTAACCGATAACGCAGAGACCCGTCCTATGGTAGATCTTAAGGGAAAGTACTATCTGATGTCAGAACTTGCTCCTGCATTTGTAGAGGCTTGCGTAGATGCCGAAGCTTATGCACGACATGAAGGCAACTTTGTGAAAAATGCCTACGATGCTAAATATGCCCATCTGAATGAAAAGGAACTCCAGAAGACAGAAGACCTCAATATCATTCTCTGTATGGAGATGAAACAGCAAGGTATAGCTTTCCGTATAGAAAAACATGTACATAACTATCCTCATTGCTGGCGTACTGATAAACCGGTACTTTACTATCCGTTGGACAGTTGGTTCATTCGCTCTACTGCACTCAAGGAACGGATGATGGAACTCAATACTACCATCTGTTGGAAACCGGAAAGTACAGGTACTGGACGATTTGGCAAATGGCTGGAAAACCTGAACGACTGGAATCTTAGTCGTAGCCGTTATTGGGGAACCCCCTTGCCCATATGGCGTAATGCACGCACCCGGGAAGAATTATGCATTGGTTCTGTGGAGGAACTCTATAATGAGATAGAAAAAAGTGTGGTGGCAGGTTTCATGAGTTCCAATCCTCTCAAGGATAAAGGATTCATCCCTGGAAACTACTCCGAAGATAACTATCACCTCATTGACCTTCATCGTCCTTATGTGGATGATATTATATTGGTTTCACCGAGTGGACAACCCATGAAACGTGAAACTGACCTTATTGATGTATGGTTTGACTCTGGTGCAATGCCTTATGCCCAGCTTCATTATCCCTTCGAGAATAAGGACCTGATTGACAATGGAACCTTCTATCCGGCTCATTTCATTGCAGAAGGTGTAGACCAGACACGTGGCTGGTTCTTTACCTTGCATGCCATAGCAACTATGGTATTCGACAGTGTCGCCTATAGGTCTGTCATCAGTAACGGACTTGTACTTGATAAGAATGGCAATAAGATGAGCAAACGATTGGGCAATGCTGTCAATCCTTTTGATGTAATCAACAAATATGGTTCTGATGCTCTGAGGTGGTACATGATTACCAATTCCCAACCTTGGGACAATCTGAAATTTGATGAAGCAGGTGTGGCAGAGGTGGCTCGCACATTCTTCGGGAAACTCTATCAGGTCTATTCCTTCTTTGCCATGTATGCCAATGTAGACGGATTTGATACCAGTTCAGAGCAAGTACCTCTGCAGCAACGTCCCGATATTGACAGATGGATTATTTCCAAACTCAATACGCTCATCGCACAGGTGACCACATATATGGACGACCTTGACCTCACTCGTTCAGGAAGACTCATACAGGACTTTGTAATCGATGACTTGTCCAACTGGTATGTTCGTCTCAACCGTAAGCGTTTCTGGGCAGGTGGACTCAATAAAGACAAGAAGAGTGCCTACCAGACTCTCTATACATGCTTGGAGTCTCTCTCTCGCCTCATTGCGCCATTGGCTCCATTCTATGCAGATACTCTCTATTGCGACCTGCATGCTAGTGATCATTGTGAAGGAAAGCTACAGAGTGTTCACTTGGATACCTTCCCGCAAAGTGATGTAGAGGCTATTGATACTGAATTCGAATCGCGTATGGAACTTGCCCAAAAGATTACTTCTATGGTGCTATCCCTTCGCAAGAAGAAACAGGTCATTGTAAGACAGCCGCTCAAGTGCATTACCATTCTTGTTAAAGACAGTCAGGAGCAGGAACGAATCCAGCAGATGGCTGACCTTATTATGCAAGAAGTGAATGTCAAGGAAATCAGTTATGTGACTTCCATCAATCTGGAGAAGACAGTGAAGTGCAACTTCCGTGTGCTGGGTAAAAAATATGGCAAACTCATGGGAAGTATCAGCAAGGCAGTGGCAGCTTTGAGTCAGGAAGAAATCAATCGTTTGGACAGTGAAGCTCAGTTGCCTATGCAGGTAGAAGGACAGGATATTGTCTTACTCAAGGAAGAGGTGGAAATATTCAGTCAGGACATTCCTGGTTGGTGTGTGGTAAATGAAGGTTCGTTGACCATTGCTATTGACCTGGAAATTACAGAAGAACTCAAACGAGAGGGAATGGCCCGCGAGGTGGTAAAACGTATTCAGACTTACAGGAAGAGTCACAACTTCGAAATCGTGGACCATATCCGCATCACTATGGAACCCCTACAGGAAGTAAAAGATGCTGTGGAGGATTTCAAAGATTACATTTGTTCACAGGTGTTGTGTGATGAATGGATATGGGATGATAAGGGAACAGATGTGCTCGACTTTGATGACTTTAAGTTGAATATAGAAATAAGTAAAATATAAATGGCAGAGAAAACCCGTTATTCTGATGAAGAGCTCTTGGAATTCAAAGAGCTTATTATTGCTAAACTTGAACTGGCCAAAAAGGACTATGACCAGTTGATGAGTGTCCTAATGAATAGGGATGGCAATGGGGCCGACGATACATCACATACTTACAAGGTGATGGAAGAAGGTTATACTACCCAGAGTAAGGAGGAACTTACTCTCCTTGCTTCTCGTCAGCAAAAATTCATGAAGGGGCTACAAGCTGCACTGGTTAGAATAGAGAACAAGACCTACGGTATCTGTCGTGTGACAGGCAAACTCATCCCTAAAGAGAGATTGAGGGCCGTACCTCATGCCACCCTTAGTATTGAGGCCAAGGAAAGCAGGGACAGGAAGTGAAACGCAGAACACCTAATGTCACCCTACGTTCAGCAGTAGCAGTAGCTGTTGTGCTATTATTGCTTGTGGCTGACCAATTCTTGAAAATCTATGTCAAGACTCATTTTCTGTTGGGAGAGATGCGCTCAATGGGTACTGATTGGGCTTACCTCTATTTCGTGGAAAATAAGGGAATGGCTTTCGGATTAGATGTTGTAGGCGGTACCGTATTGCTTTGTTGCTTCCGTATAGTAGCAGTAGCATTCTTGATATATACAATGACCCGCATCGTCAGGAAACGCTTTCCTTTGTCTTTTGTCCTGTTGATGAGCATGATACTCGCAGGAGCTGCAGGTAATATTTTTGACAACCTTTTTTATGGAGTTTTTTTTACTGAAAGTACCTGTTATGACGTGGCTTTTCCTGTGGGTTGGAATGAAGGATATGGTACGTTTTTTACCGGTAAGGTGGTAGATATGTTCTATTTCCCTATCATCCGAACTGTTTATCCCGACTGGATACCTGTATGGGGCGGACAACCTTTCATCTTTTTCAGCCCCATCTTCAATCTGGCAGATGCAGCCATATCTTGTGGAGCCATTTGTATCATCCTCTTCTTCCGTCATTCGCTACAGCGTACCTTCCTCATGTTTGACAGAAAACGTCTAACCGCCCATCGCTCATGAGATTGCTGATAGCCTGTTTTCTTCTGACCATTATGTGTTTTTCTTCCTGTCATAGGAAACAACCCAATGGTGTCCTCTCTGAACAAGAGATGGAAGCCGTATTGGAAGATTTTCATTTGGCTAAGTCTCTTGCCAGTCAGAAAGACAGCAGCGATTTTTATCGAGAATATTATTTTCGTATCATGCTGAAAAAGCATGGCATCAGCCAAAAGGAATTCGATACTTCTCTGGAATGGTATGCGCAACACTCAGAAGAACTTTACAAGATTTATAGCAGAATCCATACAAGACTAGAGCGCGAGATGTCGGCTTTGGGAGTCGCTACCAGTCAGACCAATATCTATGCATCCCTGTCACATGAAGGTGATACTGCCAATATTTGGAAGGGGGGAGATTATTATCTGCTGTCTCCTCAGGGAGTGAGCAATCGCATGACATTTAGGGTGGAGGCTGATAGTACCTTCCATCCAGGTGACATCTATCTTATTCATTTCAATACAAAGTTTGTGTTCAGTCAAGGCCCTCGTGATGCCTACATCTCATTTGCCCTGGTGTATGACAATGATTCGGTGCAGTGTATTACCACACGTATTTACCGTGATGGAGAATTCAGTCTCCAGCATGTCTCTGGCAACCAACCATTGAAATGTGTAGAAGGATTTGTCTATCTGAATGCCTCAACTGAGAGCAGGCCTGCTTTGCTCTTTATCACACAACCTGCCCTTATCCGCTTCCATGACAGAACCCGAGCAGATACATCGGCATCAACTGATATTGTTAAGACTGACTCTCTTAAGGCAGATACACTCCGTCAGGATACAGTCGTCAAGTTGATGCCCTCAAAACCGATGAAAGATATTCCTGACCACCGTCAGAATGCAACGCCCATACTTAAGAAAGAAATGAATGAACCGGATTTTCATCCTGAGGACCAACCTGTCAAACCAATTCGCTCCAAGCGCAGTTTTCGGCAATTGTCTCAATGAAAAAACATCTGGACAAGAAAAGAAGAACTGTCCCATAGTGTTTTTTACTGTTTGGGCATCAGTCTGTAATATATAATTCTTTGTAACTTTGTCTTACCAATAAGCAATTAAAATACTGACATCATGTATAGAACAAGAACATGTGGAGAATTGAGAGTATCCGACGTGGGAGATACTGTCATCCTAGCAGGATGGGTGCAGAAACTGCGTAAGATGGGAGGTATGACCTTCGTAGATTTGCGCGACCGTTATGGCATCACCCAGTTGGTATTCAACGAAGAGGATAACGCACAACTATGTGAAAAAGCCAATGGTCTGGGAAGAGAATACGTTATTCAAGTGAAAGGTACAGTCAATGAACGCTACAACAAGAATCCCAAACTGCCCACTGGCGAAATCGAGATTATTGTCAGCGAATTGACTCTTCTCAATGCATCAGAGGTGCCACCATTCACCATTGAAGAAAACACAGATGGTGGTGATGACTTGAGAATGAAATACAGATATCTGGACTTGCGTCGTAGTAATGTGCGTGCCAATTTGGAATTGCGTCACCGCTTTTGCCTTGCAGTAAGACATTTTTTGGACTCCAAAGGCTTCCTTGAGGTGGAAACACCAGTATTGGTAGGGTCTACTCCTGAAGGTGCAAGAGACTTTATTGTGCCTAGCCGAATGAATCCAGGACAATTCTATGCTTTACCACAAAGTCCTCAGACACTCAAGCAACTGCTCATGGTGGCTGGAATGGACAGATATTTTCAGATTGTAAAATGCTTCAGAGATGAAGATCTTCGTGCTGACCGTCAACCGGAATTCACCCAGATTGACTGTGAGATGAGTTTCGTAGAGCAGGATGATATCATCAATACTTTTGAAGAGATGACCAAATATCTCTTCAGGGAGGTGAGAGGGTATGATTTGGGTGAGGCTCCTTTCCTGCGTCTCAGTTGGCATGAGGCTATGAAACGTTTCGGTTCGGATAAACCTGATATGCGTTTCGGGATGGAATTTGTAGAACTCATGGATATACTGAAAGGTACAGGTGAGTTCGCCGTCTTCAACGAAGCAGCTTATATCGGAGGTATTTGTGCCAAAGGTTGTGCCAACTATACTAGAAAGCAGTTGGATGAACTGACGAATTTCGTAAAGAGTCCTCAGATAGGTGCCAAAGGTTTGGTGTATGCTCGTGTGCAGGAAGACGGAATCGTAAAATCTAGTGTGGACCGTTTCTATTCTCCTGAAGTTCTTAACCTTCTCAAGGATACTATGCAGGCTGAGGCTGGTGACTTGATTCTTATCATCTCTGGTGACAATGCCATGAAAGCACGGAAGCAACTGTGTGAATTGCGCCTGCTCATGGGTGAACGTCTTGGACTGAGAGACAAGAATAAGTTTGCCCTTTTGTGGGTAGTGGATTTCCCTATGTTTGAATGGAGTGATGAAGAACAGCGGCTCATGGCAATGCATCATCCCTTTACAGCTCCCAAACCATGTGATGTTTCCAAATTGGATACTGATCCTGCCAGTGTGCTGGCAGATGCCTATGACATGGTATGCAATGGTGTGGAAGTAGGTGGTGGTTCTATCCGTATCCATGATGCTGTCCTTCAGGCTAAGATTTTTGAAGTACTTGGATTTACTCCTGAACGTGCTCAGGAGCAATTTGGTTTCCTGATGAATGCATTTAAGTTTGGTGCGCCACCTCATGGAGGACTGGCCTATGGTCTTGATCGCTGGGTGAGTCTTTTCGCTGGACTTGACTCCATACGTGACTGTATAGCATTCCCCAAGAATAACTCTGGAAGGGATGTGATGCTTGATGCTCCTTCGGTAGTAGATCAAAAACAACTGGACGAACTTCAACTTCTTATTGCACCTAAGAGCTGAAATCTTCTATTATAACTACTGACATCATAGTCAGCCAGTCATTCATTGCCGCATTTTTGTCCATCAACCTATTAGGATGGG
>JALERS010000029.1 GCA_022763905.1 Prevotellaceae bacterium | reverse complement strand
CTCTTGTAGTAACATATTGTCTTGTATTATAGACTGCAAACTTACTCAAAATTTGTCAAATACGGAAGAGTTTGACTTGTTTTTGGTATGAAAAAGCATGGAAGGGGAATACACAACGGGCAATTGATTACGGACAACAGGTTTTTCATATATTGATTCAATCTTTGTAGCGAGTCCGTTATTTCGGAATATTTAAGGTGGTAATGTCGCGTGAAGAAGGGCGATATTAGGTGTACAAAAAAAAGATGAGAGCAATAGGAGGTATCTAATGCTCTCATCTTTTAGTAGATGTATGGATATTAGGAAAGATTCGGGAATTCCTGCTGGCGCCTTTTGGGGAATTTTTTGACTACTTCCGAATAACTGTGACGAATAAGTTGCTTGACGAGAGTATCCGAAAGTTGACCATATAGGTTGAGCTGGTTCCAATATTTCTTGTTCATGTGCCAAGCTCCTGATATTTCCGAATATTTGTCCCGTAGGGTCAAAGCCTGATTGGGGTCGCTTTTCAAGGTAAGTTTTGAAGCATCTTCCAAATCCATCATGGCAAATATCTTTCCTCCAATACGGAAAACAAGTGTCGTGTCGTCAAAAGGAAAATCTTCCGTTACTTTCGGCAAAGATAGGCAGTATTCCCTGATGCTTTCAATATCCATCTCTTTTTGTTATTTTGCAGGAGTTTTATCGGTATTCTTGGGTGAATCTTCCAGATCGATGGTAAAACTCTTGTACATGCCACTTTGTGTCTTGGCCTTAATCCAAAGAACTCTTTCAGAGGATAGGTTGGCTTGCTTGACAACCTCATTGAAGTCTTCGACAGTATTCATCTTTTTATCATTGACCTGAAGGATAATCAAGCCTTTGGTGATTCCTTCTTTCTTGGCTTTTCCTTCCTTTACGGCAATGACAACAAGACCATGTGACAAGGCAAGTTGGCGTTTTAATTCACTGGAAACAGGTTTTAGGGCAATACCTAGGCTTGAGGGGTCAGTCTCCTTGAGTTCTGTTGTTGTTCCCTGTGCATTACGTAAGGTAACAGTCTTAGTCAACTTGGATTTGTTTCTCATGAATGTTACTTCTACCTTATCACCAGGGCGGTGTCTGCTAATAGTCTCCTGTAGTTCTCCCATCTTCTTGATATTTTTACCATCTACAGACAGGATTACATCACCTTTTTCTATTCCAGCAGCAGCGGCAGCACCATCTGCACTTACTTCTGAAACATAGACACCTTCATTAGTGCCGAGGTCAATGTCCTTGTTCTGTTCCTTCTGAGTATCCAGATAGATATTGGTCTCCATACCACTGATGCCTAGCAATGCACGCTGAACGGTACCAAATTTCTTAATGTCTTCAACTACCTTATTCATGATAGTAGTAGGAATGGCAAATCCGTAACCTGAATAAGAGCCTGTTTGGGAGTAGAGCATCGCATTGATACCTACTAGTTCGCCTTTAGCATTGACAAGAGCACCTCCAGAGTTGCCTTGATTGATAGCTGCATCTGTCTGAATGAAAGACTCGATATCATTTGCATGGAGCGAACGGCTTTTTGCGCTGACGATACCAGCGGTTACTGTAGAAGTGAGGTTAAAAGGATTGCCTACAGCTAATACCCATTCCCCTAGTTTCAATTTGTCGCTGTCACCGATAGGAATGGCAGGCAGATTATTGCCTTCTATCTTGATGAGAGCCAAATCGGTCATTTTATCCAGACCGATGATACGGGCTTTGTATTCGCTGTTATCATTTAATTTGACAGTGATTTCGTCGGCTTCGGCCACAACATGATTGTTGGTGACGATATATCCATCCTTGGAAATGATGACACCAGAACCTGCGGCTTGCCGCTTGGGGGTCTGAATCTGTCTACGTTGAGAACCTCCATTCCTATCTCCGAAGAATTGTCCGAAGAAATCGTCAAAAAATGGATTCCATGTCTCAACAGTTTGGGTCTTCCCATTCATGGTGACTTTGATGTATACAACAGAGTTCACGGAATTTTCAGCTGCATAGGTTAGGTCTACCATTCCTGCACCTGCTCTGGTAGATGTCTGTGCTGAGGAAAGAACTGCTGTCAATGAACCCATCAATAATGCTACGAAGAATACTTTTCTGAACACGGATAAAGTTTTCATGTCGATAATATGATTAATGATTAGAATTGTGTCGCAAATATACAGGCGTTATTATTATATTTCGAATATCGGCGTATCTAAAAATCTTCAATTTTCTTCATTTTTAATGTCACAGAAAAAGAATTAACAGTCATTGTGAAGATGACAGTTCTCTTCTCTAGTCATTAACTTACAAAAACCGTGCCTGTCTATAACTAGGAAGATTTGGGTGTCAGCCATCAATATCGATATCTTGTCTTAAAAGTAATGAGTAATGATATGGCTGTAATACAGGATAGTCCTTCTGCCACACAGGCTGACCACCATATGCCATCCGTTCCTAAGTAGATAGGGAGCAAAAAGACGGAAGAAATCTCAAAGACGATAGAGCGCATAAATGCTGCGAATGCAGATATCAATCCGTTGCCTAATGAGGTGAAGAAGGCAGAAACAAACATATTGAAACCCACTAGGGCAAAGCATGGCATGTAGATTCTGAAGGCATGCGTGGTCAATTGCATTAATGGAGGGTTGTATCCTACAAATAATCCTGCGAGGGGAAATCTGAGCAACTCGGAAAATAATGCAATTGCAATTCCAATCCCTGTGGTCAGAATGATGCATTTCCTTAGTAGACTCTTAAGCTCTGTATAATTTTGAGCTCCATAATTGAAACCTATCAGGGGGGATATGGTAATGTTGAAACCAATGAACACAGAACTGAAGAAGAAACTGATGTACATAAGAACACCGAACGCAGCCACTCCATCTTCGCCACAATATCGAAGTAGTTGAAGATTATAACAGATGCTGGCTATGGAAAAGGCGATATTACCGACAAATTCAGACAATCCATTCGTACATGTCTGAATGATTGTACGGAATTGCCATCGGACAGGTTGGAGTTTCAGTCGGGCTGTGTTTCTTGGGGAAAGGAAATAGATGATAGGGTAAAGTCCACCGATTAACTGCGAGATGATAGTAGCATAAGCCGCGCCTGCCAGTCCCCAGTCCATCCAAGCCACCAGAACAGTGTCAAGCACAATATTGGTCGCACAACTAATCCATGACAATATCATACCCATTTGCGGTTTCTCTGCTGTCATGAATAAAGAGTGGAAAGCCATTTGTAGCATGAAAGCCGTAAGGCTGGTCATCATGCATCTGAAATAGAAAATACTGTTGTATAGTAGTAAACCAGATGCCTTGCAGTGAAATACAATCTCTTCGGCAAAGATAAATCCCAGTATACTGAAGAGAATACCGCCGATAATGGTGAATTCAATTAATTGGGAGAATATGTGGGAAGCCTTCTGTAAATGGCCTTCTCCTAGTGTCTTAGACACGAGAGCTGTACCTCCAGCACCCACAACAAGCCCCAAAGAAGCTGCAATCATTATGATAGGTGAGACCAGATTGATGGCGGCCAAAGCTGTTTTGCCGGCATAGTTGGAAACAAACCATCCGTCTATGATAGAATAAAGAGATGTGGTCAGCATCATCAGGACAGATGGCCACATCGTCTTCAAAAGTTTTCTGCTGTCGTAGTGTCCGGCCAGTTCAATCTTCATGTGGAATGTCGCTGGATTCCCTATCTGTCAGACAGGGTCTGAAGTGCAGTTCCCTAATGGCTTTCTCCTGTGAAAAGACAAAGTATACACAAGTAGCATGTGTGCAGATATTTCCTTTTGAATCCTCTATGGAGGCATCAATGGTAACAAGATTTCTCCGTTGCTCCTTGATATGGGCACGTATGGTAAGAAAAGGTTCTTTAATAGAAATAGGATGCTTGTATTGGGTTTCCATGCTGGAGGTAACTCCTGCAGTTTGGAGTTTGCGTGTCACTACCCATCCACATGTTTCATCCAACAATGTAGCCTGTATGCCACCATGCAAGGTGTCAACCCATCCCTGAAAATTTTCAGAAGGCTTCCATACACAGACAATATTATCGCCTTCTTCTGAAAATTCAAGATGAAGCCCAATGGGATTGTTAGGAGCACATGCAAAACAATTGTATCCATCCAATCCAATATAGGGATTTAGTATCTTATCTCTGTTCATGTGTTAGTCAGAATAAGTCATCAATAAAAAGACATGAGTAATGGTGTTGGCAGTAAATAAGATTATTCGGGTTGTTCCAATGGCAATCTGCATGCCTTCCATTGGATGATGCCACCCTTCATGTCGATGACATGAAGACCGATGGCCTTCATCTCTCTGGCAGCACTTTGGCTACGTCGACCACTGCGGCAATAGATATAATAGGTATGGGTCTTATCAAGGTGTTGGATTCCTTTTTTAAAAGTTTTGGAGTCAAGATAGTCCAATGACATAGCACCATGCAGATGACCTTCTTTGAACTCGTCAGCAGTCCTAACATCAATGATTATTGCCGTGCTGTCGTTTTGTATGGCTTGTTTGAAATCAACAGGCTCGAGTACACGTTCTGTGTCAGCATGACAGGAAAAGAAGAGACCTGCCAGTAAGGAGATAATAGAGGCTTTTTTCATGAACATATCTGCTATTGTTTTTTCCAGATCATATCAACGTGCATCAGCCCCTCATACATAAAGGGCTGTCCGCAGCGTTGGAAGTTAAATTGGTTATAAAAATGTTCTACTTGTTGCTGGGCCCGAATTTTCACTATCTCTGCTTGGAATTTGTTTTGGGCTATTTCCAGTGCCTGTGCGAATATGGCTTTTCCATATCCTTTATTGCGTTCCAAAGAGATAACCCTTCCTATGGCGACCTCATCCAAATAAGTATTGGCTTTGAGGACACGGGCATAGGAAACGATCTTACCTTCTTCAATCATCCACAGATGTAGAGCATCTTGGTCCATATCGTCAATGTCTTGGTAAACACAATTCTGCTCAACGATAAATACAGAAGCACGGATTTTAAGGATATGGTAGAGCTCGTCTTTACTGAGTTCTTGATAGGTTTTGTAAACAAATAATGCCATGATACATATATTTACGCGATGATGATGAAAAAAGCACATATTACCAATGCAACAATGGATATGAAGTCCACTTGGGTATGGTACTTTTCTGAAAATCTTCGCAAGACCCTTCCTGCCAGTAACCAGGCAAGATTGCCGCCGGGACCTGCTAGCAGTAGCCATAAGGATATGTCAAACAAATCTGTTAGTCTGTCGGAATAGGGAAGGACAAATGTGCTGTATACAGTAGTAGAAAACAGAATCATTTTGGCATTGGTCAATTGTACCATGAATCCGTTGAAAAAAGTGCAGTCTTTTTGGGCGGAGGTAGACTGGTTGCTACTCTTCCATATACGATAAGCAAGATATAGGATATAGGAAGCTCCCAAATATTTCAGGTAGGCTACATAATCTCCTATGACGATACCTATATAATGGGTAATGACAGCAACGATAGAGGTAGCCAAAACAAAACCCGACAGCAATCCCAACCACATGACCAAAGATGCTTTTCTGCCATATTTCAATGACATGGTCAAAGCATATATATTGGCAGGTCCTGGACTGTAACCTACAATCAGGATCTGTAGCAACAATGATGGGAGTAGACTATAATGCATGATAGCTGTCTAATAGATTAGAATCTTATATGGTACATATGATTCTGATTTCACTGCAAAATTACAAACAAAAGTTGGCGTGAAGGGTGGCCATTGGAAATTTTCGAAAGATTTAGAGACAATCCAGCATGTTTATCCTGTTAATTCACATTTCATTTGTTGCCGGAATGTATTGTCCTCTTCAATATATCGGTCATTCTTAGTCAAAGAGCCAAGTATGCTGAAGTATAGACGGTGGAAGCAAATGAGTATTTTATTAGAACACTGGGTGAATGTGTCTGTATTAGTTATATTTGGGTGTTCTCTATGTATTATTCTGCAGAAATATATTAATGAAGGAAGGTGGAGTAAGAAGTTATTATTTTTCTTCTTTCTTGTGAAATGACAAAAAAATATTGTTATATTTGCAAATCGTATGGCACCAGAATAGTTTCTTAGGTGTCTACTTAAGGTAGTAACATTCTTTCGTAGGACAATTCGTCCACACAGTTTAGTACGATTACTGAAAATAATTACAGTTTATGAAACCTATATTTATTGATATGAGGAAATACTTGTTGGTATTCTCATTCTTTTTGTTGTTACCATCTGTGTCAGTGAAGGGCCAGTCTACAATGACCGATGAACAAGTACTGAAGATGGTAGCTTCTGAGTACCAGAAAGGGACTTCCCAGTCACAAATCATTACCCAACTGATTCAGCAGGGAGTGGATATCCAGCAGATACGACGTGTCCGGAAGAAGTACGAGAGTCAAATCAATAATCAAGGTTTGGGAAGCGTAGCTGACAAGGCTATTGCTGGAGCTGAAAATAGAATGCGAATCAACAACGGGAAATCTTCAGATGTACCCACTACTTTGAAAGAGGAACAGCAGAATGTGTATAGCAATAATCTGATTCAAACAGATATGCGGCAAAAATCTGATTACCGTCGCAATAGTCGTGGATACAATTTGTATGAACAGGAATTGAAATCAATATTGCCAGCTGATACGGCCACCCTTTATCTTCAATTGGTGGAGGAGCAGGAGAAGAATCGTAAAAAAGTATTCGGTCGAGACATCTTCAATAATGAAGATTTGACCTTTGAGCCCAGTATGAATATTGCTACTCCTCAGGATTACAGACTGGGACCAGGTGATGCTGTTAATATAGATATCTATGGTGCATCTCAAAAATCTTTTGCCGCAACAGTCTCACCTGATGGAGACATTATTATAGAAGGAATAGGTCCTGTACAGGTCAGCGGGTTGAGTATAGCACAAGCCAATGCTCGCTTGCGTGCCCGATTGGGAACACGTTATAGTAGTAGTAATGTGAAATTGACTTTGGGACAAACCCGTACCATTACTGTCAATGTCATGGGAGAAGTTGTTGTTCCTGGAACCTATACGCTTTCTGCTTTTGCTTCCGTATTCCATGCCCTATACATGGCAGGTGGTATAAGTGATATAGGTACCTTGAGGGATATCAAGGTGTATCGGAACAATCGGCTAATTTCTACTGTAGATATATATGACTATATACTTAATGGAAAACTGACGGGCAATGTTCGTTTGGCTGATGGTGATGTTATTTCAGTAGGTGCCTATGATTGTCTTGTCAATATTACCGGTAAAGTGAAACGCCCGATGTATTATGAGATGAAACGCAATGAAAGTGTAGGGACTCTTGTAAAATATGCAGGCGGATTTGCTGGCGATGCATATAGGAAATCTATTCGTTTGATTCGTAAAACTGGAAGGGAGTATTCCGTGTTTAATGTTGGAGAGTTTGAAATGAATTCTTTCCAGTTGGCCGATGGAGACTCGTTGGGAGTAGACTCCATCATGCAGCGCTATTCCAATACGGTGGAAATCAAGGGAGCGGTATTCCGTCCCGGCATGTATCAGATAGGTGGTGCCATCCAGAGTGTACGTACCTTGATTGAACAGGCTGAAGGCCTGAAAGAAGATGCTTTCAGGACACGGGCAGTGATGCATCGTATGAAAGAAGACCGTACTCTGGAAGTGATAAGTATTGATGTGGATGGTATTTTGAAAGGAACATCTGCTGATATCCCCCTCAAGGAGAATGATGTGCTCTATATTCCGTCCAATACTTTAATCAATGACTCCTATACGATGACTATTCATGGGGAAGTACAGTACCCCGGAATCTATCGGTATGCAGACAACACAACGCTTGAAGACTTCATCCTTCAGGCTGGCGGACTTACCGATGCAGCATCTACAGTCAAGGTGGATGTAGCTCGAAGAGTTGTCAATCCCAAGGCTTTTATGAATGATAGTGTCATTTCCCAAACATTTACGTTCTCGTTGAAGGATGGTTTTGTTGTAGATGGCAAACAGGGTTTTATCTTGAAACCGTTTGATGAAGTCTATGTCAGGAAGAGCCCTGGATATAGTGAGCAAAAGAATGTATACTTGGAAGGTAATGTGATGTTTGCAGGAACCTATACTCTTTCTCATAAGAATGAGCGTTTGTCTCAAATTATCAATAAGGCAGGAGGATTGAATGACCGTGCCTATCCTCAAGGTGCCCGTATAGAAAGAGTACGTACTATAGAAGAACAGATACGTGACAAAACTCTTCTTCAGATGATGGCATCCCAAAGCGGTGATACCATTGATGTCAATAAGCTGCAGTTGGGGACAACTTATACAGTTGGAATTGAATTGGATAAGGCTCTTGCCCACCCAGGTGGAGATGAAGACTTGGTATTGAGGGAAGGAGACCATATTATAATACCTGAATACAATGGAACCGTCAAAGTGAGTGGAGATGTACTCTATCCCAATACAGTTTCCTATCAGAAAGGCAAGAAACTATCCTATTATGTAGAACAGGCAGGTGGATGGGGCAACCGTGCAAAGAAAGGACAGACCTACATTATCTATATGAATGGTATGGTTGCCAAAGTGAAGCATAATACCAAGATTCTTCCTGGTAGCCAAATTGTAGTACCTACCAAAATGAAGAAAGACGGAAAATCACTCACTCAATGGCTTTCTATAGGAACATCTACGGCATCCATTGCTACGATGTTTGCTACTATTGCCAATTTGCTTAAGTAGTGATGACGGAGAGTTAAGGTATATAATGAAAATCAGAAAGAAGAAATGGATATAGCACCCATCAAAGAAATAGATTTTTTGGGAATGGCCAAGAAGGTTATTGCTCATAAAAGACTATTATATGGCACCTTTGTTGCCAGTATCGTTATAGGCATTATTGTCGCTTTCAATATCCAGAAAAAATATACTTCAGAGGTGATAGTGGCTCCCGAGATATCCTCCAGTATGGGTATGGCAGACGGATTGAGTGATTTGGCTTCTATGGTTGGAGTAGATTTGAAGTCTGGTGGAAGTTCAGTAGATGCCATCTATCCGCAGATATATCCGGATATATTTGCTTCCAATGATTTCGTACTGGACTTGTTTGATATCCAAGTACAACTTTTGGATAGTACTGGAAGTAAGACCTACTACCAGCATATATTGAAGGACACTCATATTCCCTTCTGGTCTTATCCCAAATTGTGGTTAGTGAAATTGATTGCCAGTTTCAAGAAGCCCCAGAAAGGAGTTGATGGAGTAAATCCTTTCCGTCTTTCTAAAATCCAGACTGAGGTTTGTGAGGTGATTAAGAGCAATATCAAATGTTTTTTGGCTACAGAAACCAATGTCATTACTCTGTCAGTTACAGATACTGATCCACAGGTAGCGGCTCTTATGGCAGACACGATTCAGCGCAAACTTCAGAATTATATCATGGCTTATCGTACACAGAAAGCCCGTAACGATTATGAGTTTGCTGTCAAGGTCTACAAGGAGGCACAATTTGACTATGAAGAAGCCCGCAGAAAGTATGGAGCGTATGCTGATGCCAATACAGATCTTGAGATTCCTTCTTATAGGCTGACACTGGAGGATTTGGAAAATGATATGCAAATCAAGTATAATGTGTTTAGTTCAGCCGTTCAGCAGATGAATACAGCCAAGATGAAGATTCAAGAACGTACTCCGGCCTTTACCATTATTCAGAATGCCACAATACCTTTGAAATCATCATCCATCCCACGCATGTATATTCTGATAGCATTTGTCTTTTTAGGTGTATTATTTGATGCTGTTTGGGTATTGGGATGGCAGGAGCATCATTGGGGCCGTTTCTTTAGATTGGGTTCGAAGTGATTTATTCTGCACCTTATATTGCGATTATAACGGTATTCCTTATCTGTGGGGGGCTTGCATGGAACTACCGTAATAACAGAACTCTGCAATATACGCTGATTGTCGTCTGTGCTGGATTGCTGGTTCTTTTCTTCGGCTTACGAGGGTTCTGCTTTTATGACTGGAATGTTTACTATCCTTTATATGAAAGCAAACATTGGGGCAATCTGCTAGCGCCTTATTCAGGACAGAGTGCCAATTTAGGCTTCAATCTGTTGATGGTGGTATGCAAAAGCATTTTCGACAATTATTTCTTTTTTCAATTTGTATTGACTGTCATCAATACGTACCTTCTTATCCGTTTTCTGAAAAAAAAGGTAGACAACATTCCCTTAACCCTTGCGTTTGTTGTCTGTATGGGTGGACTATATATCTATACGGACTTGATGCGCAATGGTATTGCGATTCTGTTATTTGTCAATGCTCTTGAATTGATTGAGAAACGCAGGATGTTACCCTATTTTTTAATATGTCTGTTGGCATTATCTTTCCATAAATCATCTCTTTTGTTCTTCCCGTTGTATTTTTTTCTGCACAGAAAAATCAACAAATGGGTTTATATTTCTGTCTTCATTGCAGGAAATGTCATCCTCCTGTTCAAAATACCCGTGTTCCTCAACCTGGTATCCCTTTTCGCTGGTTTTATCAGCAAGGATCTTCAGCGTCATATCAATGGATATACCATATTGATGAATCAGGTAGGTTTCGTTATCAGTATCGGCTATCTGGAGCGTCTGTTGACAGGAGTGTTGGTATTTATCTATATGGACCGCATTCGTCAATTAAGGGCCGACGCTAATATATTCATCAACAGTATGCTGTTGTATTTTTTCATGTTCTTTTTCTTTAGTGAATTCAAGACTCTGAGTAGTCGCCTTTCAGTATTGTTCTGTTATTCATATTGGATTATTTGGCCCACTCTTATACGGAGTTTTGTCTATCAAGGCAATCGTTTGTTGTTCATTGCGTTCTTGACTGTCTACTGTCTATTGAAAATCAATGGCAATACCAATACGCCAGTAGCCAAATATGAGAATGTGCTTTTCAAGCATCAGCCTTATCATCTCAGACAGATTTATTATAGAAAACATTTCAATGAAGCGAAGGAATGAGTCTGAAAGGTAATTTCGTCTATAGCACCATCATCACTATCTCCAATTATCTTTTCCCGATGATTGTCTTCCCCTATGTGTCTAGGACGTTGGGACTGGAAAATGTGGGCATTTGCAATTTTATTGACAGTATTGTCACCTATTTTGTCTTTTTTTCCATGATGGGAATCATGACTATGGGAATCAGAGAGGTGGCAGCCTCCAGAGAAGACAGGCAAAGGAGAAGTATCGTGTTTTCGACTTTGTTGGTATTGAATGGTCTGTTTACTTTGCTGGCTATAATAGGACTGGGAGTCTTTACATTCTGTGTGGATGCAGTCTCTGAATACAGGAATATGATGTATATTGGAATGTTCAAGCTGGCCTGCAACTTTCTGTTGATTGAATGGTTCTATCAAGGCCTTGAAGAATTCAAATATATCACCCAGCGTACATTGATTGTCAAGACATGCTATATATTGTCTATATTCTTATTGGTAAAAGACAGAGGAGATTATGAATTATATTACTTGCTGACCACCTTGATGGTGACATTCAATGCATTGGTCAATATTGTGTATAGCAGGAAGTACGTTTCTTTCTCGTTCCGGCATCTGCAGCTGGGCAAATGTTTCAGACCCTACATCACATTGGGTTGGTATATGATATTGTCCAATATGTATACATCCTTCAATATTACGTATATAGGATTTGTCGCCTCGAAAGCGGAGGTGGGTGATTTCTCTACAGCCACTAAATTATTTACTTTGTTTATCATGCCATATACATCGCTGAGCAGGGTAGTGATGCCCCGCATGAGTACGTTATCTTCACTGGGTGAAAAGGAAAAGATGAGGGAACTTATCGGAAAATCTTTTTCATGTTTGCTTACTTTCTCTGTTCCCTTATTTTTGGTTTTCTGTTGTTTCTCCTCTGACATTGTTGTATTGATATTAGGTGATGAGTTTGTCGGCGTTGCCCAACCCATGCGGATTATAGCTCCGTTATTTTTAATTGTATGTTATGAGCAGATTTTGGTCATGCAGATTCTGATTCCCGTCAAGGCTGACAAGGCCATATTGACCATCTCTTCCATTGGGGCCTGTGTAGGGATTGGTTTGAATTTGGCCCTTGTTCCAATATTGTTGAAAGTGGGTTCTTCTGTAGCATGGGTTGTGTCTGAACTATGTGTGTTGCTTGCTGCCCAGTATTTTGTAGGCAAGAGAGACATTTGGAAGTTCCCTGTCAGTCAGTTCTTCAAGTATGTACTGACTTATCTGCCAGTGGCTCTGATATGCATCTATACCCATGCCAAGTTATCATTACCACTTGTTTCCAAACTCCTGATTGAATCTTTTCTGTTGGCAATAGCCTATCTGACCATAGAAATTATAGTGTTCAAAAATACAATTTTATTATCTTTGCGTCATACAATCTGTCAACGGTTGAAATCGTTCAAGTCATGAAGCAATATCCATTTCTACTGAGTGTCATT
>JALERS010000026.1 GCA_022763905.1 Prevotellaceae bacterium | reverse complement strand
CATCATCCTCGAGCTCCAATCCATCAGCAAGGACCTGTATCTCTATCTGAAATCCATGCAAATCTATGAGCGCAGAACCGATGATGTCTTTGCCAGTCCTGTCAGCATCTATACCAATGTCAGGAACGGATGGGGCATCTTTGGATCCATGAGTTCTTATCCTCAAACTATCTACCTCCACCGCTGAGGGCATAGAGCACACATCCCCGAAGCGCATCGCCTACTACATTCACACTACAGCAGGAAGATATTGTTACCCCCCAATCGGTCATTAGACCGAGATATGTTTTCCTTGCTTATCCAGCTGTATTCTGTGTTTACCGCACTCTCCTGTTTACTGCCCGTCTTCTCCCGCCGTAGCCCGCTACACCTTCGAAAGGTAGGTGGTAAAATGAAAAAGAGAGCACACATAATCATCAGAACCCTAATGACCGATTTAGGGTTAAAAAAATATTCTCCCTCTCAAAAAATCCCTATACCATATTATATATATACATCAGAAAAAGGGTATATTTGCATGGTAATACAATTGTTTTCGAAAACCCATGTACACTTTTATTATTTCGCTTATTGTACTGCTTGTGGCTTCCTATGCCTATGGCAAACTGATAGAACGTTTCGTGCATCCTGACGCCCATCGCAAGACCCCCTGTTACACCTGTCAGGACGGTGTGGACTTCATTCCTATGCCCACCTGGAAGGTATATCTCATTCAGTTTCTCAACATTGCTGGCACGGGCCCCATCTTCGGTGCTATTCAGGGTATCCTGTTTGGTCCTGCCGCCTATTTTTGGATAGTATTGGGATGCATATTCGGAGGCGCTGTACACGACTATCTGTCGGCCATGATTTCCCTCCAGCGTAATGGCGCCAGTCTTCCCGAGATAGTGGGTGACGAACTGGGACATACCGCCCGTATCATCATGCGTATCTTTGCCCTTATCCTGATGATTCTCGTAGGTGCCGTCTTCGTTACAACGCCTGCCGGTTTGCTGGCCTCCATGTTTGGAAACCCCGACAGCATAGCAGGTTCCAGTCTGCTATGGATGCTGATTATCATTGTCTACTACATATTCGCCACCATTCTTCCTATTGACAAACTCATTGGACGCATCTATCCCTTGTTCGGAGTAGCGCTGTTGGTTATGGCAATAGGCATGTTAGGAGGCGTCTTGTGTTATGGAGGCGAATTACCCGAGATTACTTCCGCCTTCAGCAATCATCATCCCAGTAGTAGCATTCCCATCTTCCCTGGTCTCTGTATCACCATAGCCTGTGGTGCAGTAAGCGGTTTCCATGCCACACAGAGCCCTATGATGGCCAGATGTTTGAAGAACGAAACAAAGGGAAGACTCGTTTTCTACGGTGCCATGATCACGGAAGGTGTGGTCGCATTGATTTGGGCAGCCGCCGCCATCAAGTTTGCTGACAGTATCACAGATTACGAGGGTACTCCCTACCAGAAGTTGTGGGCACTCATGACCCATGGAGGCACATCCAATCCCAATCCCGCCTTGGTAGTGAACGCCATCTGCCAGTCATGGTTAGGAACAGCGGGTGCCATACTCGCCATACTGGGTGTAGTGGCAGCTCCCATCACCTCTGGAGACACCGCTTTCAGATGCGCCCGCCTCATCTCAGCCGACTTCCTTCGCATCAGGCAGGACAAAGTCTTGAAACGCCTGCTCCTGTCTCTTCCTATCTTCGCTATTGCCATCGTCTTGATGTTTGTCAAATTTGACGTGTTGTGGCGCTATTTCGCCTGGTTCAACCAGACACTGTCAGTATTTACCTTTTGGACCATCACCGTCTACCTTGCCAAAAAGAAGCAACCGTACATTTTCACCTTGCTGCCGGCATTGTTCATGACCTATGTATGCACCACCTATATCTTTGTAGCTCCCGAAGGTTTCACACTGGAACAGGGATTGTCCTACTTGATAGGAGGGATATGCATCGGTATCGCCATTGTATGGTTCTTCAGGTGGAAACGTCGGGCCGTTCGCCAGTAAAAAGAAACAACCTGCTCCCCTTTACTTCAAGCGAAGCATACCATCACTGACCTCCAGTTCTTCCTCGTCCAGCAACCACTGCAGAGCCTCTTTGATATATAGCGTATCAAAGGGCAAGTGATAGATATCATCCAAGGGAATCCCCTGGCCGTCTGCCAACATGCTGACTATGGCATCGGCGGCCCGTTGGACTTGAAGAGCCACCTTCTCCCCTCTGTTCCTTTCCCGGCATACATCACACTGGCCACAATCCTTGCAGTCGGTATCACCGAAATAGGCAAGCAGCATACGGCTACGACATACCGACCGTTCCTCCATGTAGCCTATCATGGCATGGATTCGGCTGAGGCACTCCTTCTTTCTATCTTCATAGACATCGGGAGTAAGCCACACATCTTCCGTATCCACCCTGCGATAAGGGAAGAAGATGCGGGGAATACGCTTGCGGGGAATGTAATGGAGGATACGTTGTTGCCCCAACGACAAAAGGATATGGTATACTTGGTCAAGAGTCAACGATGCCTTTTGCGCTATCCTGCTCTCTTCTATATATACATACTCAGTGAATACGCCCCCATAGGTGCGTAGTATGGCCTCAATGACTGCTTCAGTATCAGAAGGCATCCAGTGCCATTTGTACAGGCTGTCTTTGGACAGGAGGAAAAAGATACGCGACTTGTTCTCCTCCTCTTCCCTGTATTGCCAGTATCCCGCCCGAGTGAGCAAATGAAGAGCACTGATCAAGGGTACTGGGAAATAATGGAAGGAACGGCAAAAATCATCGATATGGAACTCATATACCGACTCGCCGCCATCTCCCACCCCTATTTGAAGGTAGGCACAAACATCTTCATAAACCTGTCTGACATATTCCTTGGAAGGATATCTCTCGTCTATACGGCGCAACAGGCGGGTACGGTCATTCCCGTTGCAGAGCAATACAGCCTGTGCCTCTCCGCCGTCCCTGCCTGCCCTGCCCGCCTCTTGGAAATAGGCTTCTATCGAGTCGGGCACATCTACATGCACCACCAGACGCACATTAGCCTTGTCGATACCCATGCCAAATGCATTGGTAGCCACCATGACCCGTGTGTCCTCCTCCTGCCACATCACCTGCCGTATATCCCTGTCGGCATGATCAAGACCCGCATGGTAATAGAGCGCCTTGATACCGTTTTCATTGAGCCAGTCAGCAATTTCACGCGTCTTCCTTCTGTTGCGTGTATAGACAATGGCAGAACCGGAAGTACGTCTGAGGATATTGTACAGTTCCTGGTATTTGTTTTCCACCCTTCTCACCGTATAAGTCAGGTTTTTCCGCTCAAAACTCATGCGAAACACGTTGTAGGCAGCAAAACCCAGTTTATCCTGAATATCCTGCACCACCTTAGGCGTAGCCGTAGCTGTCAATGCCAAGACAGGCCGTCCGGGAAGCACCCGTCTCACATGTGCCAGTGCCAGATAGGAAGGGCGGAAGTCGTAGCCCCATTGGGAAATACAATGCGCCTCGTCAATGGTGATAAAATTGACATTCATCTTGGTGAGTCGCTTCAGGAAGAGATCAGAAGAGAAACGTTCGGGAGACACATAGAGAAACTTGTAGTCACCATATATGACATTATCCATCTCAGTCAGTAGCTCTTCGTGAGACATGCCTCCATGCAGGGCAGCAGAACGGATTCCCTTCTGCCGCAGATGCGCTATTTGGTCTTTCATGAGAGAGATAAGCGGAGTCACTACCAGGCACACCCCTTCCATTGCCATGGACGACACTTGAAAAGTAATCGACTTGCCTCCCCCCGTAGGCATCAGTCCCAGCGTATCCCGTCCAGAGCAAATACTCTCAATGATATCCAGTTGGATACCTCTGAAGCTGTCGTATCCCCAATATCGTTTCAGGATGGATAGGAAATCTGCCATGTCGTTTGTGGTGGTAGTGCAAGGTCATCACAAGAGAAGAGGCGGATGGGCATCACTCCCCTTGTCAGTCACCCCGCTCAGCCGTAGTCTTCCGTCTGGGTAGGTTGGATATCTTCTATCTGTAGTTGCACTTCGTTGTGCTTATAGATATTTTCTTCTATGGAGTAGCAGATGTCAAACGCCCTTTTGGACTTGATAAACCTTGCTCTCGAGCTCTGTCCGAAGGCAATGCCGCTCATGATGTTGTTGCTCTTGTTGTCCACCAGTTCCAGTTTGATATGCTCCTGTTCCCGTCCTACCACCTTGCTTGTGCCATAGTCGTATACGTTACGCGTACAGAAAAGAGGCTTCTCGTTGCCAGGTCCGAAGGGGCGGAAACGTTTGAGGTCGTGATGAAACTTCTTACTGATTTCCTTAAAGTCGAGCGCCCCCTCAATGGTGAGGATGGCTTGCGTCTGTTCCTCGGTGATGTGAGTCTCCACATATTCCTCAAATCGTTGGATAAACGGTTTTATGTTGTCGCGTCTGAGAGTCAGCCCTACAGCGTAGGTATGGCCGCCGAAGTTCTCCAGCAGGTCACTGCAACTGTGTACTGCCGAATAGATGTCAAACCCTATCACCGAACGTGCAGACGCCGTAGCCATGTCTCCGTCTACTGCCATGACTACAGTAGGACGGTAGTACAGTTCCGTAAGGCGGGAAGCAATGATGCCGATGACCCCCTTGTGCCATGTATCGCTGTAGACAACAATGGAGCGTTTGGAGTCCAGATTCTTCATACCGTCTATGATGGCATTGGCCTCTTCCGTCATCTGCTTGTCGATATCCTTGCGGGCCTCGTTATAGTTATTGATGATGTCAGCTTTCTCCAACGCCTTCTTCAAATCCCTCTCAATGAGCAGTTCTATGGTCTCCCTGCCATTCTGTATACGTCCCGACGCATTGATACGGGGACCGATGCGGAAGATGACATCATTCATGGTAATCTCCTTGTTGTCCAACCCGCTTATCTGCATGATAGCCTGCATGCCCACACTGGGATTCGAATTCAGTTGACGCAATCCGTGATAAGCCAAGATGCGGTTTTCACCCATGATAGGCACTATGTCCGCCCCGATGCTCACGGCACACAGTTCGAGCAGAGGAGTGAGCTTGCTGAATTCGATGCCGTTGTTCATAGCAAAAGCTTGCATCAACTTAAAACCTATGCCACAACCGCACAAGTCAGCATAGGGATAGGTTTCATCCTTTCTTTTCGGATCTAGCACAGCATAGGCAGGCGGTAGTTCGTTGTCGGGCATATGGTGGTCACACACTATGAAGTCTATGCCTTTCGACTGCGCATAGGCTATTTCGTCGTTAGCCTTGATGCCGCAGTCCAGCACTATAATCACCTTGACACCCATTGCTAAGGCCTTGTCAATATTTTTGGTAGAGATGCCATAACCGTCATCTTGTCGGTCAGGTATAAAAAAATCTATGTTGGTATACAAGCTGTGCAGGAATTTGTACACCAATGTCACTGCCGAACAGCCATCTACATCGTAATCGCCGTAGACCAAGATTTTCTGCTTCATCCCTATCGCTTCATTCAATCTGTCCACCGCCTTGTCCATATCCTTCATCAGGAAGGGGTCTGTCAGGTCGCTCAAAAGAGGATGAAAGAACTTCTTCGCCTCATGGGCATCATTGATGCCACGTCGATGCAGGAGAAGAGCCAAGACAGGATGGATACCTATCTCAGCCGCAAGCTTTTCAGCTGCTTCCCTTGATTCCGGTGTGGTAGGCTGGTATTTCCATGAGTAGTTCATTTATATATTTATTATTATTTTTCAAAACCCTATATGCTGCCGATGAGCCCCATCAGCAGCAAATACATCCCAACCATTGATATTCAAACCATTGGAAAGAGCGGGATGGCACAGGCGGGAAAGCACCCTTTTCGCATTGGTATCTATTCCGCCATTTTACCTTGTAAAGTTATGAAGAATTTACGAGTTGAAGATGCATCGTCTGTTAAAAAACGCATATTCCTTCTTATCTGTATGAGAAAGGAGTTCTCTCTCCTTTTGCACCACTCGTCCCATCTTGCTTTTTTTTCGTGAGCATTACGGTCTGTTTTCCTCTTGCGTATATTCCTCTCGGAGCTGTTATCTCTGCGACATTTGGAGTATATGGCAAGCACTCCTCATTCCCTTGGCATAGATGGCTCAAAGAATCGCAGGAGTCCTCATAAGGGTATTGACTCTCATCGGAAAAACAATCTTCTTTTCAGAACCCTCCTAACTCTACAGTGTTGCTCCTGATGAATCCTCAGAGACAGGAAGGCAACAGAAAGAAAGCTTCACGAAACCCAAGTGAAAAATCTATGATTTTACTATGTTTTGGTCCCGTATTACTACCTCCCACGGCATAGCAGTTAAGTGATTTCTGAAAGTATATTGACTGCTTCCTCTTAGCATCGTCGATTCTTTTAAAAAGCACCGACGATTCTTTCGCCGAGCACCGACGATTCTTTTGCTGAGAATCGACGATTCTTTTGCTGAGCACCGACGACTCTTTTGTTGAGCAGCATGAATACTTGGATCAATCAATCAACTTCATTTCCCAAAGGAGTCTTTTCCTTATTTCAACGGACTCTTTTTTCTCTTCATCAACACAAATAATAGACAGCTTGGCAGAAGTCATATTGAATCAACAGACATAGTCTACAAGAACCGATTCTCCTGTTATTGTTGACAAAACGGTCATGCTGAACCCAGGAGTTTTGTTGGACCACGCCAAGATATGAGTTTGCGCTGTTGGAGAACGGGCATCAATAAAACGGAGCCTCTCCCTTGGCTGACACCCAGCAAGAAAGAAACGATAGCGGGTTGACTCTACCTGTCACTTTCTACCCCACTTACAAATCTACTGCCTAAAAAATCCACCAAAGATTTTATGCTATACACAAAAAACTGATACGCACAGCCTCTTCAAAAAGCAAAATAGGAACACACACAATCAGAAAAAGTAGTAGTAGAAAAGATTTCGAAGTTTTACTTGATTTTGAAGGTTTTATTATCTATCTACTGACTGGAAAGTTTCAGTCATCAAAAACTCCAATTGATCATACCTATTACCTATCCCCCCTCAGAAGCCTTCCTCTGAAAGTCTGAAGAAGTGGATGAAAGAAGAAAAGCCTCCTCGAGGGTGTGAATCACATACTCTCAAGGAGGCTTTCGCCGACTAGGGAACGAACTGCCTCACAGAGCATCGCTCTCCTTTGCCGCAAGACTTCACTACAGGGTGAGATGCAACTTCTTGGCTATCTCGGCGGGAATGGCATGCTTGTTAATGAGGATGTTCATGGTCTTGTAGGCTACATATGCCTTGGAGATGTAGCAGATTCCGTGGTACTTATTGTAATCTCCCCATGAATTCTTCATCATGAAATA
>JALERS010000021.1 GCA_022763905.1 Prevotellaceae bacterium | reverse complement strand
TACCTGCTCTATTGGAGGACAGGTGTCAATGAGACGTAGTCTCTCCTTTGGCTGGCGCGCCTACAAGAAGGGAAATGATAGCAGAATCAGCTATACCTGTCACTTTCTGTCCCATTAAAGAATCTACTTACCTGAGTTCCTGTTAGGTGTAATCAGACTTCTTCTGCTTCTTAGGATTGCAAAGGATAAGATGGGAAGTGTATTCGGAAAGATTATCTGTTGGAATACATATTTTCATAATACTTCTGGTAATCACCAGAAGTAACATTGTCCATCCATTCCTGATTGTCAAGATACCATCGGACAGTTTTCTCAATGCCTTCTTCAAATTGAAGACTAGGTTCCCATCCCAGTTCTTTCTGCAGTTTGGTGGAGTCAATGGCGTAGCGGGCATCATGACCTAATCGGTCAGTAACATAAGTAATCAGATGGAGGTCTTCGCCTTCTGTACGACCCAGCAAACGGTCGGTTGTGGCAATGACAACTTTGATAATATCAATATTTTTCCACTCGTTGAATCCTCCGATGTTGTAGGTTTCGGCTTTTTTGCCATGATGGAAGATGGTGTCAATGGCACGGGCATGGTCTTCCACATAGAGCCAGTCCCTTACATTCTCGCCTTTGCCATATACAGGAAGCGGTTTCTTGTGCCGAATGTTATTGATGAACAAGGGAATCAGTTTTTCAGGGAACTGGTAGGGGCCATAGTTGTTAGAACAATTAGTGACAATGGTAGGCATGCCGTAGGTGTCATGGAAAGCTCTTACAAAATGGTCCGAACTTGCCTTAGAGGCAGAGTAGGGGGAATGGGGAGCATATTTTGTACTCTCATAGAAGAAATCAGTTCCATAGGCCAAATGATGGGAAGAACTAGAAGCTGTAGTGGAAAAAGGAGGTTGAACACCTTCAGGATGGTTCATGGTCAATGCCCCGTAGACTTCATCGGTAGAGATATGGTAGAACAGGGTTCGTTCTGATTCGCCTGTAGTGGGGTCGATGTATTGATAAGGTTTTGTGAAGGATTCCCAGTAGAGGCGTGCTGCCTGCAGAAGACTAAGTGTACCCATCACATTGGTACGGGCAAAGGTGAATGGGTCTTTAATACTGCGGTCTACATGACTTTCAGCTGCCAAATGGATGATTCCGTTGATTTGCTCTTCCTGTAGCAATTGGGTGATGGCTTCAAAGTCGCATATATCCAGTTTTACAAAACGGTAATTGGGTTTGTTTTCGATATCCTTGAGGTTGCTCAAATTCCCTGCGTAGGTCAGTTTGTCAAGATTGACGATTCTGTAATCGGGGTATTTGTTGACAAATAGTCTTACAACATGTGAGCCTATGAAACCGGCACCACCTGTGATGAGTAGTCTTTTCCTGTATGTCATATTATTAGGATGCAGCTTATAGGGTGAATGGCGTTATAAATTCTGATAGCAAAGGATGCTTCTTATCCTTTTCGCTTAGGATGGCATCTTGGGCAGGTATTTTCCAGTCAATGCCTAGAGAGGTATCGGTAATGGCAATGCCTCCATCTGCTTCAGGGTGATAGAACTCGTCGCACTTGTATTGGAATACGGCTGTTTCTGATAAAACTGCAAATCCGTGAGCGAATCCTTTAGGGATGAAGAACTGCAGATGGTTGTGCTCGGTCAGTTCCACTGCAACATGCTGACCATAGGTGGTACTACCTTTGCGTAAATCAACGGCTACATCTAGCACACTGCCCCGTACACATCTGACCAATTTAGTCTGGGTAAAAGGCGGACGTTGGAAATGAAGTCCGCGCATCACTCCATAGGATGACATGCTTTCGTTGTCCTGGACAAACCGTATTTCTTCTGTCAGATGGGGACCTAGGACACGGTTGAATTCTTTTTGTGAGAAACTTTCGAAGAAATATCCTCTACTATCTTCGAAGATTCGAGGTTGGATGATGTACAGACCATCAATGGCTGTGGGTTGACATTCCATAGAGTATATTATTTATACAGGTTTTGAGAGACTCGTTCCAATAGGGAATATGGATACCAAAAACCTGTTTGATTTTTGTCTTGTCCAATACAGAGTAGGCAGGGCGGATTACTTTTGAAGGATATTCACTGCTGTGACAGGGTTGTATGTGGCAGGCGGTGTGTCCGCTATGGCTGGCAATCATTTGGGTAAAGTCATACCAGCTACATACGCCTTCATTAGAAAAATGATAGATTCCTTGTTGGGAGTATATGTCATTCTCCATTTCTTTGGAATAGTCTTGAAGGATGACATCAATAGCTTGTGCAAGATCCCATGCATAGGTAGGGGTTCCTGTCTGATCAAATACCACTTTCAGTTCTGGACGGCTGGCTGTAAGTTGAAGCATGGTTTTGCAGAAGTTTTTGCCGAATTCGGAATACAGCCATGCAGTGCGTAGGATGACATGTTTACATCCCGATGCTTTTATTTTCTGTTCACCATGTAGTTTGGTAAGGCCATAGATACCAGTGGGTGTTCCATTCTGCTCTTCGTTGCAAGGGGTGTTGTAAGGTTCTTTGCCGAAAACATAGTCAGTAGATATCTGAACCAGCAGACCATTGACTTCTTTCATGGCGCGAGCCAAATGGGATGGGGCGGTAGCATTAAGTTTTTCTGCCAGTTCCTCATTGTCTTCAGCTGCTTCTACGTTGGTATAGGCAGCGCAGTTGACAATGGCCTGCACTCGGTATTGTTCAACTGCAGCACGGATGGCGGAGTAGTCTGTAATGTCAAGAAAGACGGTGTCTGCCCCTTCTATTTGGTTGATATCAGTAAATATATAATGGTCCATGCTGTTTTGGGCAACGAGTCTCATTTCGTTACCCAACTGCCCATTGGCTCCTGTGACGAGAATGTTCATGGTACTTGTTTATTCTTTACTACTGATTTTCATCAGATATTGTCCATATGGGTTTTTTGCCATAGGTTGAGCAAGTTTTTGGAGTTGTTCTTTGTCTATCCAGCCTTTGTTGAAAGCTATCTCTTCCAGGCAACCTACTTTGAGCCCCTGACGTTTTTCCAGAACTTCAATATAAGTGGAAGCTTCAGCTAATGAATCATGTGTACCTGTATCTAGCCATGCAAAACCACGTCCCAAAGTTTGTACTTTCAATTTGCTGTCAGCGAGAAATTGTTGGTTGACAGAGGTGATTTCATATTCTCCTCTGGCGGAGCGTTTAATGTTTCTTGCTATGGATACAACACTATTGGGGTAAAAGTAGAGTCCTACTACGGCATAATTGCTCTTAGGATGCTGCGGTTTCTCTTCAATAGAGATGCAGTTGCCTTCTGTGTCAAATTCGGCTACACCATAACGTTCGGGATCTACCACATAATAACCGAAGACAGTGGCCTTGTCTTCTTCTTTAGCTGTACGTACGGCTTCTTCCAGTTTCGGTTGGAAATCAGCTCCTTGGAAAATATTGTCTCCTAGAACAAGGCATACACAATCATCCTGAATGAAGTCGGCACCAATTGTAAATGCTTGGGCTAGTCCGTCAGGAGAGGGTTGCTCTGCATAACTGAAATGTATACCTAGGTCTGAACCGTCTCCTAATAGGCGCTTGAAACCTGGCAGGTCATAAGGGGTTGATATGATAAGTATATCCTTGATGCCAGCCTGCATCAGTACACTGATAGGATAATAAATCATGGGCTTGTCGAAAATGGGTATCAGTTGTTTGCTGACACCTTTCGTGATGGGGTATAGTCTTGTACCGCTTCCTCCGGCAAGAACGATTCCTTTCATGGCTTTGAATATTTCTAGATTACTCTGCAAAGATAATCAAATAAGGAACATAATCACTATCTGGAAATGATTTTGTTTGGCATGGGTTGTAGCTGATGTTGCCTTGATGTCTTTTCGAGGTTGGCTTACCTGTTCAACAAGAACTCCGTTTGAAAATGAAGGCAGATACACCTTATATAATATATTATGGTGTATCTGCCGTGGTATTTCTTATGAAAGTCTGTCCAGAGGACAGATAAGTTTCATTAGTTGTTCTTGCGTATTCGTAGGATGGAAAGGATGTATTTCCGTATAGAAGACATCAAATCGGTAGGCTGGTTCTTTTGGCTGTCGTATCCGTATCCATATCCATATCCATAGCCATAGCCATATCCATATCCATAACCGTATCCATAACCATAGCCATAACCATGAGTATTTTCCCTTTTGCTTATATCTACTGAGTTCAAAACTACTCCGAGGTGCTTGAAATGCTTTTCCTGCTGGAGGAGGTTGACATACATGAAGCCAGTTTTGGGAGTGACATCAGCACGGCACACATAAACGCACATATCAGCTACTCTGCTTATGATGGCGGTATCTGTTACCATAGCCATTGGAGCTGTATCAATAATGATATATTCATAACGTTTTTTCAGTTCATTGAATAAATCATCCAATACAGGACGTGCTACCAACTCTGTGGGGTTGGGAGGTGTGGAACCGCCTGTGAGAATATCCAAATTAGGTGATATTTCGCTATTGAAGATAAGTTCATCAAGTGATACGTCTTTGGGATTGCTGAGATAATTGGTTACACCGAAGCTATGCTTGCTAATGTCGAAAACCTTGTTCAGACCCGGTTTACGGATATCCATACCTACAATGATGGTCTTTTTGCCGAGCAGTGCGAGACTGACAGCAAAGTTGCCGGCAATAAAACTCTTTCCTTCTGAAGGCTGGGTAGAGGTGAACATGATGGTTTTGTCTTTTTCTCCAAGCATGAACAGAATGTTGGTACGCAACTTGCGGAACGTTTCTTCCATGATGTTGTTCCGGTTTTCGTGTACAACAATGGAACCTTTGGAGACATCAGCAATTGGCAATTCTCCAATGAGAGGTACTGTGGTCAGTTGCTTGATGTCATTACGATTGCTTATCTTGTAGTTCAGCAGTTCTTTGAGGAATAGGAATACATAGGGTATACACAATCCCAACACTAATGCTACCAAGAAAAATACTGGTGTCTTGGGGGAGATGGGAGCTGTTGCTGCTTGTGGCGTCTCAACAAAACGTCCGCTGTTGGCAGTAGCTGCCAGTGTAATAGCATTTTCTTCTCGCTTCTGGAGAAGCATGATATAGAGTTGTGCCTTGATTTCCTGTTGTCGGCTTATGCTTACAAATTCTTTTTCCTGTGTGGGAGCATTGGAAATGCGATTCTTGAACTTGTTGGTTTGACCATAAATACTCTTTTGGGTAATTTTCAGTCCGTTGAGTACACTTTCTATAGTAGTAATTACACCTTTACGCAAAAGGCTTACTTGGTCAGAGGCCAATTGCAAGGCAGGATTGGCTTCATTACTGCTTCGCATGAGTCTCTTCTTCTCTAGCAGTTTTTCGTTGTATTGATCTACAATACTTGTCAAGTTCTTGTCGTCCAATCCTACATTGGAAGGAATCACCTCGTTTTCATTGGCTGGATTGTTGACATACCCCTGCAGGAATTCTACCAAACTGATTTGGGTGGCATTCTGGATACGTTCTTGTTCGTATTTGCTGCTTTCTGTTAGTGCTAACTGGGCATCGCTGCTCAAATCGGTAAGACCTGCATTTTTCTTAAAGGATTCCAGTCGATTTTCTGTATGACCAAGTTCTTCATTGATGATGGCAATACGCTCATCAATGAAGTCAGCCGTCTTTTGTGCTACTTCATTCTTTTCGTCATTGGCATCTTGGTTATATAGTTTTATTAGGGTGTTGAGGAAATCCACACCTCTATCTTTGTGGGTATTCTGAACATTCAGTTGGGCGATGGTTGTTGTCTTGGAAACAGCATTCACGGTGAGCAGACTCTTGTATTGGGCGGCGATGCTAACCGGGTTGGAAATACTGGCCTCTAGATGGAGATGTTCCTTGATAGGAATATTTTCATTGCGAGTGAAAGTGATGATACCCGCTTTGGCAACGATGGTAGCAGGCAGTTTTTTGATATGATGGGTTTCTGCTATCTTTTCCTTGTTGACGAAATGGATGATTTCCAAATCCAACGTACCATTGGTGTTGCACTCCATATTGATTGTTACTCCTCCCTTAAGGGCTTCTGCACCTGCTGGATCCATCCAGACATTGACAGGGCTATTCTTGTAGAGAGGCTGGGAATATTTGAAGTCCTGCTTTTTGTTGATATTGATATACAGGCCCAAGTCGGTGATGACTTTCTGTATCAATGTACGGCTTTTCAGAATTTCTACTTCATTGTCAAAGTTGTTGGTCATGGACAACATTCCCATGTCGGCCAGTGCGGAGATATTCTGTTTGGCAGCCGCGTTGCTAGAACCTTTGCTCTTATCTTCTTTGATGATGACAGAACCGTTGACACTATATACTGGGCATTGAAACCTCAGGAGTACATAGGATCCTATAAGGCAAACGAGAAGGCTGGCGAGAAACCAATGCCAATATAGTACAAACTTGAGTACTAGATTTTTGACTGTAAAAAAGTTACTTTCTTCCAAATTGGTTTCAGGTATACTGTTGGGATTGTATTCGTTCATGAAAGAAGTGTTATGGGTGAGTCTAGACTATTTATTTGAAAATGGTGACAAGCAGACTTGCCAGAGATACCAGGATGCCTGTAGCACTGAACCACAAAGTGGTACTGTTGCCGATATCACTGTTTTGGGCTTTAACCTTGTTGGGGGTTACTACCAGGATATCGTTTTGCTGCATCTGGTAATAGGGTGATTTGATAAGATTGGCATCGTTGAAATTGAGGGTATAAACCTCGTGCTTGCCTGTTGCTGTTTCCCTGATGAGTTTTACATTGTCTCTAATACCATATACAGTCATGTCTCCAGCAAGTGCCAATGCTTCGAGTACATTTACCTTTTCCTTGTTAATGGTGAACTGTCCCGGATGATTCACTTCTCCGATAACGGCAATTTTGAAGTCGGTCATTCTGACTGTTACTACGGGCGTTTCCTTGATGTAAGGTTTGAGTTTTTCCTTAATCATAAGTTCTGCTTCGGTCTTGGTAAGTCCACCCACTTTGAGGGAACCCAAAACGGGAAAATCTATATGACCTGTGTTGTCAACCAGATATTGTTGAAGGGCAGCTTGTGATGTAGTGCGTTGCATGCTGAGATTGTTGGATTCTATTGTCTGGACGGTCAGGTTGAACGGAGCAGAAACGCTAGGATCCGTAGTGTTGACAGTAATTGTCAAGATGTCCTTAGGCATAATCTTGGCATCATACAATTGCTGAATTTCGTTGAAAGAGATGCTGTCAATGTTCTGGAAATAAGGAACACTCTTGTAACTGTTACAAGAGGAGAACGCTAGGATGCAAATTAATATTGCAAGTTTGGATATTCTGTACATATGTTTTTATTGGTAAATCAAATGCAAATTTATAATTTATTTTTGGAAAATCCGTCTTTCTGTCAGGAAAAATGTGCAGTAAATGGGTCGGATGTGTGTGTTTTTTGAATTTGTCAGATGACCTCATACAATATCAAATGATAATTGCAGAAAGAAAGCGATGGCGAAATGATGAGATGTATGCTTTTTTTTATACTTTTGCAACTAAATAATAACCATTTTTTCCCCATTCCAACTTTGTACTTGTTTATGAAAAAACACCTTGTAGTCAGTGCCGATGAGGCTGTCAGCCATATACCTTCCAACTGTCATGTCCATTTGTCCAGTGTTGCATTGGCGCCTTTGGTGCTGATTGAAGCTCTTTGCCGTCGTGCCGATAAAGGTGATGTAAAAGGGTTGAAGTTCCATCATTTCCATACAGAAGGTCCTGCTCCCTATTCCGAACTCCGATATGAGAATATATTTACAGAACAGGGATTTTTTGTGGGACCCAATGTGCGTCCCAATGTGAATGCAGGATATGCAGATTATGTTCCCGTGCATTTGGGAGAAAGTGGTTTCCTTTATCGTAACGGGGCTATCAAATTGGGAGCTGCATTGGTTCAAGTATCTTGTCCTGATTCCGAAGGAAGAGTGTCTTTGGGAACATCTGTAGATTGTACACTTGCTGCCATAGAAACAGCTGATGTGGTGATAGCGGTCATGAACAAGAATGTGCCTTTTGCCTATGGTGATTTGGTCAGTTTGGATCAGATAGATTATGTAGTAGAACATGATGCTCCTCTGATTACCAAATCATTTGCCGCACCCACTGAATTGGAGATACAGATTGGTAGGAAATGTGCTGAACTGGTAGATGATGGGGCTTGCATACAAATGGGAATAGGAGGTTTGCCCAATGCTGTGGCTGCAGGACTGACAGGACACAAGAATCTCGGTGTCCATACGGAAATGTTTGCTGACGGGGTGTTGGAGCTCATCAGAAAGGGTGTTGTGAATGGTGCAGCCAAAAATATAGACCAAGGGAAGATTGTTGCTTCTTTCCTGTTGGGAAGCAATGATGTCTACAACTTTATCCATAAGAATCCGGACGTCCTGATGAAGGATATTGCCTATACCAATGACCCATGGGTGATTTCCCGCAATGATAAGGTTACGGCCATCAACTCTGCTACTGAAGTAGACATTACAGGACAAATATGTGCCGACTCCATAGGTACCCGCATTTTTTCAGGAACAGGTGGACAACTTGATTTCGTTAGAGGTGCAGTGATGTCTAAAGGAGGTAAGTCCATTACTGCTTTTGCTTCCCGTACCAATAAAGGGAAGAACAAGATTGTTCCCATGCTGAATGCAGGTGGAGGTGTTGTTACTCCTAGAGCTGATGCCCATTGGGTAGTGACAGAATGGGGTGCTGTAGACCTTACAGGACGTTCTCTGCAGGAAAGGGCTAAATTGCTTATCAGTATTGCTCATCCTGATGATAGGGAAATGCTAGATAGGGCAGCCTTTGAACGCTTTGGACCTCACTATCATAACTTTGATTTGTAAGACTAACAAACATAATATACATAAATCATGAAGATACTTGTTACAGGTGGAGCCGGATTCATAGGCAGTCATACCTTGATTGAGTTGTATGCAGCAGGACATACTGCTGTAGTTGTTGACAATTTGTACAATTCCAGTAAGGAGGCCCTTAATCGGGTGGGAAAGATTGTGGGGGAAGAGATTCCCTTCTATCAGACAGACATCAGAGACAGAGAAGGTTTGGAGAAAGTGTTGTCCCGTTATCAGTTTGATTGCTGCATTCATTTCGCAGGCTTGAAGGCTGTTGGTGAAAGCGTAGCCAAACCATTGGAATATTATGAAAACAACATGAATGGCACCTTTGTCCTACTTGATGTAATGCGCAAACATGGTTGTAAGAATATTATTTTCAGTTCTTCAGCCACAGTTTATGGTGACCCTGCTGTTATACCTATTACAGAACAGTGTCCTAAGGGGCATTGTACCAATCCTTATGGACAGACCAAGAGTATGCTGGAAGAGGTTTTAATGGATGTACAGAAGGCCGATCAAGAATGGAATGTGGTATTGCTCCGTTATTTCAATCCTATTGGTGCGTATAAGACAGGAACCATTGGAGAGAATCCCAATGGTATCCCCAACAATCTAATGCCTTATATTACACAGGTGGCTATAGGTAAGAGAAAAGAACTGGGAGTGTTCGGCAATGACTACGATACACATGATGGTACAGGTGTTCGCGATTATATTCATGTGGTGGATTTAGCTAAAGCTCATGTATGTGCGCTGTCAGCCATTGCCAGACAATGTGGAGTGGGCATATATAATATAGGTACAGGCCATGGCTATTCAGTTCTTGATGTAGTCAATGCATTTGTTAAGGTTAATGGGGTAGATGTACCTTACAGTATCAAGCCGCGTCGTCCAGGTGATATTGCTACCTGTTATTGTGATCCTGCCAAGGCCAAGGCCGAATTGGGTTGGGAAGCACAATATGGTATTGAAGAGATGTGTCGTGATTCCTGGAATTGGCAGAAGAACAATCCTAACGGATATGCAGAATAATTCTGCTGGCTTGTAGGAGAGGTAAGACGATACTGAAATTTGTCCATGATGGAAGCAGCACAAACCACAATCATGATGAGACTGTTGAGAATATCGAGACTTACCAATACGTAGCTATCAAGAGCCTTGCTGAATATAAAATGTGCTGAAAATCTCAAAAATCCGCTACTTATTAATTGAGTAACGGATTTTTGTACCTTAGTACATGAGAGGTGGATGAACCTTTAGAGGCCGCGTCTCATTCCAGCCAAGTTAACGCTTGGCTTTTTAATTTGAACGATATTTTCACCTTGTATGCAATAAATAAAATCAAACAATTTATATTGCGAAGTTCCTTTGAATACATTAATTATTGACCCATAGGTCTCGATTTGTTGTATGTATCAAACGGCATGCTTGACATAGTTCGTTTTCAGGAATGAAAGCAATGTCAAATTTCCCCGTTGCCAGTAGGAGTAGGTACAGACAACGGGGATTTTGATTACATCTTTTTCTTCTATAGGGTTGTCGGCTTATTGTCGGCTGAAAGGTTTGTCAGGTTATGTTTGTGGAATAAAGACATCGTCATCTGTTCTGGGAACAAATGCTCCGTCCTTGGCCTCAAACAAAACAGAATGGGCTTCCAAACATTCTAGCGAATGCCATTGACCTTGAGGAATCTGTAGGGCACAATTGTCAGAACCCGCTTTAAGAATGAATTCAGCTGTGGGATAAGCCGTTCCTCCTTCTATTGTGTAGAATATTTCTTTGACACTACCTCGGAGCATGACTACGGTTTCGGAAGTGTCGCGATGACGATGGATTGGAATATCAGTTCCTGGTTCCAAAGCATTGAGCATTCTTTGGGAATTGTCATTTTCAGTAGTGCGCAAATCATAGTTCATGCGCAGACGTGGAGACGTTTGTGCCTGTTGACAAAGGTTGTCTAATAGTTGTTTGTCAAGAATCATGTGGCTTACCTGTTATCTTTTCTTGAATGTATGTGTAGCATGAATCTTCCCGGTGGCAATGTTATGAACATTGATGACCAACTGGTTGTTTTCTATCTTGCCTTCAATGACTGTGGCAAAGAGGTCAGGATTTTCTACTCGTTGACCATTGACAGTCTTGTATCCCATGGAAGGGCCACCTCCCACTATGTGTGCCCAGGTGCGTTGGCCTTCAGGTTTGTCATAACGATAATGATGCTGATGGGCGGTAATCACTACCTGACATCCGGCTTGGGCCAAAAGAGGTCCCCAAAGGTTTGCACAGGTGCGTTGCCATATGGCATAGTCGTGTGTGTATCTCGGGTCTTTATCGGCGGGATGAATATCTCCGGGATTGGCTTTAGGATTGGGGTCGAAAAGGGGGATATGACAGAAAGCTACCAAATAAGGGGCAGATTTGATATCAGGACGTTTCAGTGCGTCTTTCAGCCAAGCTACTTGTGCCTTACGATATTCGGCACTATTGTTGAGTCCGACGAATCTCGGATTCTCATCAACTTTATCCTCAGCAGTATCGAGACCAATCATAGCGATGTCACCCATTCTGATGGCGAAGTTGCGACCAAGATCCCAGTCGCGTGAACTGCGCTCTTCTGGTTGACGGAACATCCATACTCGTTCCAGATGTCTGTTGGCCCATCCACGGTCGTCATGATTGCCTGGTACAAAGAGGTAAGGCATATTGGCCGCATAATCTTTTCGTTCTATTTCAGGATTCAGGAAAACTCGTTTCTGGTCCTCAACTGTCTCTTCGACATTACTGGCGTCGCCATTCCATACAACGCAGGAAGGAGCCAGTTCTGCTATTTTGTCTAATGAGCGTGCAAATGGTTCCCATCGGCAATGGGTGTCATTAATGACGCAGAAATGGGCGGCTGCCTTTTTTCCAGCTGTTGTGAAAGAATAGATGTTAGGGTCTTTTTCCGTGCCCAGTACTTTCATGTCATGATAATGACGGTAATGTATTTTGTGTGCCCCTATCTGATAGTAGTATTTGGTAGCAGGTTTGAGTCCAGTGAGCCTAATCAGCATGACTTTGTCGTTGACATCCATGACGCGGTAGCCTCCGCACATAACGGTCTTTCCGTCACTCAAGTCTGGTTTTTCGCTAAAGGTGACAAATCCGTTGGCCAGATGGCTTACGCTGAAAGCAATGCCCATGCTGTTTTCTGCATAATTCTGTAAGACAGGTGCAGAGGAGATAAGTGGCAGGTCCTTTTCTGTTGAAACAGCAGTATTGCCTGGTTCCGTTCCTGCCTGCGCAATTACATGTGAGGGGAGTGCAGCTCCTAAAGCCAGTACGGCCGAATTTTTGAAAAAATCTCTTCTATCCATAAAAAAGCACATTTATTGTCAGTATTGTGGCAAAGATAATCATAATTTGTTGGCTAGGGCATGGAAAGACAGAGAAAAAACAAGGCAAGCCCAAGGGCTGGAAGGAGATATCCTGTTTTATCGGTTATCAGAACTGTCTTCCATGAGATGCTGTGCCAGGGTGTCCAGCAAGGTCCTGTCTGCCTGCTTAAGAGAGCTGGTTAGGGTAATGACAGGCTCAATGAGGGTGATGTTTTTCATGTGTTGGAGCATTTCCTTCATTGTCTTTCCTGCAGAGGGTGCCCATGAGCCATTTTCGATGATGGCTACTTTGCGCTTTTGCCATCCCTTTATCTGCAGATGCCACAGGAAATCATGCATGGGTGGAAATACTACATTGTCGTAGGAAGAAGCGGCCAGTACAATAGTGCCATAACGGAAAGCATCTTCAATGTTTTCTGCCATGTCGCTTCTGCACAGGTCGGAGATGGCTACTTTGGGACATCCTTTTTCCTCCAGCATTTCTGCCAGAGCCAGTGCGGCTTTACGTGTGTTGCCGTGTATGGAAGCATAAGCAATGAAGATTCCCGGTGTCTCGACTTTATATTGACTCCAGATGTCATACAGGTTCCATTGGGTGGCGAGGGTTTCTTGAATGACAGGACCATGCAGTGGACATATAGTGTGCACATCGGCATTCGTCTTGATTTTCTTCATGGCATTTTGTACGGATACACCATATTTGCCACAGATGTTAAAGTAGTATCTACGTGCTTCGCAGGCCCAGTCCGTCTCTGGCGTACAGAAGAGTCCTCCTGTTTGGCTCAAAGCACCGAATTTCCCGAAGGCATCAGCGCTAAAGAGGATGTGGTCTTCAGAGTCATAGCTCATCATCACTTCTGGCCAGTGTATCATAGGGGTCATGAAGAAGCGCAGGCAATGTTTTCCCAATAGGAGTTCTTCGTTGTCCTTAACCTCAATGGTACGGTTCTCCAGGGGAATATCCTCAAAGAACTGTGTAATCATTCTCACGCCAGCCTTGGAAGCTACTATCTTTAAATCAGGATATTTTTGTAGGATGTCGGCTATCAAGGAAGAATGGTCAGGCTCCATATGGTGGACAATCAGGTAGTCAGGTTGTCTCTCTTCCAAGGCTTCTTCAAGATGTTCCATCCACTCACGGGCTGTTCTAGAGTCGGAAGTATCCATGATGGCTGTTTTTTCGTCCTTGATGAGGTAGGAATTGTAAGCCATTCCTTCCGGAGTGATATATTGGTTTTCGAATAGGTCCAATTGGCAGTCGTCTGTTCCGATATAAAGAATGTCTTGTGTGATGTGTGTTTTCATGGTTAATAGGTTTTTGTATTGTTTTTCATGAAGAATCGTTTTATTTGAGAAGATGAGATTTTTTCATTTCCAATTTTACTTTGGGGGCTAATCGGAAGATAGTGAACATAGTGCAGAAAGCCATGAGGGCAAATGCCAGGTCCATAATGCTGATGGCAGTATCCAGTGAGATGATACAAGCTAGAATAAGCATGAAGAGGTAGAAATAGTTATAATGTCTGGCATTTTGCATTCCGAAGAGATATCCGAAGCATTTGGTGCCATAATAGGAATAGGAGAACATAGTGGAAAAGGCGAATATAGCCACTATTACCATGAGTATGTATTGCCCGAATCCAGGCAGGAGTTGGTTGTAGGCATTGAGTGCAATGGTCAGTCCTTTAACTCCTTCACCTGCGATATGGTAATTGTCAGCCATGAGAATGGGGATGGCTGTGAGGGTGCATACGAATCCAGAGTCAATGGCAGGGCCTAGCATGGCAATGAGTCCTTCCTTGGCGGGGCAATTATTCTTGGAAGCGCCATGCATGAGAGATGCTGTTCCTACACCTGCTTCATTGACATACATGGCTCTGCGGGCGCCTGTAATGGCAACGCCAGCTAATGCTCCCCAACCGGCTTGTAGGTTGAAAGCTTCCGAGAAGATGCGAATAAATACGTCAGGTAGTCGGTGGATGTTGAGGATGATGACGGTCATCACTAGAATGAAGTAAAGCGTAACCATGACCGGAGCCACTTTAGACGCTATGATGGAAATGCGTTGGATACCTCCTATGACCACGATGGCGACGATGCTTCCAATGCAGAGGCCAATGAATAGTTTTAAGGTGAAGGAATCGGGGATACCTGCAGGGGTTGTGAATACGGTGATGATGGATTCTGTCAGCTGGTTGGCTTGCATTGTGCATAAGCATCCCACTAGAGCAAAGCTTGAAAAACATACTGCCAGTGGTTTCCATCGGCGGCCCAGGCCTTCCGTCATTATGTACATCGGACCTCCTTGAGTTTCTCCGAGATTGTCTTTCCCTTTATAGAGTATGGCTAGTGTCCCTTCAAAGAATTTGGTGCTCATGCCCACTAATGCACTGATCCACATCCAAAAGATAGTGCCAGGTCCGCCTATGGCAATCGCAATGGCTACGCCAGCTATATTGCCCATGCCGACTGTAGAACTGATAGTTGTCATCAGTGCCTGGAACGAACTGATTTGACCTTCTCCGTTTTCCTTCTGTCGTAATGATTTGATGGCTTGCCCGAAACATCGTATGGGGATGGCCCGTGAATAGGCAAACAGAATGATGCCGCCCCCGATGAGCAATACAAACAGAGGATATCCACAGATGAAGTCTGTGGCTGAGGTAATGGAGTGTATTATGGTATCTGTGATTTCCATAGTATTTATAATAATGAACTGACCAGATACCATATTACTGGTACCAAGAGTGCAGGCAGATAGTTGAGTGTCTTGATGTTTTTGATGCCTAGAAGCGATAGTCCCGAAGCGGTAATAAGTAATCCGCCAACAATGAGCAGGTCAGCCATCATAGCTGGATGGATGGCCTCATGGGATAGAGAGGCAATCAAGTAGAATGTACCTTGCCACAGGAAGAGAACGGGTGCAGAGAAAATAATTCCCATTCCATAGGTGGATGCAAATATCATAGACGACACCAAGTCGAGGGTGGCATTGGTATAAAGAAATGTATTGTCTCCGTGGACAGCACTCATTACCGGACCTAATATTGATAGGGGACCGATACAGAAGAGTAGGATAGCTGTTGAGAGTCCCTGTCCCAAACGGGTATCCCCTTTTGACTTTTTTTTAGTAAGTTGTTGGAAACGATTGTCAATATCCAGTCGGGTGCCCACCACTCCACCAATGGCAATGGCCAAGACAAACAGTACGGGAAATTCACTTTCCTTGAAATGACTGATGGAGGCATTGATGCCCAACGCCAGACATACTAGTCCCAGACCGTCGTATATGGTGTTCTTGTATTTTTCTTTTATACTGGTGTGAAGTAGGGAACCGATGATAGTTCCTGTGATGATGGCACATGTATTGATGATTGTTCCCAGCATGCTTTTTGTATTTGGGTGCAAAATTACAAAGAATTCTACAGATGAGTATAGAAAGGTATAGGTATACTTGGTGACATAGAGGCATTTTGCGCAGTAAGGTACGGAAGAAGGTAATAGGATTTGCCGAATAGGTGTTTCTTGGAGGTGGGGAGTATCGGGATATTAGGTTGCTGGGAATACTTTGTAAAGACAAAAGTGTTTCAGAAATCTGTCCGCTACTGCAGGATAGGCAACCAATATGTCAGTTTGCTTTTCCGTACTTATTACTTATTAAAGTTCCAGCTGAGGGAGAGGCTCCGTCTTATTGATACTCATCATCCAGTACCCTTTTCAGTACCAGCTAACTGTGACTGCCTTAGATACTAATTGACTTTTTTAAGGTATCCAGTTGATGGCGGTGATGTATTCGTCAAACTCCATCAGTTGGGTGACTCCGGTCTTTTTCAAAGTTATCTGTATGACCTCATGCTCCTTGGGAGGAAGTACAATCTCTCTGCGTCTTCGGCTTGAAATATTGGTTGCGTCCGAAGTGACAGCTGAGCAACGTCATGAACGTGTCATACTAATCTGGTACATCCGCTTCCGGATGTTCACCAAGCCCTTGGCAAACCTCACGGGTTGGATATCAGTCAACTGGAACAGGCATTTCAAATACATGAATTCTCAAAAGGAGTTCCCCGTGAGACGCTTGCGGGTCAGTAGAAATTGAGTGGGGATTGTATTGAATAATTTTGGCTCAGTAGATAATGGGGGCACTCGTTGAGAACGGAGAAGATATTTGTCGGAAAGACCTCTTCTGGCTTCCCGGAAGATATCAACAGGGAGGATGAAGTCACTCTTACATCTGTCTCTTGCGTTCAGCCTAGGCTGAACGCTCAAATATATTGATTGAAA
>JALERS010000018.1 GCA_022763905.1 Prevotellaceae bacterium | reverse complement strand
GGTTCACGTACCATTTTAGCTTCTCCGCTGGTAGTGGCTGCCAGTGCAGTAACAGGGCGTCTCACTGACCCACGCAAGTTGATGCATGAGAATTCTTCCCTCTGATTATCAAAAATGACGTTTTTACTTATTATACGATATGAAAAAGAAATTCAATATCATTCAGTCGACATGTATTCCCATCAATATAGATAATTGTAATACAGATCTTATCATTCCTGCCAGATATCTTGCTTCTACAACACGTGACCCCAAATTTTTTGGGGATGCATTCATGCATGATTTGCGATTTGATGACAATGACGTTCCCGTTTCTGATTTTGTGATGAACCAGCCTGAATTTGTTGAATCACCATCAGAAGGTGTTCATGAAATCATTGTCGGTGGCCATAATTGGGGCTCAGGTTCAAGTAGAGAACATGCGGCATGGGCGATTGCAGGTTATGGAGTCCGTGTAGTCATTGCTCCTTCTTTTGCAGACATCCACAGGAACAATCTTCTCAATTGCTTTGTTCTTCCTGTTGTAGTTGGTGAGGAATTTCATCAACATCTTTTGAAGAGCATTTCTGAAAATCCTCAAACTGAAGTCAAAGTTGATGTTCCTCAACAGAAAGTCACGAATCTGTCCACAGGAGAAACCTGCTTCTTTGAACTCAGTGCCTACAAGAAATATTGTCTGATGAATGCATATGATGACATTGATTTCCTACTTTCTCATAAAGATAAGATAGAAGAGTTCGAGAATCGACGCCAGCTTCTTACAAAATGACAGAAATGACTCGTCACATAGAAATCATGGACACCACGCTCCGCGATGGTGAACAAACTAGTGGAGTTTCATTTATACCCCATGAAAAACTGATGATGGCACGCTTTCTTCTGGAAGACCTGAATGTAGACCGCATTGAAATTGCTTCTGCAAGGGTGTCTGAAGGAGAGAAGAAAGCTGCAACTTCTATCTGTTCTTGGGCGGCCAGGAAAGGATTTCTTGACAGGGTAGAGATATTAGGATTTGTCGACAAAGGTGTCTCCATTCAATGGATTGAGCAAGTAGGAGGACGCGTCATCAATCTGTTGGCAAAAGGTTCTTACAGACATTGTACACAACAACTCCATAAAACGCCTGAAGAACATCTTTCTGATATTCTGGAGCAGGTAAATCTTGCTCATCAGCACCATTTTGACGTCAATATCTATTTGGAAGACTGGAGCAATGGCATGAAAGATAGTCCAGAATATATCTATCAATTGATGGATGGACTGAAAGATTCGTGCATTCGTAGATATATGTTACCTGACACTCTTGGCGTACAGTCGCCTACAGATGTGAAAGTTGCTGTCCAAGACATCACGCAACGTTATCCTCAACTTCATTTTGAGTTTCATGCACACAATGACTATGACTTGGCAGTTGCCAATGCATTGGCTGCTGTGCAAGCTGGCGCCAAAGGTCTACATACATCAATCAACGGGTTGGGAGAAAGAGCAGGGAATGCACCTTTGGCCAGCGTTCAGGTGGCATTGAAAGACCATTTGGGAGTTATCACCTCTATTCGAGAGTCTTCTCTCGGCAAGGCCAGCCAAATTGTAGCCAGCTATTCCGGTATTGCCATTCCTCCCAACAAGCCTGTAGTCGGAAGTAATGTGTTTACTCAAGTTGCGGGTGTCCATGCCGATGGAGACAATAAAAACAATCTATATTGTAATGACCTGTTGCCCGAACGATTTGGTAGACGCCGAGAATATGCATTGGGAAAAGCCAGCGGGAAGGCTAATATCCGTAAAAATCTTGAAGCTATCGGATTGGAATTGGATGAAGAGTCCATGAAGAAAGTAACAGGAAGAATTATAGAACTAGGGGACCGTAAGGAACTCGTTACGCAGGAAGACTTACCATATATTGTAAGCGATGTGCTGAAACATGCGCCCACCTGTGAACGGGTGCGACTAGTTAGCTATATGGTATCAACAGCTTATGGTTTGAAACCTGTGGCAAGTGTCCGTCTGGAAGTAGACAAGAAAATTCATGAATCCACTGCCACAGGTGACGGACAATATGATGCATTCGTAAGATGTGTTCGTCATATTTATAAGAACAAATTGCATAGGGATTTCCCCATACTTACTAATTACAATGTCACCATACCACCTGGCGGACATACAGATGCTTTGGTTCAGACTACCATAGAATGGAGTTTTCAAGGACGCATCCTTAAAACCCATGCTCTTGATGCAGACCAGACTGAAGCAGCTATCAAGGCCACTGTCAAGCTTCTGAATATCATCAGTGAACCTTGACGAACCTATTTCTTTACATAAAACAATAACCTATTCAGAAATAACCATTCATAACATGAAACTCAAAATTGCAATTTTGGCCGGAGATGGAATTGGTCCGGAAATCATGGAACAAGGAAAGGCAGTACTTGAAGCTGTAGCATCGAAGTTTGGTCATGAACTGACATGTCAGGAAGCATTATGCGGAGCTCACGCAATTGATGTTACCGGTAATCCTTTTCCTGAAGAAACATTTCGTATATGCGAGTCATCCGACGCAGTTCTGTTTGCATCTGTAGGCGATCCTCGTTTTGACAATGACCCTACAGCCAAGGTAAGACCAGAACAGGGACTTCTTGCTATGCGCAAGAAACTGGGGCTGTTTGCCAACATACGACCAGTTACAACATTCGATTGTCTTGTACACAAAAGCCCATTGAAAGATGAGTTGGTAAAAGGTGCTGATTTTATTTGCATTCGTGAATTGACAGGTGGCATGTATTTCGGAGAGAAGAAAGAAGGTACAGACGAAGCCTATGACACCAATGCATATAGCCGTCCTGAAGTGGAACGTATTCTCAAAGTGGCTTATGAATATGCACGTCGTCGCCGTAAGCATCTTACAGTAGTAGATAAGGCCAATGTCCTTGCCTCTTCTCGCCTGTGGCGCCATGTTGCTCAGGAAATGATGGGTGACTATCCAGATGTAACTACCGACTTCATGTATGTGGATAATGCAGCTATGAGAATGATTCAGGAACCACGTTTCTTTGATGTTATGGTGACAGAAAATACATTCGGAGATATTCTGACTGACGAAGGATCATGCATTACTGGTTCTATGGGACTGTTGCCCTCTGCATCAACAGGAACTTCTACACCGGTATTTGAACCTATTCATGGTTCATGGCCGCAGGGTAAAGGTCTTGACATTGCCAATCCTTTGGCACAGATTCTTTCCGTTGCTATGCTCTATGAGTATTTTGACTTGAATGCAGAAGGTGCGCTTATCAGAGAAGCGGTTCAGGCATCTCTTGATGCTAATGTTCGCACACCGGAAATACAGATAGCAGGTGGAAAGCATTATGGAACACGTGCCGTAGGTCAATGGATTGTAGATTACATCCATCAGCATGTATAATTCCGTAGGTATATAATTAATGTTATTTCAAATGATGAGAAACATGTTTTTCAACACAATCCTGTCTTCCATAATGTGGAAGACAGGATTTTTCCTTTCTTTTCTATGCTCGGTTGTTTCTCTGTTTGCCCAACCTAAAGCAACCTATTACCAGTCTGCTGATGGTCTCAGTCGAGATAATCTGAAACAAGCATTAGGACAAATTATAAAGGACCATAGTCAGCGTAGTTATGACCAGTTGAAAGATGATTATCTCAATATATATGTTGTTCGGGGCACATCACAACAAGTGTATGACATGTTTTCGAACCTGATATATGACTATTCTCAAACCAGTATGTGGAACAGAGAGCATGTTGTGCCCAACAGTTGGTGGGGAGGGGTAAGAAATGCTGCCTATTCTGACCTATTTAGTGTAATTCCTTCTGAGATGAAAGCCAACTCTAGCAAGAGTAATTACCCGTTAGGGGAAGTTGTGGGGAATCCTTCCTATGACAATGGATGCATTAAAGTTGGTAGTCCTAAAGAAGGGCAGGGAGGTTATTATCGTTACGTCTTCGAACCCAATGACAAGCATAAAGGAGATTTTGCCCGTATCTATTTTTATGTGGCTACCTGTTATGATGACATCAGTTGGGGGAGCCATTCAACTGTCAAAAGTGAAATAGCCAAGGAAACATGGCCAACTCTTTCCCCGTGGTTGGTCAACCTGCTATTGAGATGGCATGATGCTGATCCTGTTTCTGATGATGAGAAGAACATCAACAATGCTGTAGAGAAAATTCAAGGCAACCGTAATCCATTCATTGATTATCCCATTCTTGCCAACCATATATGGGGTCAACAGAATACCATCCCGTTCTCTCTGGCAGATGCAGTACTCTATAAGCACATTGAAGGTGGTACACAGCCACCCATTACTGATACTATTTCACCTGAACCTGACGATAGGGAACCTGGCTGGTGGCAAGTTAGATCAGAAAAAGAGTTGGCTAACGGCAAATGTGTTACATTAGGTTGTATTGACTTACAATCTGTTTCAGGACCTATTTCTGGTAATTATTTATCGGCATTGGATGCTACATTTGCAACCGATAGTGTAACAAGAATCACCCAAGTGCCCAACGATATGCAAACATTCTTTCTAGAGTCAAGCGGAAGCGCATGGAAGCTAGTAGATAAGAATCAAAACACACTTGGAGCTTCAGATGCCAAGAAATTGGCATGGGGAAATGGAATAGATACTTGGAACATATCTTTCACCCAAGAAGGTAATGTTGTTATTCAGAGTACCCATACGAAATATGGTATCCTGCAGTTCAATAATAGTTTCCCAAGATTCCTCAATTACACATCCCAACAAACTCCCATTCAACTTTTTGTAAAAGTAGAACCGACTGGAGTTCATCAGCCCGTCTGTTCATCTAGGAAAGAGAACAACATAGTCTATGATACGCAAGGGCGTATTGTTCCCAACGGAATGATTCTTCTGCAGCAAAAGAGTCTGCCGAGAGGCATCTACTTGTTGAATGGAGCAAAGATATGGGTGAGATAAACTGCTTGTTCATTTGTCTCAAATAGGGTTGTTATAAACTGAAATGTGATTTTCTCATCCTGATATAGCTTCAAGTCAAAAGAAATCTTGTATATTTGTCTGCAAAATACAATATTCTAACAATACAATTCAATGCATATGAAAAAGATGATTTTTTGTCTCGCCATGTTGATGTGCACCACAGTAGCTATGGCAGACACACAAGTGGTTGCACATCGTGGTTACTGGAAAGCTCCTGGTCAATCAGGCAATGCTGAAGGTTCTGCCCAGAACAGTCTTGCCTCCTATAAGAAGGCTGATGCTATTAATGTATATGGTTCTGAAATTGACGTATGGATGAGTACTGACGGTGTGGTATATGTCAATCATGACCGTGTATTCAAAGGTTGCGAAATTCAGAAATCTACATCCAAAGAGTGCAATAAGGTAGTTTTGGACAATGGAGAAAAAATGCCCAAATTGAAGAACTATCTCAAAACTGTCAAGAAAGGCAATTGCCGTTTGGTTATTGAAATCAAGACACATAAAGACAAGTCTCAGCAGGCCAAATGTGTATCTGAGGTACTTTCTTTAGTCAAGAAAGCCAAACTGGAAGAGCGCGTTGACTACATAGCCTTCTCTGCAGCTGCATGTGAGCAGTTGGTGAAAGAAGCCCCAAAGGGTACTCCCGTCTATTATCTCAATGGCGACAAATCTCCAGAAGAAGTCAAGGCTATGGGACTGACAGGAGTAGACTATCACCAAGATGTATTCATGAAAAAACATCCTGAATGGTTGCAGCAGTTCAAAGATATGGGATTGAAAATCAATATATGGACAGTTGACAGTCCAGAAGTTATGAAGTATTACATTAATAAAGGTGTAGAATTCATTACTACCAACGAACCAGAACTGCTTATTTCTCTTTTAAAGAAATAATATTTAGGAGAGTCTCTCCTCAGCCCTCTCCCAAAGTAGAATAAGCATGATGCTGGGGGCATAAGTTTCAATAGGTTTCAATGGGTGATAAACTCCTGCTGAAACCTATTGTTGTCTAATGAATGGTATTCTGATTTTATATTGACCGATATACCGGTTTTAACGGACAGCAATAATATCCATGTTCTTTTGATGCATTTTTAGTGAGAGGAATTCCTGAGCGAACCCTCTTTTGCGAGTGGATATTACAAGATTGTCTCATGGATGACTATCTCCGAAGAAAAGAAGGGACAAGATAGATTCATAAGGAAATATTGGTGTTCCCCCCTTGGCGGGACAATTCTCTTTTGATTGAGATGAGGATTTGATATTGATTCAGCAGTTCGTTGTATTCAGATGTAGTCTGTGAAACGTTCTGTAGTTGTTTGAGGATGGCTTCAATCTGTTGCTCAATAATATGGTATTTCATCTTCAATAGAAGTGCTGTCGTAATTTCTGCCAGTTTCTCCTCTGTTGTTCTAATTGATTTCTCGTTAGATATCCATTGGCTCAGCTGATATCTGTTACTCAACAGTAATGCGGCATGTTTGCATAGATGGACATCAGTAGAATGAAGGAAGAATTGGTAAGGCTTGAAATTCGGACTTCCGGCATGACTGGTAATTTCTTTCCACATCTTTGCAAAGATAGGATGGCTGAAGCCGATACCGTCATTCTTCAAATCAGTTTGGATGAAGTCAATGAGGGTTACATCGGAAAAAGTATTGTCGTCATTGGTTCTGACCTGTAAGGTATAGTCTCCGTATTGCACAATAATCTTCATCAATGCTTCCTCTGTTTTTTCCAGTGGAGTAGTTATGCGGAAGGTATCAACTTGTGTGGAATCTGTTGTTTCGGTATTGTTTTCCGCTACATTTTCATTTTCTTCCTTATTCTCTTCCCTTTGTTGTTGCAGTCTTCGCTCCTTGGCAAGTTCCTCTTTGTTTTTTTCTCTTTTGAGAGTAATCTCATGAATAAGGACTTCTTCCTTAATGTTTAGCCGTCTACTGCATTCCTGCAGGTAGACAGACCGTGTTACAGCATCAGGGATGACAGATATGCTTTCTACTATATCATTGACTACTGCGGCACGTTTAGTCATGTCGTCTTTGGCATCATCCTGTAGGATACGAATTTTGAAGGAAATGAAATCTTCTTGATGGGATATGATGTATTGTTTAAATTCATCTGCTGTGTGTTGATGGGAGAAACTGTCTGGGTCTTCCCCGTCGGGAAGAAGGAGTACTTTTATGTTCATACCTTCTGCGAGAAGCATGTTGATGCCACGCAAGGAGGCATGTATACCGGCAGAGTCTCCATCGTAGAGTACGGTGATATTTTGGGTGAATCGGTGTAGCATTCTAATCTGCCCTTCTGTCAATGATGTTCCAGAAGAAGCCACCACGTTTTCAATACCACTCTGATGCATGGAGATGACATCAAGATATCCTTCTACCAGATAGCAGCAATCATATTTTTGGATGGCACGTTTCGCCTGATGGATACCATAGAGTTCGTAACTTTTGTGGTAGATTTCTGATTCTGGCGAATTGATATACTTGGCAACCTTCTTGTTGTTGTCGAGTATACGTCCTCCGAAAGCCACTACTTTTCCGTTAAGGCTTTGGATAGGGAAGATAATACGCCCGTGATACTTGTCATAAAGAGTCCCATCTTCCCGCTTGACGGAAAGACCTGTTTCGGTAAGATAATCTTCTGCATATCCTGCCTGCAGGGCTGTTTTTGACATGGCATCTTTTTGGGGCAAGCAGTAACCTAGTTGGAATTTTGCAATGGTATCATCTCTCAGTTGGCGTTGCCTCAGGTATCCGAGGCCATATGTTTGCCCGTCCTCTGTATTGTAGAGGATATTTTGGAAATAGTTGGATGCCCATTCATTCACTATGTAGAGACTTTCGCGTCTTCCTCTTGCTTCTACTTCTTCAGATGAAAGTTCCTTTTCTTGAATGGTGATATTGTATTTTCTGGCTAGCCAACGTAAAGCCTCTACATAGGAGAACTGTTCATGTTCCATAAGAAAGTTGATGGCATTACCGCCTTTTCCACAGGAAAAGCAATGGCAGATACCTTTGGCGGGGGAGACCATGAAAGAAGGCGTCTTTTCATTATGGAACGGACAAAGACCCTTATAGTTCATTCCGGCTTTTTTCAGCGAAACAAACTCGGAAACTACTTCAACAATATCCGTTTTGTTGATAATTTCGTCAATGGTCTTTCTATCAATCATCCTAACTGCAAACTTACAAAAAATCATTTGACGTGATAAATACCATCTGTTTTTTCTGTCTGTATCATCTGAAAATCATGTAAGATTGGAATAAAAAAACAAGTTATTGTTGTCACCTCAAAAAAAAATTGTATTTTTGCACGCCGTATGTACGAAATGACATTATTCAGCTATAATCTGGGTACAATGAGTGCCTTACGGGAAGAGTTGAGTTTTCATATAGGAAATCAGTTCTTTGAAGGAAAGGCGTATTCTCTTGTTCGCCAAGGTTCTGTTGATGTCAAGGTGCAGATAGCCAAAAAGGCTTCTTCGTTTGAAGTGACGATTAGCCTGGAAGGTTATGTCTTGTCCACTTGTACACGTTGCAATGGTGAACTGAAATTGGATGTATCTTCAGTGAATACCTTTGAAGTGAAGTTGTCAGATATGACAGTTGATGGTAGCGACGCAGTGCTTGTGAACAGAGAAGTTGGTATTCTGGATTTGGAACCACACATTTACGATTATATTGTGCTGTCCATTCCTGAGCGCCATGTACATCCCGAAGGTGCATGTGATGCGGATATGGAAGAAGTTATCAGCAGGTATTTGGTAAATTAAAAAGATAACATACTAAACATTTAATAGAAATGGCACATCCTAAAAGAAGACAATCAAAGACAAGAACTCTCAAGAGAAGAACTCATGATAAAGCTGTAGCTCCTACTCTGGCCAAGTGTCCTAACTGTGGCGAATGGTATGTCTATCATACTGTATGTCCCAGTTGTGGCTATTATAGGGGTAAGGTGGCTGTAGAAAATGTAGTAGCCGAATAAGAAGTGAGCTGTTGCAGATGAGTAAATTACATGCTGTAATTACCGGTGTGGGCGGATATGTGCCCGACTATGTATTGACCAATGACGAATTGTCCACGATGGTTGATACTAATGACGAGTGGATTATGACTCGTATTGGTGTCAAGGAACGTCGCATTCTGAAAGAAGAAGGTTTGGGCAGTTGTTACATGGCCAAGAAGGCTGTTGCTCAGCTGATGGAGAAGACCGGTGTTGATGCCTCAACTGTTGATGGCGTCATTTGTGCTACTTGTACGCCAGACTATCACTATCCTTCCAATGCTACACAGATTGTTGAGGCTATGCATATGACCAAAGCATTCGCCTACGATCTTGAAGCTGCATGTTGCGGATTCATCTATGCTATGGATACAGCTGCATGCATGATAGAGAGTGGAAGATATCAGCGTATTGTAGTTGTCGGTGCTGAGAAGACTTCTTCTTTCGTGGATTATACTGATAGGGCTACATGTCCCATCTTCGGTGATGGATCAGGAGCAGTATTGGTAGAGGCGACAGAAGAGGATTTGGGTTGGCAGGATAGTATACTTCGTACCGATGGATCAGGTTTCCAGTATCTGCATCTTCCTGCAGGTGGAAGTGTCAATGTTCCTACCCATGCTACTATTGACAACAAGATGCATTTTATCCATCAGGAAGGCCGTACCGTTTTCAAGTATGCGGTTAACAATATGAGTAAGCTCACAGCACAGATTGCAGAAAGAAATGGTTTGAACAAGGATAATCTTGATTGGATTATTCCGCATCAGGCAAATGTCAGAATCATTCAGGCTGTTGCTAATACGCTTGAGATGCCTATGGAGAAAGTCTTGGTGAACATACAGCGTTACGGCAATACGAGTGCTGCCAGTCTTCCTCTTGCTCTTTGGGATTTTGAAAAGAATCTGAAGAAGGGAGACAAGATTATCCTTACGGCTTTCGGTGCAGGTTTCGTTTTTGGATCGGCTTATCTGAAGTGGGCGTACGATACGAAGGACTAATATTAATTGTAGCATTTCAAAAACAATCAGTTTCCCTATATCCAGGCGTCCTGCTCTCTCTTGGTGAGTAGGACGTCTGTTTTGTCAACATCGAAACACATAAAATCAATTATGGCATTCAAATCAGGGTTTGTCAATATCGTCGGTAATCCCAATGTGGGCAAGTCTACACTGATGAACTTGCTTGTTGGAGAAAGGATATCCATCATTACTTCCAAATCCCAGACTACGCGCCATCGGATAATGGGCATTGTCACAGACGAAGAGTCACAGATAGTGTTTTCGGATACACCGGGAGTGCTGAAGCCTCATTATAAACTGCAACAGTCTATGCGGTCGTTCAGCAATGATGCTTTGGTGGATGCTGATATCTTGGTCTATGTGACGGATGTTGTTGAGAATAATGAGAAAAATGCTGACTATATAGAGCGTGTCAATGTTTTGAAAGATATTCCCAAACTGGTACTCATCAATAAGATAGACCTAACCAATGAGAAGCAACTGGTAGAATTGGTTGGACAATGGAAAAAACTGATTCCAGGAGCTGAGATTTATCCTGTATCTGCCAAGTTTCGTTTTAATGTAGACAATGTCCTCAAACGTATCAAGGAACTGCTCCCGGAAAATCCTCCTTATTTTGAAAAGGATCAGTTGACAGACCGACCTCTCCGTTTCTTTGTTTCGGAAATAGTACGTGAGAAGATTTTGCTTTATTATGACAAGGAGATTCCGTATAGTACAGAAGTAGTTGTAGATAGCTACAAGGAATCTAAAGATTTGGTGCATATCGAAGCTACTGTTTTTGTAGAACATGAAAGTCAAAAAGGAATCATAATAGGCCATCAAGGAGTTGCGTTGAAGAAAATTTCCATGGAATCTCGCAAATCCTTAGAAAAGTTTCTGGACAAGAAGGTTTTTCTCCGTATTTTTGTAAAAGTGAACAAGGATTGGCGCAACTCCGACAAGTATTTGGGGGCTTTCGGATATATTGTTCCGTCAGACAATTAATTTATACATTAGAGTTTCTTTAGAAAATAAGTATATGGGTAATTTGGTATCAATAGTAGGACGTCCCAATGTAGGGAAATCAACATTGTTCAATAGACTGACAGGAACACGTCAAGCCATTGTCAGTGATGTGGCAGGTACTACCCGTGACCGCCAGTATGGTTCAGTCGAATGGAATGGCCGCACTTTTTCCTTGATAGATACAGGAGGTTGGGTAACCAACTCGGATGATGTATTTGAAGATGCCATTTGCCGACAGGTGAAGATTGCGGCTGACGAAGCTGACATCATTTTGTTTGTGGTAGACGTAATGACAGGTATTACAGACCTTGACCAGGAATTGGCTGCCATACTTCGCCGTATTGATAAACCAGTGATTGTTGTTTCCAATAAGACGGACAATAACGAAATGATTTATTCGTCTGCCGAGTTCTATGGACTGGGATTAGGCGACCCATATTGCATCTCTTCCCTTTCAGGAAGTGGAACAGGTGAACTGCTTGATAAGGTGGTATCCATTCTTTCTTCTGACAGTGGCAAAGAAGAGACCGACAAGTTGCCTAGATTTGCCATTGTAGGTAGGCCCAATGTAGGCAAAAGCAGTCTTATCAATGCTTTTATGGGAGAGGACCGTCATATAGTAACCGATATAGCAGGAACTACCCGTGATTCCATTGATACGCGCTACAACAAATTTGGCATGGATTTCTATCTGGTGGATACTGCGGGCATTAGAAAAAAGACCAAGGTAAGCGAAGATATCGAGTTCTATTCTGTAATGCGTTCTATCCGTGCGATAGAGCATTCAGATGTATGTGTGCTTGTCATTGATGGCCAGCGTGGCATAGAGTCTCAGGATATGAATATCTATCGTCTCATTTTGCAGAACCAGAAGGGACTTGTGGTATTTGTCAATAAGTGGGACATCATGGATGACAAGAGCAAGGAAGCTGTACAGCATTTTACCAATACAGTAAGGGAACGTATGGCTCCGTTTGTTGATTTCCCCATCATATACGGTTCGGCAGTTACCAACAAGAATATATTTGATGTTGTCAAGACTTCCCAAGAAGTGTATGACCGTATGAAGACACACATCAGTACCTCCAAACTCAATGAAGAGATGCTGCCATTGATTGAGGCCTATCCGCCACCTTCCACTAAAGGCAAATATATCAAGATAAAGTATTGCTCCCAGATTCCGGATGCAAAAGTCCCTACTTTCATTTTCTATGCTAATCTCCCCCAGTATATCAAGGAACCCTATTTAAGGTTTTTGGAGAATAAGATTAGACAGAAATGGAATTTGAGCGGATGTCCCATCCGTCTGTTTGCTCGACAAAAATGAAAAGGTTGCCTAATTTCATCGGTGGGTTATTAGCAGTGACACTGACTGTTGCAAGTTGTCAAGGCAACGGCTCAGACCGTCAGCGCTATGACAGTCCAGAGAAAGCAGCAGTGGATTATGTGCTTAATTTCTATCAGGGGCATGCAGACAAATGTGTTGACATGATGATGTCATGTGACAGTGCATCTGATGAATACAAGAAAGTAATGTCCGTTCTGTTCAAACAGTCCGCTCATGCCAAGAGTAAGGCAGGTGACAGCCTATTGGCAGTGGAAATGCTTCAGGAAGAAGTCGGAGAAAAGGCTGCCAATGTTTTTTTGAAACTATCTTTCAATGATCATCATGTGGAAAACATTGTGGTTCCTTTGGTATGGGATGGAAAAAGTTGGCGTTTACGCTGAGGCTGTTCTCCGTCGGCAATGTCGATAACTCGTCAATTTGTTTCAATATATAACAATATAGTATGAAAAAAGTGCATTATACCATAATATCTGTAGTAGTTCTTCTTTTATTGTCTTCCATTCAAGATGTGAATGCTCAGAAGGAGTATCGTCCTCTCAAGACTTATATAAAGAAGGGTGGTGATATCAATGCCACCATGGGCATCGTTAATCGTCTGACAAAGGATGAAGACTTCAGAAATGATCCGGAACTTTACTATCTAGCAGCTTTGTGTCAAAAGCAAGCCAATGTGGGGAATAATACTAAGGTGTACTTGAAGCAGGCCTATGACACTTTGTCATTTTTTAATACCACTTATGGTATGTTCCACTATATACTTCAGTGTGACAGTATTGAGCAACTTCGTGTCGGCGAAACTGGCAAGAAGGCAAAGTATCGTCAGAAGGGGTATGAAATGCTGATTGATTATTACCCTAATCTGTATAATGCCGGTATTTTCTTTACACGAAAGAAGGACTATACTAATGCTATCAAATTTTGGAAAATGTACCTTGATGCAGCTGATTCACCTCTATTTAAGAAGGCGAATTTAATAGAGACAGATCCAAAGATGCCTCGTGCAGCCTTTTGGTTGATGTCCTGTTCTTTTGAAGCGGGTAATTACAAGGATGTATTCCTGCATCAAGAGATGGCCCAACTGGATACGGCTAATGCGGATTTGTACTATCAGTACCGTGCTGTCTCTTATGCTCGTCTGCAGGATTCTGTCCATTATGAACAAGAACTTATCAATGGTATGGCTCATGAACCCAATGAGATGTATTTCTTCAGCAATCTGTCTGATTACTACAATATGACTGGCCAATTTGATAAGTCCCTGCGTATGACCGATAGTTTGTTGGCACAATCACCCGATAATCTTCTCTTTAAGTTTGGAAAAGCCATCATTCTGTTCAACAAGAGAGACTATGATAATTGTATCAAGATTTCCAAGGAAATTATAGCTTCTGATACAGCTAATGCAGATGCCTATTACTATGTAGGCAATTGCTATTATAATCTGGCGCTCAATATTGATGCCGACAATGTGGCCAATATTAATTCCAAGGAGTATGTTGCCAACAGACAGAAGATGATGAAACTTATGAGAGAATCGCTTCCCTATCTGGAGATATATCGCTCTATGCGCCCTCAGGATAAGGAGAGATGGGCTCCATTGTTGTACAATGTATATCTTGCCCTCAATGATGAGAAAAAGTTCACTGAGATGGAGACCATCCTAAATCAGACGGATAAGGGCAAGAAATAATATTAGTCTTTCTTGTGGATTATGAATTTATTCGTAATTTTGCAGGGAAACAATGCGGTAGTAGCTCAGTTGGTAGAGCATTGGCTTCCCAAGCCAAGGGTCGCGAGTTCGAGTCTCGTTTACCGCTCTTCAAAGTGCAGGAATATCATCCTGCACTTTTTGTAAATTCTGTTTGGGAATAACCCAAAAGAATAATTTGAAATACAATTATTACTGTCCGCTATATTGGGTCAGTTGATTTTCAAGTGGGGCAGAAAGCGACAGGTAAATTAATCGTTGTCGTTTCCTTTCTTGCAGGGTGCCAGTCAAGGAAGAGACTCCGTCTCATTGATGCCCGTCCTCCAATAGAGCAAGCACATATCTTGGCACGGCCCTGCAAATTATCAGGGTTTAGTATGTTCGATATGAACGTTTTGTCAACAAAAAACAGGAGGGTCTTGTGGCAGGTGTCTGTTGATGTAGTATGACTTCTGTCAAGTTGTCTGCTGATTCAGTTGATGAAGAGAAAAAGAGTCCGGTGAAAGCAGGAAATGACTCCTTTTGGAAATGAAGTAGATTGACTTCTCCAAGCATCCACGGTGACTTGAAAAAGAGTCGTCGGTGCTTTCTAAAAGAATCGTCGATTCTAAGCAAAAGAATCGTCGGTGCTAAGCGGGAGAATCGTCGGTTCTTTTTAAAAGAATCGTCGGTGCTCATGGGAAGTAAGTCAATATACTCTCCGAAGTCACTTAACTGCTATGTATCGGGAGGTAATAATACGTGACAAAAAATAGTAAAATCATAGTTTTTCCACTTGGGTTTTTGTGAAGCTTTCTCTCTGTTGCCTTCCTGTCTTTGGGGATTCATCCGGAGCAACACAATGAAGCTGAGGGGAAATTAGGAAAAGATACTTGTTTTTCCGATGAGATTCCGTGTCCTTATGAGGACTCCTGTCATTCTTTGAGCCATCTATGCCATGGGAAGGGGATGTGCTTTCCGATACACCCTAATTGCCACAATGTTTGGATAGAGTTATTCCATACAAACCCCAGTATATTTCTACTGAGCCGCAATAACTTGTAAGATATCCATCCTCAATGCTGATAAACAGGTGTTGTTTTATTTGATAAACTAAGTCTCTCCCAATCGAAAAGTAATGTTTCATCGGGTGTTTGGTTATTCGTTTCGAGGATTTTGAGCCAGTCCTTTTCGAATTCTTCAAATCATGTTTAGCAGTTGACGTAATACATGAGCATTAATCTTGTTTGGTGCCGTCAAATGCGCTTCCTTAGCCATCGCTTTTCGGCTGAGGGGTATCAAATTGAAAAACAAGAATCAAACACAGTAAAATCAGCGTTCGAGCCATATGTTTTGGCCTTTGTTGAGTTTTATAGAACAGTATTATTTTTTTTGGAATAATATCCAATAAAAGACGTTGGGATACGTTATATCAATAATATGAACCGTAATCTGTTTATTGTTGTCACTTTCTTATGGATTGTGTCGGTTGTTTCTTCTGAAGCTCAGCGATTTATCAGTGTCTATGGCAAAGTAGTCGATGAGAAGGAACAAGCTGTGGGCTATGCGATGATTCATGTGGAAGGTCAAGTTGCCTATGGTATGAGTGGTGCTGATGGCAGTTATAGGGTGAGTTGTGAACGTAAAGACAGCATCCGTCTGATATGTTCATTGATAGGCTATCGTACTAGAAAATTTGTTGTGATACCATCGGGAGACTCAGTCCGAATGGATTTGAAACTGATTTCTAAATCTAACACCTTGGGAGAAGTGAGTGTGACTAGTATCCGCAGACAGACTGACCAGATGCAACAGGTAGGAGTTCACCATACGAAATCGCTTCCGTCAACTACTGGCAATGCAGTGGAAGAACTTGTGAAGACTCAGATGGGAGTAAGCAGCCATAACGAGATGAGTTCACAATACAATGTTCGTGGCGGCAGTTATGATGAAAACTGTGTCTATCTGAATGGTATAGAACTGTATCGTCCTTTGCTGGTGCGTTCTGGTGAGCAGGAAGGTCTCAGTGTCATCAATAGCAATATGGTCAGTGATATCCGTTTCTCGGCAGGTGGGTTTGCTGCGCGATATGGTGACAGGATGAGTTCTGTCCTGGATATTACCTATAAGCGTCCTGAAAAATGGGAAGCCTCTTTGTCTGCCAGTTTTATGGGAGCAGATGCCTATGTAGGGTGGGGGAACAAGAAGTTTTCCATGATGAATGGTTTTCGTTATAAGACTACACGACTTCTCCTCGGTTCTTTAGATACCAAGGGTGAGTATACCCCCCGTTTTCTAGACTATCAGAATTACACTTCCTGGCGTCCCAACAGCCATTGGCATGTAGATGTTATCGCTAATGTATCTTCCAATCATTATCGCTTCCAGCCAGAAGACCGTGAAACAAAATTTGGTACACTCAATGAAGCCAAGAACTTCAAAGTATATTTTGATGGACAGGAGAAAGACTTGTTTCGTACATATTTCGGAGCAGTAGATATTGGCTATGCATTCAATAAGAAGACTTCTCTTTCATGGATAACATCCGCTTTTTCCACCAAAGAAGAAGAGACGTATGATATTAGCGGAGAATACTGGCTCAATGAAACCACCACTCAAGAGCAATTGGGTGTGGGTGCCTATATGGAACATGCCAGGAATTTCCTTACAGCCGATGTGGTGCAGACTGCCTTGCATTTTGTCACTGGTTTCAAGTCCCATCGCTTGTCATCTGGTATCAACTGGAAGAGTGAGCGTATCAAGGAAAATGCGTCAGAATGGGAGAGTAGGGATTCTTCGGGTTACAACATACCCAGTTGGGCAGACCAGTTCCGACTCATCTATCAGTTAAGGGCATTGACTGAGTTGGAGTCCAACAGATGGGAAGGCTATATACAGGATACCTATAAGACTCAGAATGAGAAAGGACTTTTTACCATCAATTATGGAGTTAGGGCCAGCTACTGGGATTGGAACAAGGAATGTCTGGTGAGTCCCAGAGTGTCGGTAGCTATGATTCCTCTATTCAATGAGAATCTTACTCTGCGTATGGCTGCCGGACTCTATTACCAAAGTCCTTTCTACAAAGAGTTGAGGGATACCATTACCACTGACGGCAATACGTGCGTCTCCTTGAATAAGAATATTCGCTCGCAAAAATCCTTTCAGGTTGTGGTGGGAGGAGATTATCAGTTCAGATTGCTGAATCGTCCTTTTAAGTTGTCGGCGGAGATGTATTACAAGAAATTGGATCATCTGATTCCTTACAGCGTCAATAATATGCGGCTTGTCTATTATGGTGATAATGTAAGCAAGGGAACGGTGATAGGTGCAGATTTTAAGTTTTTTGGCGAGTTTGTTCCAGGTACCGACTCCTGGATAACGTTCGGGGTGATGTCGGCCCGTCAGAAGTGGAATGGTAAGTCCATGAGTCTGCCTACAGACCAAAGATTCAATATTAATCTCTTTTTTACCGATTATTTTCCTGGAACCGATAAATGGAAATTGGTGTTGAAGGCTGCCTTTGCAGATGGTTTGCCCTTTGGTGCACCGCACTCCAGTGTGGAGTACAATAGTTTTAGGGCACCTGCTTACAAGCGTGTAGACATAGGTATGGGGTATCGATTGTACAAGAATGAGAAGCGGAAACCGTCTCCGATGGAAATTAAGAATGCATGGCTGGGTATAGATGTGTTTAATGTACTCGGCATCAACAATGTCAATTCTTATTATTGGGTGACTGATGTTACCAACAGACAATATGCAGTACCCAATTATCTGACCGGTCGCTTGCTCAATGTGAAACTCAATCTGGAATTCTGACTGGCAAGTAAGAAAAGATGGACAAAAAATACCTATACATGAGAAAAATAAAGGAAGACAATAGTGTGTGAATCAAAAAATAATTGTATTTTTGCATCCGTTTTATTGCCAAGGCTCATCGAAAGAAATTCTCACGAAGAGATTCGCCTCCAGGCAAAACAATAATACATATATAATAATGTACGCAATTGTTAGTATTAACGGCCAGCAGTTCAAGGTAGAAGAGGGAATGAAGCTCTTCGTTCACCATATCAAGGATGCTGAAGAAGGTAAGGCCGTAGAATTTGAGCAGGTGTTGCTTGTCAGCGATGGCGAAAACATCAAGGTTGGTGCCCCTGTTGTAGAAGGTGCCAAAGTGATAGTAGAAGTATGTAACCCGTTAGTAAAGGGCGATAAGGTGATTATCTTCAAGACCAAGCGTCGTAAGGACTCCCGCAAGAAGAATGGTCATCGTCAGCAATTCTCTGAGGTTATTGTTAAGCAAATTGTTGCATAATCATTAAAATCTAACTAAAATGGCACATAAGAAAGGTGTAGGTAGTTCTAAGAACGGTCGTGAGTCACATTCCAAACGATTGGGCGTAAAGATTTTCGGTGGACAACAATGTGCTGCCGGTAATATCCTTGTACGTCAGAGAGGTACTGTTCATTATCCTGGTAAGAATGTTGGTATGGGAAGTGACCATACTCTTTATGCTTTGGAGAATGGTATCGTGATGTTCAAACATGATGGCCGTAACCGTAGTATTGTTACTGTAGAAACACAGGTTGAGGCATAAGCCAATAAATTGATATACCCAAAGAGAACTGTTCTTGACGTAAGGACAGTTCTTTTTTTTCTGTCTTTTTCCGTTTCTGTTGATAGAATGATGCCATTTTTGAGAAGACAAGCTCATTTCGGCAAAACAATTATGCAAGTTTGAGGCTTTTACCCTCAAATTGCACTATCTTTGCAGATGAAAAATACAATAAGCAAAAAAAAACAAGTAAGAATGTATACAATTGTCGCAAAACACCAGTTTTCGGAGAAAGTGTTCCAACTGGTTGTAAAGGCTCCTTTGATTGCCAGATCTCGTAAGGCTGGCCATTTTGTCATAGTAAGAATTGATGTGAAAGGAGAGCGTATTCCACTCACCATCTCTGATGCTGATGTGAAGGAAGGTACCATTACGCTGGTTGTTCAAGCGGTAGGTCTCTCGTCTACTCGTCTGTGTCAGTTGGAGGCAGGTGATAGTATACTTGATATCGTTGGTCCTTTAGGACAGGCAACACATATTGAGAAATTTGGTACAGTCTTGTGTGCAGGAGGTGGAGTAGGAGTGGCCCCTATGCTCCCCATTATACAAGCACTCAAGGCAGCTGGCAATAAAGTGATATCTGTGCTGGCAGGACGTAGTAAGGATCTCATCATACTTGAGGAAGAAGTTAGAAAATCTTCTGATGAAGTGATTATAATGACTGATGATGGTTCTTATGGAGAAAAGGGCGTGGTGACTGTTGGTATGGAGAAGGTCATTCTACGCGAGAAGGTAGACAAGTGTTTTGCCATTGGTCCTGCCATTATGATGAAGTTCTGTTGTCTCCTTACCAAGAAATATGATATACCCACGGACGTGTCTCTTAATACGATTATGGTAGATGGTACAGGTATGTGCGGTGCCTGTCGTATAACAGTAGGAGGAAAGACTCGTTTTGTTTGCGTTGATGGTCCTGAGTTTGATGGTCATCAAGTAGACTTTGATGAGATGTTTAAACGTATGGGAGCTTTTAAGGAGGCAGAAAGAGATGAGATGAATCACCTGGACCGGAAGATAGACTATGGACAAGAAGATGATACTTGTGCGATAGACAAACCTTCAACGGAAGAGTGTAAGTCTGAATTGGCTCCAATGGAAGAACTTTTGGATAGGAATGCGGCTTGGAGAGCATCATTGCGTAGTAGCATGAAACCCAAGGAAAGAACAGCCATCCCACGTTGTCCGATGAATGAATTGGATCCTGTCTACAGGGCAACCACACGTGTTGAAGAAGTCAACAAGGGGTATACAGCAGAACAGGCCATGCAGGAAGCCAAGCGTTGTTTGGATTGTCCGAAGCCTACCTGTATGCAAGGATGTCCTGTAGGCATCAATATTCCTTCCTTCATCAAGAATGTAGAACGTGGAGCATTTCTGGATGCTGCTCGTGTCATCAAGCAGACATCAGCTTTGCCAGCCGTATGTGGCAGGGTTTGTCCGCAGGAGAAACAATGTGAAAGCCAATGCGTCCATCTTAAGATGAATGAGCCTGCTGTAGCAATAGGTAATCTAGAGCGCTTTGTAGCAGATTATGAAAGGGAAAGTGGAAAGACTACATTACCCGATAAGGCTCCTTCCAAAGGCAAGAAGGTGGCAGTAGTAGGGTCAGGCCCAGCAGGATTGAGTTTTGCTGGTGATATGGTCAAATATGGTTATGACGTTACGGTATTTGAGGCTCTACATGAAATAGGAGGTGTACTGAAATATGGTATTCCTGAATTCCGCCTTCCTAACCACATTGTGGATGTGGAAATACATAATCTGGAGAAGATGGGTGTCCGCTTTGTCAAGGATTGTGTTGTGGGCAAGACAATCAATGTAGATGATTTGCAGAAAGAAGGTTATGCAGGAGTGTTTGTGGCTTCCGGTGCCGGACTTCCCAATTTTATGGGTATACCCGGGGAAAATAGTGCAGGTATCATGTCATCCAACGAATATCTTACTCGCGTCAATCTGATGGATGCCTCCAATCCTGAAAGTGATACTCCTATCAATAATGGAAAACGTGTTATTGTAGTAGGAGGTGGCAATACAGCCATGGACTCTTGCCGTACAGCCAAGCGTTTGGGAGCAGAAAAAGTATGGATTGTTTATCGTCGAAGCGATAAGGAGATGCCCGCAAGAGCCGAAGAGGTGAAGCATGCCAAGGAGGAAGGTATAGAATTCCTTACATTGCATAATCCCATAGAATACATAGCAGACGATAAGGGAGCAGTACGCCAAGTGGTTTTGCAAAAAATGGAATTGGGTGAACCCGATGCTTCTGGTCGTCGTTCTCCTGTACCTATCCCTGGTGCTACTATAACACTGGATATTGATATGGCCATTGTGGCAGTGGGAGTGTCCCCCAATCCCATCGTTCCCAAATCTATTGCAGGTTTGGAACTGGGAAGGAAGAATACCATTGTAGTGAATGATAACATGCAGTCCTCTGTTCCTTTCCTGTTTGCTGGAGGTGATATTGTAAGAGGAGGTGCTACAGTAATTCTTGCAATGGGAGACGGAAGGAGAGCTGCGGCGGCCATGGATAAATACCTTTCAAAATAAGAATAGGTCCCTACAAGATAAAATATATTGAAGGAAGAGGATATCCTCTTCCTTCTTTAGTTATAGGAAGAAGAAGTTATGTCTCAAAAAATTCGTAATTTTGGCTTGGATATACAGATGTTATTATGAAAAGAAATCTTATTCTGATATTGCTATGTGTCATGCTTGCCAACCCAGCTGATGTGTTGGCGCAAAGAGGACGCAGGTCTGCCGTCAAGGTAAAACCTGTAGTCAATATCGATTCATTGTTGAATCAATATCTTTTTGAGCAGGCACTGAATGAAATCCAGCAAAGAAAAGAAACAACAGATGTTGGGAAGCAGCCTGTGGAGGATTGGGAATCCAAGGAAGAGCAGGCTAGGATAGGAGCCAATATGATTACAGCTACAGCTAAGGTGGTGTTTGTGGATAGTGTCGTTGTGGATAAGACGGCTTTTCTCCAATCTCTTAGATTGAATGCTGGCTGTGGTGTGTTAGGTTATTGGAAAGAATCTTTTCAATCATCAACTGCTGATAACAAGGAAATCCTTCACACTACCACCTATATGAATGAGTTTCAAGACCGGATGCTTTTCAGTGCCAAAGATGCTTCTGGCAAAATGAAACTACATTGTCAGTACAAGGTAGACGATAGTTGGGATGGGGGCACTCCTTTGGGACTGGTCGGTAGTGATGGGGATGAATGTAATCCATATCTGTTGTCAGACGGTATGACTATGTATTATGCTTCCAATACGACTGGAGGGTTAGGAGGTTATGATATCTATGTTACCAGATACAATACGGATACGAAGAAATTTCTTAAATCTGAAAATATGGGAATGCCCTATAATTCTCCTGATAACGAATATTTTATGGCAATTGATGAGACTAACCATCTAGGATGGTTAGTGACAGACCGCAAGCAACCTGAAGGCAAGGTTTGTATATATGTATTTGTACCGAGTGAAACGAGAGAAGTCTATGTGATGGAACCTGAAAGTCAGGAATTGCGCCATTTAGCCATGATTCATGATATGGTATCTACACAGAAAGAGAACAGACAGGTATACCAATCTGCTCGTCAGCGTTATTCTGAGTTGTTGGAGACTTCCCGTTCGTCAGCATCTGTTGCTGTAGGTGCCGTTTTTTCTTTGCCTATATATAACGGATACCTCTATACTTCACTCGGTGATTTTAAAAGCGATAAGGCTCGACAACTAGCCAAGAACTGGATAGATCTTTCACGCAAGCGTACAGCACTTGAGAAAGAGTTGCTTGCCAATAGGAGAAACTATTCTCCTGCTTTGAAGAATACCATTATTAAGCAGGAGCAAGTACTTGAACAATTGGATGATACTATTTCGGATTTGGAATGGAATATCCGTTATGAAGAACAGACTAAATTGGGTGTGTACAAATAAACTCTACTACGATGAAAACGTTTTTTGAACCTTCAGAACTTATCATTAATCCCGATGGAAGTGTATTTCATCTTCATGTCAAACCCGAACAACTTGCCCAAAAGGTCGTTTTAGTCGGTGATCCTGGTCGTGTACAAGTTGTAGCTGGATATTTTGATACTGTAGAATGCGAGGTATCCAACAGGGAGTTCCATACCATTACAGGTATTTATGCAGGTAAACGCATTACTGTCATGTCAACAGGTATTGGTTGTGACAATATTGATATTGTTCTTAATGAAGTGGACGCATTGGCCAATATAGATTTCACTACACGCCAGGTAAAGTCTGTGTTGACATCTTTGGACATTGTTCGTATTGGAACTTGTGGGGGGCTACAGGAATATACCCCAATAGGCACATATATCGCCAGTCAGAAAAGCATCGGATTTGATGGATTGCTGAATTTTTATGCAGGAAGAAATGGTGTTTGTGACCTTGCATTGGAAGAAGCGTTTACTCGCCATATGCATTGGAATCCATTGCTCTGCGCTCCCTATGTGGTAGACAGCAATGAGACATTGCTTAATCGTATTGCTTCCGATGATATGGTAAGAGGCATCACTATTGCCTGTGGTGGATTCTTCGGTCCACAGGGACGCGAATTGCGTTTACCATTAGCTGACCCTGAGCAGAATGCCAAAGTAGAGGCATTTGAATATCAAGGAATTCGTATTACCAATTTTGAGATGGAGAGTAGTGCCGTACAAGGCCTTTCCCTATTGATGGGCCATAAAGCTTTGACCTGTTGTATGGTTATTGCCAATCGAAGGGAACGTACGGCCAATGTTTCATATAAGAATTCCATGGAAGGACTTATCAAAATGGTACTTGACCGTATTTAAGAAATCTTTATGACAGGAACTACCATATGTGCCTTGGCAACTGGACAGGGTGGGGCTATTGGCGTAATCAGAGTGTCTGGTCCCAATTCCGTCAATATAGCCGATAGAATATTCAGCTCGCCCAAAAAGCACTTCAGCCTATTGCAGGTTGCTCCCTACACACTTCATTATGGCGATATAGTAGACGATGACAAACAAGTCGTGGACGAAGTGTTGCTTGCCGTCTTTCGGGCTCCCCATTCTTATACAGGAGAGGATTCGGTTGAGATATCCTGTCATAATTCCCTATATATTACCCAAAGAATACAAGAACTGCTCATCTCCCATGGTTGTCATATGGCACAACCCGGAGAGTTCACCCAACGCGCCTTTCTCAACGGAAAGATGGATTTGAGTAGGGCTGAAGCAGTGGCAGATGTTATTGCCTCCACTACGCAAGCATCCCATAGTTTAGCACTCAACCAGATGCGTAATGGATTCTCGGTGGAATTCAATAACCTAAAAGACAAACTCCTCCATATAACTTCCTTGTTTGAACTCGAACTTGATTTCAGTGACCATGAAGATTTGGCCTTTGCTGATCGCACAGAATTATCAGCATTGTTGCATGACTTGAAAGCCCATCTTCATCGGTTGGTTCACTCCTTCCAGCAAGGTAATGTTATTAAAAACGGACTCCCCGTTGCTTTGGTAGGTGATACTAATGTAGGTAAATCTACATTGCTCAATGCTATTTTGGAAGAAGACAAGGCCATTGTAAGTCATATAGCTGGAACTACCCGTGACAGTATAGAAGATACGGTAACCCTTTCCGGTTATCTTTTCCGTTTTATAGATACAGCAGGTATTAGGGATACAGAAGATACAATAGAAAAGATAGGTATTGAACGCACTTTTCAAAAGATATCCCAGTCACAGGTTGTAGTATGGATGGTAGATGGTATCAAATGCACGAAAGGAGAGGACCTTTTGCAAGTATCTGAATATATTAGTAAAGTTGTACCTTCTGGCAAGGTTGTTTTTTTGGTAATCAACAAGTGGGATGAGGTTTCCGATAAAGACCGAACGACAATAGAGCATTCTTTAGCCAAGACTGGATATCCTTCGATGGTTCTATCAGCAAAGACTGGTGAAGGTTTGTCATGTTTGAAGGAAGCTTTGGTCTCATATGTTCGTGAATTATCAGGTCATTCCGAAGGCTATATAGTATCTAATCTTCGTCATTATGAGGCATTGCAATCAGCCTTGTTGTGTGTAGAAAGGGCAGAAGTAGCCATGTCCCGTCAGTTGCCATCTGACTTGATAGTTCAAGATCTTCGTGAATGTCTGTACCATTTAGGTGAGATAGTAGGAGAGATTTCCTCTTCCGATATTATCCACAATATTTTTTCAAAATTCTGCATCGGTAAATAGACTGCCTGAACATACATGGTGAGGAAGCAACTGGGTTCGTCCTGAGAAGATGTTTTTCGAGCAAATACCAAGGGACGGAAGAACATTTAACCGATTCACAGAAATAGACAGATAAAGATGGAAACATTCAAAGACGTTATATCAGGCGACCAACTGGTCTTGACTTCGTCTTCCCCCTTCTTGCAAGGCATAGTTCGAGCAAGCTCGACTCTGCTCTTAACCCCCTTCGTTTCCCCCGTTTCCCGGGGGACAGAAACGTGCGTCGGTTGGTCGACTTCTTCGCCACATGGTGTCAGCCATGCAAGATGATGCACCCCCATCTTGGAGCAGGTGAAGACAGTGCTGGGTGACAGAATCCGCATCATCAAAGTGGATGTAGATAAGTACGGCGTAACAGCAAGCCAACCGATGGAGCAGCGAGAGCAGAAGCCAAACTTGTTTGGATTATGCCGAGTCGCGACAGAGGAAGACGATAGTCAATACCGCATTCAATCCGTGCCTACGCTGATGCTCTTCCGAAACGGAGAAGTATTGTGGCGCACAAGCGGTGTGGTAGATAAAGCCGAACTGCTGGCTACGCTTGATCCATTCTTAAAATAAAAAGATGAAAAGAATAAAGGAAGAGCAGCGAGTTGTGGAGCAGATGATACGTTCTGTACTGCAGGAAGAAGGAGGGCAATAATGAATTATGTCCTGGGTGCCAAGAGTTGCTACAGTACGCTACTG